>NZ_JBEPSF010000011.1:0-178236 GCF_040548725.1 Stenotrophomonas sp. 2619 | reverse complement strand
GGGGGGGCCCCCGCCTCCGGCTGGGCGCGCGGCGCCCCCCCCCCCCCCCCGCGCGCCCCCCCCCCCCCCCCCCCCCCCCCCCCACCGACCCAGCCATAGACCCACAAAAGCCCCGACGCACTTGTTCCTCAGAACTTCGCGTTCAACGACACCCAGTAGCTGCGACGCTGGTCCTTGGTCGCGTAATCGTCCACGCAGTTGTACTCGCTGTCGCTGATCAACACGCACGACTGCGACACGAAGTTCTTGTCGAACAGATTGTTGACCCGCGCATTGAGCGTCAGCCGACGGTTGATGTTCCAGCTGCCACCCAGGTGGAAGATCGTGTAGTCCTCGTAGTAGCGCACCTGCGAGGTGCTCACCCCGCCCACGTTGCCCACCAGCGTGTCGCGGTAGCGGTCGTAACGGCCTTCGCCGATCAGCGACAGACTGATCGCATCGTTGAGCTGCCAGTTCAGGCTGGCATTGGCCATGTGCCTGGCCGGCGTGGTCGTACCGCCCACCGGCTTGCCCTTGTCCACCCCGCTGGTCTGCTCGGACCTGGTATAGGTGTAGTTGCCGCGCAGCTGCAGGCTGTCCAGCAGGTCCACGTAAGCCGCCGCTTCAACACCGCGCGTTTCGGCCTTGTCGATGTTCACGCTCTGGCTGAAAGTGCTGTAGCCCAACGCCGCCCAGCCCGGGCCCACGTCCACGCAGTACCCGCTGCCGGCCGGAGCCACTTCGCAGTTCGGGAACGTGCCGCCGCTGGCGATCTTGTCGTCGAACTTGTTGAGGAAGCCGGTGACGTTGAAGCCCCAGTCGCTGCCTTCGTAGTACGCCGCCACTTCGTAGTTGGTGCTGGTTTCCGGCTGCAGGTTCGGCGAACCCACCAGCGGCAGTACGCCTTGGCCACCAAAGCCGGTCACGCCGGGGAACAGCTGGTCCGGGCGCGGCGTCTTGTAGCCGGTGCTCACGCCGCCCTTGATCGTCCACGCGTCGCTGGCGTTCCACACCAGGTAACCGCGCGGGCTGACGTGGCTGCCGAAGATGTTGTGGTCGTCGTAACGCACGCCCACCGTGGCGGTCAGCGTGTCGGTCAGCGACCAGTTGTCCTCGGCGAACACCGACCACATCCGGTGCTGTTGCTTGACGTTGTCACGGTAGCCGGCACCGTCCATGCCGAACACGCCGTCCACCATGTCGGTGTCGTTGTACTGGCCCCCCACGGTCAGCTTGTGCGCGCCGAAGGTCATGTCCAGCATCGTGTCCAGCACGTAGCCTTCCAGCTCCATCGTGCGCAGCGGGCGCGGCAGGAACGCCTGCAGGCGGGCCTGCTCGCTGGCATTGAGCGCGGTCAGCGCATTGCCCCGGCCCGCGGCGCAGTTGGCGGCCGCGCCGGTGCGGCGGCATACGTCGTTCCACAGCGTCTGCAGGTCCGCGCGCTCATCCAGGGTCAGCGGCAGCGAGCGGCCCAGGTTGTTGCTGGTGGTGTGGGTCAGCGTGGTCTGCCAGGTGCCGAAGCTGTAGCGGCCCTGGTGGCTCAGCGCCAGCTGGTCGCGCTCGTAGCGCTGGTAGGCGGTGTAGCCCACGCGCGGCTGCACCACGCGGCGGGTGATCGTGCCGCTGCCGTTCGGGTTGGGAAGGGTCGCATTGCCCACGCGCCACAGGCTGGCGGCACTGTCCAGGGTGCCGGTCTGGCCTTCGCTGTTGTCGTACTTCTGGCGCGAGACGTCGTAGTCCAGGCTCAGGTCGTGGTCGTCGTTGATGGTCCAGTTCAAGCGCAGGCCGGTGTTCCAGTTGGTGTTGGCCACCGCCTTGCCGCCACCGCCGAAGCCGATGCTGCGTTCCCACAGCGTGCCGTCCGGCAGCGGCAGGTCGTCCCATTCCGGGTTGGAGGCCTTGGCGTCGTAGTAGCTGCCGCGCACTGCCAGGGCCAGGCGGTCCTTGAGCAACGGGCCGGTCAGGTACACGTCGGTGGTGCGTGCATCGCCGAACTGGTCGTCCTGCTGCACGGTGAAGCCCTGGGTGACCGAGCCGTGCCAGCTGTCCTGGTTGCGCCGGGTGATGATGTTGATCACCCCGCCCATCGCATCGGAGCCATACAGGGTGGACATCGGGCCGCGCACCACTTCGATGCGGTCGATCGCATCCAGCGGCGGCAGGTAGGCGAACTGGCCGCCGCCGAAGTTGTTCGGGTACAGCTGGCCCACGTTGCTCTGGCGGCGACCGTCGATCAGCACCAGGGTGTATTCGGAGGGCATGCCGCGCATCGAGATGGTGGCGCGGCCGTTCTTGTCGGTGGTTTCCATGCCCACGTCGATGCCTTCCACGTCGCGCAGCGCATCCACCAGGCTGGTGTACGGGCGCTTGCTCAGTTCCTCGCGGCTGACCACGCTGATGCTGGCCGGGGCGTCGGTGATTTTCTGCTCGAAGCCGGCGGCAGTGACCACCACCTTGTCCAGCGTGGTCGGCGCGCCGGCAGCGGCACCGTTGGCGAAGGCCGGGGCACTGAGCGCGCCGAGCAGGGCGATGCTCAGCGAGCAACGGGAAAGGGACGTGCGACGACGCTGGCGCTGGGCCATGGCAATAACCTCGAAGGAAAGCAGACGGACGCAGGCGGGCGCGGCCGGCAGGCCACGCCACGCACCACAGATCAGGAAGGAGCCCGCAGGGCGGGCAGGCAGGCGGTGATCGGCATCGACGGCGCGATGGCGCCGCAGGCGATGCGCGGGATCAGCCCTGCGGTGGCGCCTGGCCGCGCTGTACGCGCAGCCCCGGGGCCGACGGCAGCGGCGTGGCCGGCGCCGAATCAACAGACGGCGATACCTGCGGCGGCAACGCGATCAGGGTGGCCATCAATGCACCCAGTGCATCCACCGGTTCGGGCAGCGGCGGCAGCGGCCTGCTTGCCGCCCGCGCGCTCGCCACCCGGCGCAGTTTGGCCGGTGCGTCTTCCTGCGGTGCGGTTTCGCCGCCGCCGGCGGGGCGTTCTTCCACCGGCATCTGCAGCACCACGGCGGTGCTGCCAGGTACGGCGTGTTCCAGCACCGGCAGGCCGGTGAACAGCATCGCCAGCAGGGCCAGCCAGGCCAGCACGCTCGCCAACGCCGGACGCTGCCCGCGCATGGCGGGGGCGAAGCTGCGGTGGCGGTGCGGGTGGCGCAAGGGGGGTTTCCCGGCTCTGGACAATCGGCGAAGGGGGACACGGATGTCCCGCGCCACGCGCACGAAGGCGTGGCGCGGCGGATTGTAGTGAGATACGTTTGCGGACGCAAATAGGAATGATTTGCGAATAGGCGACTTGCCGATGGATCCGCCTACGGGCGCTCTACCAGGGCCCGGATCTGCGGGTGTGGTGACGCCGCCAGCGAGGGGCGCAGGTGGGCGAGGAATGCCGGGCTGCCATGACTGAGCGCGCGCTGCAGCCAGTCGGCCGCCCCATCGACATCCCCGGCGGCAAGCAGCAGGGAGGCATGGCTGGCCTGTCCGCGGAAGTCGCCGGCTTCGGCCGAGCGCCGGTACCAGGCCGGCGCCGCGGCGGGATCGGCGGCTACGCCCACGCCGTCTTCCAGGCAACGCCCGACCAGGTTCATCGATTTGGCATGGCCGGCGCGCGCGGCCTGCAGGTACAGCGCAAACGCGGCGGCGTCGTCGCGCGGCAGGCCGCGGCCGGTGCCGAGCAGGTTGGCCAGGTTGTATAGGCCCCAGTCCAGCCCATGGTTGGCGGCCTTGCGGTACCAGACCGCTGCCAGCGCCAGGTTGAGCGGGGTGCCGGTGCCGAGTTCGTGGCAACGCCCGAGCATGTTCATGGCCAGGGCCAGGCCACCGTTGGCGGCGCGCTCGAACCAGAGCACGGCTGCGGCGGCATCGGGCGCGATGCCGCGTCCTTCCATCCGGGCCTGGCCGAGCAGGAACTGCGCCTGCGGGTCGCCGCGCTGGGCGGTGGCGTCCAGCGTGGCGAGTGCGGCGGCCGGATCGTGCTGCAACTGGTCAGCCAGTGCCGCCACGTCGAGCGCTGGCAGTGCGGGCTCAGACATCGGCCCATTGCCGCAGCAGGTTGTGGTACACGCCGGTCAGGTTGACCAGCGCGGGGTGTTCGGGGTGGTCGTGGGTGAGGCGGCGGATCGAGGTATCCAGATCCCACATCAGGCGCCGCTGGCCATCGTCGCGCAGCATGCTCTGGATCCAGAAGAATGAGGCCAGCCGCGCGCCGGCGGTGACCGCGGTGACCTGGTGCAGGCTGGTGCCGGGGTACAGCACCATGTGCCCGGCCGGGAGTTTCACCCGCTGGTTGCCGTAGGTGTCTTCGATGACCAGTTCGCCGCCCTCGTACTCGTCCGGGTCGCTCAGGAACAAGGTGGCCGACAGGTCGGTGCGCACCGGTTGCGGTTGGCCGGCCGCGCTGTAGTCGTAGCGAACGGCGTTGTCGACATGGAAGCCGAAGTTCTGCCCGGGCTGGTAGCAGTTGAACAGCGGCGGAAAGATGCGCCGCGGCAATGCGGCGGAAAAGAAGGTGCTGTTGCGGCCGAGTGCCTCCAGGATGGCCGAACCGACCGCCCGTGCGACCGGATCGGACTCGGGCAACTGCAGATTGTGCTTGGCCTGCGCGGACTGGTAGCCGGCGGTCAGGCGCCCGTCGGTCCAGCCGGCCGTGGCCAACTGCCTGCGGGCCAGGGTGACCTGGTCGGCGGTGAGGACGTCGGGGATGTGCAGCAGCATGATCGGCTCCAGCCCCTCCCGCACCGGGGTGCGGGAGGGAACGTATCGCTTAGAACTTGAAGTTGAAGGCCAGCGTGGCCGAACGGCCCGGTGCGATGGCGGCGTAGTGCGAAGCGTACGCCTTGGTGAAGTAGGTTTTGTTGGTCAGGTTCTGCACGTTCAATTGCAGGCTGTAGCGCGGGTTGAAGGCGTAGCCGACCATCGCGTCCCAGCGGGTGTAGGACGGCACCCACTTGGTGTTGTTGACGTTGCCGTAGACCTTGCCCACGTAGTTGGCACCGGCGCCCAGGCTGAGCCCTTCCACGAACGACGGCGACCAGGTGGTCCACAGGCTGGCGCTGTGCTTGGCGGTATTGGGGAAGGCATTGCCGTTGAAGGGCGAGGCGGTCCAGACCGGGGCGGCGGTGGTGCCGGTGTTGACGAAGCCGTTGTCTTCGACCACGGCGTCCAGGTAGGTGTAACCACCGAACACCTGCCAGCCGTCCACGATGGTGCCACTGAAGCCGATCTCGGCACCCTTGACCTTCTTGCGCCCGGCATTCTGGGTGGTACCCGCATCGCTGACCACGCGTGCGTTGGTCATTTCCGTTTCAAAGATCGCACCGGTCAACGACAGACGCGCATCCAGCAGGTCCCACTTGGTGCCCAGCTCGATGTTGCGGCTGCGCTGCGGGTCCAGGTCCTGGATGGTGGCGGTGATACCGTCGGCACCGTCGCCGCCGTCCACGCCAACCGGGGTGGAGGAGGTGCCCCACGACAGGTAGATGCTGCCGTTCTGCGTCGGCTTGAACACCAGCCCGGCCTGGCCGTTCCAGAACGAGGTGTCGTTGCGCAGGTGCTGCGCGTTGGCCGCCGCGGTCGGGGTGAACAGGTGCACGTTGTAGTCGTCGAAGCGCGCGCCCAGGTTCAGCATCCACTGCTCGCTGAAGCTGATGGTGTCGAACACATATGCCGACTTGGTGCGGGTGGTCTGGCGCACGTCGTTGAGCGGGTTGCTGCGGGTGACCGTGTGGCTGGCCGACCACGGATCGTGCGGGTTCGGGTTGGTCAGGTCGGTGCAGTTGTAACCAGTGGCCGCGCCGGTGGTGGGGCAGCTCTGGTTGCCGGTGAGCGGGTTGTTGGTGCCGCCGGTGGTCTGGCCATTCGGGCGCACCACATCGCCGATCACGAAGTTGCCGCGCACGGTTTTTTCGCTGCTGTACTCCACGCCCGCGTTGAAGCTGTGACGCAGCGGCCCGGTCTCGATCTCGCCGGTGACGCTGGTCTGGTTGACGACGCTGTCGGTCTGGGTGGCGCGCGAGTTGGTGCGGCGCCAGACGGTGCCGAACAGGTTCGGGTTGCCCTTGCTGTCGTCCGGCTGGGTCCACAGGTAGTCGTTGCGGGTGTCACCGTAGCGGGTGATATTGCGCAGCACGATGCCGCCAAAATCATGCGACAGGTTCAAGGTGGTGATGTCGGCGCGGGTCTTCTGGAAGTCGCGGTCGACCAGGCCGTAGAACGCGTCGCGATTGGTCACGATCGGGCTGCCGTCGCCATTCAACGGCAGGTTCGGGCCGCTCGCGAACGGGTTGTTGTACGGGAAGCCGCCGGCATCCGGCAGGTCGTCGGTTTCCATGTGGTAGTGGCTGATCACCGCCTGGGTCGGACCGTTCAGGCCGAATGCCAGCGACGGGGCGATGCCCCAGCGGCTGCTGTTGACTTCATCGCGGCCGGCCACGTCGGCGTCGTGCTTCATCAGGTTCACGCGCGCGGCGATGCCATCGCCGATCACCTGGTTGGCATCCAGCGTGCCGCGGTAGTAGTTGTCGGTGCCGGCGGCCAGCGAGCCCTGCACGAAGTTGTCCAGCTTCGGGGTCTTGCTGACCAGGCTGATGGTGCCACCGGCCGAGCCGCGCCCGGAGTAGGCCGAGCTGGGGCCCTTGACCACGTCGATCTGCTCGATGGCGAACACTTCACGGGTCTGGCTGCCGGCGTCGCGGATGCCGTCCACATAGATGTCCGAGGCCGAATCGAAGCCGCGGATGAAGGGCCGGTCGCCGGTCGGGTTGCCGCCTTCGCCGGCGCCGAAGGTGATGCCCGGCACGGTGCGCAGCGCATCCAGCAGGGTGGTGGCGGCGGTCTGCTCGATCACCTGCTGGGAAATCACGCTGACCGACTTCGGGGTGTCCAGCAGCGGCGCGGTGAACTTGGACGATTGCGCGCGCACGCGTTCGGCATGCACGTCCACGCCGTCCAGTTCAGTCGCGCGCTGCGGGTCGGCGGCGGTATCGGTTTCGGCGTGGGCGAGGGCGGGCGCGGCGATGGCCAGCAGCAGGGCGGACGACAACGGGGTCGGGCGGACGGTCATGGGCATTCCTGAAGGTGCGGACGCCGCCGCATGGCCGGAAAAGGCGGTCGCGGCGGGGAGGTAAGGAGAACGGAAGAGGAAACGCAGCGAAAAGGCGTGGCCGCTGGCTGCGCGACGCGCAGGCAGGGCCGGGCCACCACGCGGGGCGTGGCAGCGGGATCAGGCGTGGGGAGGGGCGTGGCCGGGGTTGAGCCGCAGCGACGGTTCCATCCGCTGCCAGCGCAGCGCATCGGCCGGCCACAGCGGCACTACCGCCACCCAGGCGGTGCGGCGCAGGCGCAGGGTCATGCCGTGGGCGCTGGTGTCGGGATCGGTTCCGCCTTCAGTGGCAGAAGGCGGTTCACTTGCCGGGGGTTCCGGGCAGGGGGCCGGTGCCTGCGGCATCGCGGCTGGGGCATCGGCCGGCGACAGGGCCATCACGGGCAGCGCTGCGGCCTGGGGTGCCAGCGGGACGCCGGCGCGTGCGTCGCTCAGCCAGCCCGCAGCCAGCAGCACCACGCAGAGCGTGGCCCACAGGGCAGCAACACCGACGGCGGAACGGGTGGCGGACACAGGGTACCGGGCAGGCGCGGCCGGGCGGCCGCGGCGCACATGGTAATGCTAGCGATTCGCATTTTCAAAACACCGCTGTTCAGTCGCGGTCGTCGCGGGCCCACACCCCGTTGTGTTCGCGCTTGACCGGGAACCTGGCCACCGGCGAATAGGCCGGGGCGCACAGGGCGCGGCCATCGCGGATGTCGAAGCGGGCGCCGTGCAGCACGCACTCGATGCTGGCCTCGGCGGTATCAAAGGTGCCCGAGGACAGCTCGAATTCGTCGTGGGTGCACTGGTCTTCCAGGGCGTACAGCTCGCCGTCCAGGTTGAACACCACGATCGGGGTGCCGGTGACCTCGTCGAACGTGCTTTTCATCTCGCCCGGCAGCAGGTCGGCGCTGGCGCAGACGAAGGTCCAGGTGTCGCTCACGCCGGGACCACCAGCGGCTTTTCCAGGATCTCGAAGCGCAGGTCGTCGCGCTTGGGGATGCCGAAGCGCTCGTCGCCATAGGGGAACGGCTTCTTGATGCCGGTGCGTGCGTAGCCACGACGTTCGTAGAAGGCGATCAGCTCCTCGCGCACGTCGATCACGGTCATCTGCATCACCGGCACGCCCCATTCGCGGGCGGCGTGGGCCTCGGCGGCGTCCATCATCTGCTTGCCGATGCCGCCCCCCTGCTGGGTGGGGTCGACCGAGAACATGCCGAAATAGCCCTTGCCGTTGTCGTCGGCTACGTGCGCGCAGGCGGCCAGCTGGCCCTCGCGCTCGGCCAGCAGGATGGTCGAACGCGGCTTGGCCAGGTCGGCCTGCAGGCCCTGCGCGTCGATGCGGGCGCCGTCCAGCAGGTCGGCTTCGGTGGTCCAGCCGGCGCGGCTGGCGTCGCCGCGATAGGCCGAGGTGACCAGGGCGATCAGGGCGGGGATGTCGGCGGCAGTGGCCGCGCGGAAGGTCAGGGTGCTCATGCCGGCATTTTATGGCGCTTGGATGCTTCCTGCGAGAGGCGCTGCGTTCTCATCGAAATTGGCGGATAGGTGACGGGCATCCCTAACTTTGCCTGAATACGACCGTCAGCGTGTGCTAGTTTCGCAGTGGTGGTGGCAGGCAGTGCTGCCCACTGAGCGACAGAAGCTCATTCAACAGGAAGTGTCTGGAAATCAAGGACGAAACGCTAATGTTCAACAGAATAATCGGTGCTGCAGCCGCTATCGTGGGACTCTGTGCAGCGCCGACTACCATCGTGCGAGCGGCAGTCAGCCAAGTCCCACAGGTATGGACAACCAATGTGGTCGCCGGAGAGTTTCCGTCCGAGCAGGCGGCACTAAGCGCGGTAAGGGCGCAGGGAGGTGTTTATGCCCTCGCCGAGCGTGTACAGCGAATTGAGCAGTCCGGTAGTTCAACCATCTATGTATACGGCGCCATTCCTCGTCCTCCAGTAATCGGAAACTGGACGTATACGATGCAGCACGCCCAGTCCAACCCCCACGCAAGTTTGGAAGCTGCGATTGACTCGGTTAAGGCCGCTTTTGACGCCAATGGCAAAGATTGTCCCCTGAAGACGATTGTTGAGCCGCGCGCGGGTTGGCACGATTCTGGATTGTGGTACAGCGGGGATAGTTGGCAAGAGACAAGGCAGTACGACGCCCAAATCTCGATTCCGCCAAGCTGCCCTCGCGGATGGATTCCTGCTCAGGTACTTCGAGAGCGCGTGGTGAAGTGCCCGGAGTACATGGACTGGGACCATGATCAGAAGGCGTGCACGCGTAAAGCGGTCGCTAAACTATCCACCCGCCCCATGTTCTGCCAAGCCAACGATCTTCAGCACAATCCATGCAACGTAAACACCGGCGATAAATATCAATCTGAAATTGATTTCGCGTTGCCCTGGATTAGCTTCGTCAGACACTACCATTCGTCGCACTCTACGCCAAATTCTGCACTCGGCCCGGCTTGGACGCACGAGTTGGCTCAGCAGCTATACGTATCAACCTCGTCTTACGCTGCTCTGGTCAAAGGCAATGGCGATGTGCTGCCCTTCCATGAAGGCGAGGCCGTCGACGGATCAGGATGGCGGATCGCTATATCCAACGGAAAGTACGAGGTGGTAACCCCGAAGACGATATTTCGATTCGAGTCAAACCGCTTGTTTCAGGTCGAGGATGTAGAGCGCGGAACGCTAAATCTGACTTACGATGGAACCGGCAGACTGACCCGAGTGCGTCACGCTACCGGCCGAAGCGCCACCTTTGAGTACGACAACGCCTCACAGGGTGGGCAGGGGCAGTTGACGGCTGTGAGGGTTGAGGGCGTTCTGCTGGTGGGCTATGCCTATGACAGTGATGGCCGGCTTGTGTCTGCCGTGTATCCAGACGCCACCTTTCGAGAGTACCAGTATGAGGATTCCCGGTTTCCAAGCCACCTGACCGGCATTATCGACGAGTCCGGCGTACGGTATAGCTCCTATGAGTACAATGTGGATGGACTCGTCACAGTCTCAAAACATGCCGATGATACGTATCGCGGAGAATTTGCATACCAGGCCGATGGGTCAACAGTCTTCACTGATCCAAACGGTCGGCGTCAAACATTCTGGTTCAACTCCGATGGAGCCTATAGGAAAGTTTCAAGAATCGCTGACTCACGTGGCGAGGAGTCGATACGATACGCAGCATCTGGAGACGACTTCCGGCGTCGACCTCTAGAGCGAGTGAGTAGGATGGGAGCTCGCTCCACCTACGCCTACTCCCTAACCTCTGACTCTGCTCTTGGTCAGGTGCTTCTGACCAAGACCACTGAAGCTGCGGGGACGCCGGACGCGCGGATATCGCAGGAGTGGGTGCAGGTGAGTTCCGGGCGCACAACGCGTTCTCAGCGAGGCAATCGGTCGTTGGATACCAGATACAATGGTCGCGGACAGCCGGTTTCGTTTACCGAGTCATACACTGGCTCTCAAGATGCCCGAGTCACATCGATCAAATACTGTGAAGCCGCGGACATCGGTGCGGGCGCTTGCCCTGTGCTGGGATTGATGATGTCGATAGACGGGCCTAGGTCAGACGTCGTTGATGTAACCCGATTCATCTATCGCGATGCTGATGAGCCTGGCTGTGGCATCAATTTGGTTTGCTCCTATCGCAAAGGCGATCTCTGGAAGACGGTCAACGCCCTTGGGCAGTACGCCGAGGTTCTGAGTTACGATTTCGCCGGTCGCGTAACTGCCATCCGTGACATCAACGGAGTGACTTCGCATTTTGGCTTTGACTTGAGGGGTAGGCCATCTGCCGTAACCATTGCTGGGCCGGATGGTACCAGTAATGGCGAACATTCGCGTACCGAAATTAAGTATCTGCCGACGGGTCTGATCAGCGAGGTCTCGCGGAATGATGGCGAGTCCGTAGCGTTTGCATATGACCCTGCACATCGATTGATTTCAGTGGGCGCTGCTGGAGATGGTGTCGTGGAGTTTGTGCTTGATGATGCGGGCAACAGGCTGAAAGAGGATGGAAGAGATCGACTTGGAAACTTGGTGCGCACGTTGTCCAAGACATACGATGAATTTGGGAGGTTGCGGGCAAGCTCAGATGCCAGTTTGAACTCGACGATCCACCGCTATGACTCTAGCGACAATCTTGAGGGAGTGACGGATGCACTCGGGCGGGTCTTCAGGCTTGAGCATGATCCACTGGGACGCCCTGTCCGCGCTTGGTCGGATCTTGAAGGTGTAGCAGCTGAAATTCTGTACAGCTACAATGAATTCGATGAGCTGTCCGGTGTGGTTGACCCCAAAGGGTTGAGAACGTCCTACACCTACGATGGATTTGGCCACCTGACGGGGCAGGTGAGCCCCGACACAGGTAGTACGAAATTCGCTACGGATACTGCCGGTAATCTTAGGACACGTACAGACGCGCGCGGCATCCAGACTGCCTACCACTACGACGCTCTCAACCGTCTGATAGGCATTGCCTACCCCGATCCGAACTTGGATATTGGCTATACCTACGATGTTGCGCCTGAATACTGCGCGGCAGACGAGCGCTTCGCAAAAGGCCGATTGGGAACCGTCTTGTATGCATCAGGACGCACTTCATACTGCTATGACCGCTTCGGGCAGGTGGTTCGGAAAACGCAGCTTGTCGATGGGGTCACGACTATGCTGCACTTCGCCTACACGAAGTTTGGTCGGCTGGATGCAGTTACCTACCCGGATGGGAGTGTGGTCGATTACGTTCGCGACGCCCAAGGTCATGTGCGCGAAGTAGGACTTAGTCGGCTCGGAAAAGGTCGCAAGGTTGTCGTCAGTGAGGTGACACATGCGCCTTTCGGCCCTCCCACTGGTTGGACGTATGGCAATGGCCGTCGATTGCATCGCCCGTTTGATCTCAACTATTGGCCAGAGGCTGTGCATGACGCATCTGCAGGCGGTCTATCGATTGGTTTCGGCTATGACGCTGTCGGCTCGATCACCAACCTCAAGAACGGTGTCGGCACCTCCATACTGGCAAGTTATGGCTACGACGCGTTGGGGCGCTTGACCGAGACCCGTGACGGCGACACTAGCGTGCCTATTGAGGCCTATACCTACGATGCGACCGGCAACCGAACCTCACTTACGACGGCGTCGGGAACCACGAGCTACATCTACCCGGCAGACAGTCACCACTTGGTGTCGGTGGCGGGGGAGGTTCGCATCTACAATGCTGCAGGAAACACCGTGAGCATCGGCGCCAAGGAATTCGAATACAACGATGCCAATCGCATGAGCGCGGTTAAACAGGCGGGGGTTGTGGTCGAAAAGTATAGTTACAACCATCGGGGTGAGCGTGTCCTGCGCGAGCCTCTGTCGGGAAACGCCCAGGTCACCCTGTATGACGAAGCCGGGCAGTGGATCGGCAACTATGACGCGGCGGGTCACCCACTGCAGCAAGCAATCTGGTTGGACAACTACCCGATTGCGTTGATCAATGCGCCGAGCGCTGGGGTGCCGGAAGTAGCCTACGTGCAACCGGACCACTTGGGTACGCCGCGGGTGGTGATCGATCCGATCCGTGACGTGGCGATCTGGGAGTGGAGCAGCAAGGGGGAGGCGTTTGGTAACCAGTTGCCGAATACGGACGCGGATGGGGACGGAGCTTCCTTCGAGGTGGCGCTGCGCTTTCCGGGGCAACAGGCCACGGACGCTAGCGGGATGTTCTACAACTACCAACGGGATTACGACCCGGCGGTGGGGCGGTATTCACAGAGTGATCCTGTTGGGCTGGCTGGGGGCATAAGTACATACTCGTATGTGGGCGGGGCTCCGCTTTCCTATGTTGATCCATTCGGTCTGCTGAGATATCACGCTTGGGTTCAATCAAAGTACCCCAATACTGTTGCCTACCTGAACGAGATGAGGGGTCGCATGACCAAGAGGAAATACGACGGATTCGAGTACTTCGGTAAAATAGGGCGACGTCATCTCGACCGACTTCTCGAGCCCTGCGTAGGTCCGGTGATAACGCCGATGAATATGCGCCATGATCATGGTAGATACACTCCCGGCGGTGGTGAGATATATATACATGAGAGCTACTTTGATAGATTCGAAGCTGGCGATAGGGCATATGATTTATTGAGTAATTTCAATCGAACTATCGAGCATGAGCTGGTGCACTTTGCCGAGAATTTCTGGAACAGAGATAAGTATCGCGGCGAGGAGGGCTGGGGCTATGAAAAGTATGTCTATGGAGAAGATATTCCGGTGCTTGATTGATAGTTTCTTGGTGGTAACATTGATGCTGCTGGTAACCGTACTGGCTGGGTGCTCCCGGATGAACGGTGCGGACTCGCCTGAAAAGTGCAGCTCTGACGCCATCGAAGTTATCAAGGCGTTGGCTGCAAACCCCGATTTCAATAAGTATGCCGGTGACCACTTCAACTCTGCGGAAATAACCGTTCTTTGGGATTCAATGCCTCGCAGTGCGAAAATTTGCAAAGAAGAGAATTTTAATATCAATTTTGTCAGGTCTTCGTCAAATTTTGATAGAAAGTCCATGTTCATATATATAGAAAAAATGTACATTGATGAGGATGCTGCTTTCGTAGAGGTTGGTTTCCCTCCAACTGGAAAGAACGGAGATGCTCTCTTGCGAAAGAGGTCGGGTGTCTGGATTGTTAATCAATCGAGTTTGTGGGAGAACTAACTTGGTCTCTTGCCCATCGCGTTATAGTTGGTTGCGGGCGGAAATCCAGGAATGGCCGTCGCTGATCAAATCGATTCGGGTTTGGAAATTCGGGCAGCAGCGACCAACAAACGGTGGACAGCGCCAGCAACCGCCTTGGAGGAGGACACCGGCGGCGCCCTTCGCCGGACGCTGGCCGCGTCTACAACAATCTGGGCCAGCAGACCTCGCTCAAGGATGCGGGTGACAACGCCGGCGGCAATTGCACCGCGCTGACTACGGCGGTGGGCACCGTCAGCTACACCTATCCAGTGGACAGCCACCGCCTGCCCGCCGTGGATGGCGGAGCACGCAACCACGATTCAGCCGGCAACACGGTCGGAATCGACCGCCGCGAGTTCGTCCGCAATGCCGCCAACCGCATGGGCGCGATCAAGCAGGGCGGGGCGATGATGGAAAGCTACGGCTACAACCACCGTTGCGAGCGCGTGCTGCGCGCACCGGCATCCGGCGATGCACAGCTCACCTTGTACGACGAATCCGGGCAGTGGATCGGCAGCTACAGGGCCACCGGCCAGCCGCAGCAGCAGTCAATCTGGCTGGACAACCACCCGATTGCCTTGATCAGCCCGTCAAGCTCCGGCGTACCCGAACTTGCCACGTGCAGCCCGATCACCCGGCACCCCGCGCGTGGTGATTGACGCGGCGCGTGATGGCGATATGGGAGTGGAGCAGCAAAGGTGAGGCGTTTGGGAACCAGTTGCCGAATATGGACGCGGATGGGGACGGGGCTGCCTTCGAGGTGGCGCTGCGCTTCCCGGGGCAAGAGGCCACGGACACTGGTGGGATGTTTCACAACTACCAATGGGATTACGACCCGGCGGTCGGGCGGTATTCGCGGAGTGATCCGATTGGTCTGTCTGGCGGAATATCGACATACGGCAACGTGGAAGGTCGCCCCTTTCTTGGTGAATGACATGTGGCCTTTCGCTCCAGCCGTAAACAGATGGCAGGAATGGATGGCTCCTCTCACCGCATGAAAAACTCCACCGGGAACGACAGTTCCACCGGTGCCGGGCGGTCCTCCGGCACCTTGGGCAGCGGCGCGGCGCGGCGGAAGGTCTCCAACGCGGCCTGGTCCAGCAACGGGAAGCCGGAGGTGGCTTCCAGCGAGAGCGCCAGCAGGCTGCCGTCGCGGCCCACGCTGACCCGCAGTTGGGCGATGCCTTCCTGGCGACGCGCGCGCGCGGCGTTGGGGTAACGCCGGAAGCGCTCGAGGCGCGCCATTACCCGGCCCTCCCAGCTGTCGCGACCGGGCGTGGCTTCGCTGGGGCCGGCGGGTAGCGGAGGGCTGGGCGGTGCGGCGGCGACCGAGGCTTCCTGCTGCTGGGGCGCGGGGGAATCGGGCGTGGGCTGCGGTGGCGTGGGCGGGGGAATGACCCAGTTGGCGGTGGCGCGCGGCGGTGTCTGCGGCAACGGGCGCGGCGGTTCGGGTTTCTGCTTGAGCACTGCGGCGGCACTGCTGGGGGTGGGGGCGACGATCTCTTCCAGCGGGACTTCCGGCGCACGCGGCGGCAGCAGGATCAGCTGGGTCCGCTCGGCCGGCGGTGGCGGCAGGTCAGCCGCCGAATAGGCCTGCGTCCAGAGCAGGGCCACGAAGAGGCCGACATGGGCCAGCACCGTGATGCCGGCCGCGAGGACACGCGCATGACGTTCGACGAACGCAGGCGGGCGGGGCGACCACGGCAGACCGACGGGCGGCTGGCCCGTGCAAAGGAGAGGGGACGGCATCGCCAAGTGCGCAAATGAGAAGTGTTCGCATTATCGCATTGTCGGGCCGCCGGTGGCGCGTTGGGCTACGCTGCCCCGATCGCGTTGGGCCACCAGGGGGCAGGAATGGACGTGTCGGGGGTGCTGATGGCCGTGGTACTGGCAGTGCAGGGTGCAGGTGCCCCGGTCGACAAGGGGCTGGATCTGGCCGGGACCTACGGCAATGTCTGCGTGCACCCGGAAAGTGGCGACCTGTTGGGTATCGAGCTGTTCTTTCCCGGCGCGGCCGACCCGGGACACGCCCGGCTACGGCATTACGAAGGCGCCGGCTTGGCGCCGGAGCGTCTGGTCATGGGCACGCGCGGTGCGGCGGTGTACCTGTACGCCAGCGACGGCACTGTGGTGATGGTGGTACGCCGGCAGGGGGCGGCCCTGCAGGTGACCCACCTGGCGGGCTCGCAGGCGTCCTCCGGTGGTGATCGGGAGACCTTGGTGACGGTGACGCGGCGTGGCGGCGACGGCACCCGGCCGGTATGCCGCTAGCGGCGGGACCGCCGGAACGCAGAACGCCGCGATCTCTCGCGGCGTTCCGGGTACCCAGCGTTGGGGGTGATGTCAGCCCAGCAGCTTGCGCACCTTGTTCAACGCGGTGATGAAGCGCTCGATCTCGTCGTGCGTGTTGTAGAACGCCAGCGACGCACGGCAGGTTGCCGCCACCCCGTAGTACTGCAGCAGCGGGTGCGCGCAATGCTGGCCCGACCGCACCGCCACGCCTTCCAGGTCCAGCAGGGTGGCCAGGTCGTGCGAGTGGGCGCCTTCGATCAGGAACGAGACCACCGCCGCCTTGTCCGGCGTGGTGCCGAAGATGCGCAGGCCGTCGATCTTGCCCAGCTCTTCGTTGAAGTGCGCCAGCAGCTCGGTTTCGCGCGTTTCCACGTGGTCCAAGCCGAGCGATTCGAGGTAGTCCACCGCCACGCCCAGGCCGATGAAACCGGCGATGTTCGGGGTGCCGGCTTCGAACTTGTGCGGGGCATCGTTGAACACGGTGCCCTCGAAGCTCACTTCCTTGATCATCTCGCCGCCCCCGATGAACGGCGGCATCGCCTCGAGGTGCTCGCGACGTGCCCACAGTGCGCCCGTGCCGGTGGGGCCGCACATCTTGTGGCCGGTGATGGCATAGAAGTCGCAGCCGATCGCGGCCACGTCCACCTTGCGGTGCGGTACGGCCTGCGAGCCGTCGACCACGGTGATGATGCCGCGCTTGCGCGCTTCCCGGCAGATCTCGCGGACCGGGTTGACCGTGCCCAGCACGTTGGACACGTGCGCCACGGCGAGCAGCTTGACCTCGGCGGTCATCGCACGGCGCAGGGCGTCCAGGTCGAGCGCGCCGTCGGGGGTGATCTCGGCTACGCGGATCGTGGCGCCGGTACGCTCGGCCACCAGCTGCCACGGCACGATGTTGGCATGGTGCTCCATGCGCGACACCAGGATCACATCGCCGGCCTTCAACCGCGGCAAGGCCCACGAATAGGCCACCAGGTTGAGCGCAAAGGTGGTGCCGCTGCACAGCACCAGTTCGCTGGCGCGCACGTTGAGGAAGCGCGCCAGCTTGCTGCGCGCGCCTTCGTAGGCATCGGTGGCCTCGGTGCCCAGCGCATGTACCGCGCGGCTCACGTTGGCGTTGTAGCGGCGGTAGAACTCATCCACCGCGCCAATGACCTGCACCGGCTTCTGGCCGGTGTTGGCATTGTCGAAGTACACCAGCGGCTTGCCGTGCACTTCGCGCATCAACAGCGGGAAGTCCAGGCGGACGCGGTCCCAGTCCGGGGCCACCGCGGTATCGGGGGCCGGGCGCGCGGTGGAGAGGTTCATGCCACGCCTGCCTGGGCCAGTGCGATGTCGAGCTGGCGGCGCAGCTGTTCGGTCAGGCGGGCGTCCAGTGCGTTCAGCGGTTCGTGGCAGAACGCCGCGCTGAGCAGCTGCTGGGCCTGGTCGGCGGCCAACCCGCGCGAGCGCAGGTAGAACAGGGCGTTGGCATCGAGCTGGCCGACGGTGGCACCGTGGGCGGCCTTCACTTCGTCGGCGTCGATCACCAGCGTGGGCTGGGTATCGATCTCGGCATCGGCCGACAGCAGCAGGTTCTTGTTGGACAGGTTGGCATCGGTGCCATCGGCGCCGGCGCGGATGTGGATGCCGCCATGGAACACCACGCGGCTGCGGTTGGCCGCCACGCCACGCCACAGCATCTGCGAGCTGGTGTCGCGCGCGATGTGCTCGATGCCCAGGCGGGTATCCACGTGGCGGCGGCCATTGCCCAGCAACACGCCGTTGGCGGTGAGCTGGGCGTTGTCGCCCTCCAGGCGCACGTTGAGCTCGTGGCGGCTCAATGCGGCGCCCAGTTCGAGGTCGATGCGACGGTACTGCGCGTTGCGGGCGAGTACGGCGTCGGTGCGCAGCAGGGTGGTGGCGCGCCCGCTGTCGGCCTGCACGCGGGCGTGCGAGAGCACGGCGTCCTGGGCCAGGTGCACGTGCACCAGGGTGTTGCCCAGGTGCGCGGCTTCGCCCACGTGCAGGTGATGTTCGACCACGCCGAGCGCGGCGCCGGCCCGCAGTTCGATCAGGTGGCGGTGGTGCCAGGCCAGGTCGGTGTCGCCGGCCACGCTGATGAAGACCAGCTGCAGCGGCTGTTCGACCTGTGCGCCGTCGTCCACGCGCACCACCACGCCTTCATCGGCGAGGGCGGCGTTGAGGCGTGCGAACACTTCGTCGCCACGCTCGAAACGGCGGCCGAGAAAGCGCAGGGCTTCGTCGCCGGCGGCCAGCGCCGAGGACAGGGTCTGCAGCTGGATGCCGGCCGGCAGCGCGGCCACATCGCTCAGCGCTTCGGAGGGGCGGCCGTTGACGAACACCAGGCGCGGCGACGGAATGTCGGCCAGCAGCGCGGCATCGACATCGGTCGCGGCCAGCGGCGCCGGGTGGAAGCTGCGGCGTTCCAGCTGGCGCAGCGAGGTGTACTTCCAGGCTTCGGTACGCGGGCCGGGCAGGCCGGCCTGCAGGGCGGCGTCCAGTTCGGCGCGGCGCGCGTCGTTGCCGCAGAAGCCGCTGGCAAGGGAATCGAGCAGGGCGCTCATCAGACCGCTGCCTCCGGCACCACGCGGTCCTTCAGGAAGTGGTAGCCGTGGGCTTCCAGTTCCAGGGCCAGTTCCGGGCCGCCGCTCTGCACGATCTTGCCGTCGGCCAGCACGTGCACCACGTCCGGCTTGATGTAGTCGAGCAGGCGCTGGTAGTGGGTGATCACGATGAAGGAGCGGTCCGGCGAGCGCAGCGCGTTGACGCCGTCGGCCACGCTCTTGAGCGCGTCGATGTCCAGGCCCGAATCGGTTTCATCCAGGATCGCCAGCTTGGGTTCAAGCACGGCCAGCTGGAAAATCTCGTTGCGCTTCTTCTCGCCACCGGAGAAGCCTTCGTTGACGCCCCGGTGCAGCAGTTCGTCCTTCAGGTGCAGCACGGCCAGCTTCTGGCGCACCAGCTTGAGGAACTGCATCGAATCCAGTTCGTCCTCGCCGCGCGCCTTGCGCTGGGCGTTGAGCGCGGCGCGCAGGAAGTAGGTGTTGTTGACGCCGGGGATTTCCACCGGGTACTGGAAGGCCAGGAACAGGCCGGCGGCGGCGCGTTCTTCCGGCGCCAGCTCGAGCAGGTCGCGGCCTTCGAACTGCACAGTGCCTTCGCTCACGTCATAGCCGTCGCGGCCGGCCAGCACGTTGCCCAGGGTGGACTTGCCGGCGCCGTTGGGGCCCATGATGGCGTGCACCTGGCCGGGCTTCACGTCCAGGGAGAGGCCCTTGAGGATTTCCTTGTCGCCGATGCGGGCGTGGAGGTTGTCGATCTTCAGCATGATACGAATCCGGTGTAGAGCCACGCCATGCGTGGCTGAAAAATTCAAACG
This sequence comes from Stenotrophomonas sp. 2619, assembly GCF_040548725.1. Lineage (NCBI taxonomy): Bacteria > Pseudomonadati > Pseudomonadota > Gammaproteobacteria > Lysobacterales > Lysobacteraceae > Stenotrophomonas > Stenotrophomonas sp. 2619. Next base: position 158,782 of record NZ_JBEPSF010000011.1, on the reverse strand, counting down.
ACGGCGGCGGTCGGGTTAACCCACAGACCCTTCCAGCGACACTTCCAGCAGCTTCTTGGCTTCCACCGCGAACTCCATGGGCAGCTCGCGGAAGACCTGCTTGCAGAAGCCGTCGACGATCATCGACACCGCGTTTTCCTGGTCGATGCCGCGGGCGCGGCAATAGAACAGCTGGTCGTCGGAGATCTTGGAGGTGGTGGCCTCGTGCTCCACCGTCGCACTCGGGTTCTTGACCTCGATGTACGGGAAGGTGTGCGCGCCGGAGGTCTTGCCGATCAGCAGCGAGTCGCACTGGGTGTAGTTGCGCGCGCCGTCGGCGTTGCGGTCCACCTTGACCAGGCCACGGTAGGTGTTCTGGCCACGCCCGGCACTGATGCCCTTGCTGACGATCTTGCTCTTGGTGCGCTTGCCGATGTGGATCATCTTGGTGCCGGTGTCGGCCTGCTGGCGATGATGGGTCAGCGCCACCGAGTGGAACTCGCCCACCGAGTCGTCGCCCAGCAGCACGCAGGACGGGTACTTCCAGGTGATCGCCGAGCCGGTTTCCACCTGGGTCCAGGTGACCTTGCTGCGCGCGCCACGGCATTCGGCACGCTTGGTGACGAAGTTGTAGATGCCGCCCACGCCGTTCTCGTCGCCCGGGTACCAGTTCTGCACCGTGGAGTACTTGATCTCGGCATCCTCCAGCGCCACCAGCTCGACCACCGCGGCGTGCAGCTGGTTCTCATCGCGCATCGGCGCGGTGCAGCCTTCCAGGTAGGACACGTACGCCTTGTCCTCGCAGATGATCAGGGTGCGCTCGAACTGGCCGGTGTGGCCGGCGTTGATGCGGAAGTAGGTGCTCAGTTCCATCGGGCAACGCACGCCCTTGGGGATGAACACGAAGCTGCCGTCGGAGAACACCGCCGAATTCAACGCGGCAAAGTAGTTGTCGCCGACCGGCACCACGGTGCCCAGGTACTGCTTGACCAGCTCCGGGTGCTCCTTGATGGCTTCGGACATCGAGCAGAAGATCACGCCCTTTTCGGCCAGTTCCTTGCGGAAGGTGGTGCCCACCGATACCGAGTCGAACACCGCATCCACGGCCACGCCGGCCAGCTTGGCGCGCTCATGCAGCGGCACGCCCAGCTTGTCGTAGGTGTCCAGCAGTTCCTTGGGCACGTCGTCCAGCGAGGCGTACTTCGGGCCCTTCGGCGCGGAGTAGTAGCTCAGCGACTGCAGGTCGATCGGGGCGATCTGCAGCTTGGCCCAGTTCGGCATCGGCATGGTCAGGAAGTGGCGGTAGGCGTCCAGGCGCCATTGCGTCATCCATTCCGGCTCGTCCTTCTTGGCCGACAGGGCACGGATGGTGTCCTCGTCCAGGCCGGGCGGGAGCGAGTCCGATTCGATATCGGTGATGAAGCCGGCCGAATACTTGCGGCCAAGCTGCTCGTGGATCTCGCGGTTGGGGGTATCGCCGGTGGCGACGGTGTCGAGGATATCGGTGGCCATGGGGGCTGCCTGTGGATCAGGAGACGACATCGGCCGCGATCACGCGGCGCGAAGCATCAACAAGGGGAAGAGGGGGCAGAATCTGCGCCAGGCTGACCGCGCGCAGTGCTTCAGACACCACGTCGTTGATCAGCCGCCAGCTGCTGCGGGCGCCGCACTGCATCTCACGCCCGCACTGGCTGTGCTCGTGGGCGCACTCGGTCAGGCCCAGCGGGCCCTCCATGGCTTCCACGATCTCGAACAGGGTGATCTGCTCGGCCGGGCGGGTCAGGCGGTAACCGCCGCGCACGCCGCGCAGGCCTTCGACCAGCCCGGCCTGGGCCAGCGGCTTGAGCAGTTTGCTGACGGTGGGCGGTTCAAGGCTGGCGAACTCGGCCAGTTCGGTCGCACTGAGCACTTCGCCCGGGCGGGCGGCGAGCACGGTCAGCACGACGGTGGCGTAATCGGTGAGTTTGGTGACGCGGAGCATGGGGAGGGTGAAATCGTAAAGCGGACTGAAATTGTACGCTTTTCTCTGCGGGCATCCAACCCACCCCGTTCAGGGGCGATCCCGGGGGACGCTGCAGGGGCTGGGCATCGCGTGGCTTTGGCAATCACAAAGATTAAGCGAGAATCGTTGCCTACCTTCCGCAACGGCCAGCCACATGCCCAAGAAGATCCAAGCCCGCAAGTCCTCCATCCACGGCAACGGCGTATTCGCGCTGGCGCCGATCAAGCAGGGCGAACGGGTCATCCAGTACAAGGGGTTGCTGCGCAGCCACGCCGATGTGGATGCCGATGATACCGGGGATGTCGAGAGCGGACACACCTTCCTGTTCACCCTGAACGACGATTACGTCATCGATGCCAACTACAAGGGCAACGACGCGCGCTGGTTGAACCACAGCTGCGACCCGAACTGCGAGGCGGTGATCGAGGAAGCCGAGGGCGACAACCGCCGCGACGACAAGGTGTTCATCGAGGCGATCAAGGACATCAAGCCAGGCGACGAGCTGACCTACAACTACGGCATCACCCTGGCCGAGCGCCACACCGCGCGCCTGAAGAAGATCTGGGAGTGCCGCTGCGGGTCGAAGAAGTGCACCGGGACGATGCTGCAGCCCAAGCGCTGATCCGGCGGCGCACACGGGGTGCCGGTGGCTGCCGGCACTGCCCACGCGCCCTGCACATGCTGGTCACTGTTGCCCAATGTGCGGCGCGGCAGACTGAAAGCTCCTTTCTACCGGAGCCTTTGCATGGCACACGCACTCAGCGGCAAGCAGGTGGCGATTCTGGCCACCGATGGTTTTGAACAGTCCGAGCTGCAGGAGCCCAAGCGCCTGCTGGAAGAGTGGGGCGCCACGGTCACGGTGATCGCACCGGGCGATGCCAGCCAGATCCGCGGCTGGAAGGGCAAGGACTGGGGCGAATCGGTGCCTGTGGATCAGGCGCTGACGGCGGCCAAACCGGATGCGTACCACGCGCTGGTGCTGCCGGGTGGGGTGATCAACCCCGACAAGCTGCGCATCGACGCGCAGGCCGTGGACTTCATCAAGGCATTTGGCGCGTCGGGCAAGCCGGTCGCGGCGATCTGCCATGGGCCGTGGCTGTTGGTGGAATCGGGGCTGGCCAAGGGCCGCGCGGTGACGTCGTGGCCGTCGCTGAAAACCGATCTGAGCAACGCAGGCGCGAAGTGGCGCGACGAAGAAGTGGTGGTGGACGGCAACCTGATCACCAGCCGCAAGCCGGACGACATTCCCGCGTTCGCCGACGCGGTGGCCAAGGCGTTGGCCGGTTGACCCTCGCGGATACCGAATTGGGGCGTACCGACCAACGGCCGGTACGCCCTTGCATCATTTGCCCAGCATGCCCGCCGGGACCAGCTTGCCCAGGTCCTGGTTGAAGGTCACCACCAGCTGGCCGTTCTCCACCTGGGCCGACTGCACCTGCAACGCACCAAGCACGCTGGCCACGGTGGGGTCGATCTTGTAGATCGGTTCGCGCCGCGCATAGTCGGTCAGCCAGGCATTGAGCAGGCTGCGCGTGCGCGAATCCAGGCGGCCGCCGTTGTTGGCCGGGGTGAAGTCGTCCACCGTCGGCTGGTCCAGGTGGAAGCCCTGGGTCTGGGCGTCGTAGCGCAGGCCACTGCTCAACTTCACCTTGCCCAGCGCGGCCGGCGCGCTGCCGGCAGTGGCCATGGCGATATCAAACCCCAGGTCCAGGCGGTTGCCCTGCGGCAACGCCAACTGCGGGTGGCTCATGGTCATGGCGATCAGCCCGCCAAGTGCATCCTGGGTGCGCGGGAAACTGCCGTCCAGGTACTGCTGCACGTCACTGGCGCCCACCGACAACTGGCGGCCGGACACACTCGGCGCGGCCTGCGCACCGACCGCGGCGGCGATCAGCACGGTGCATGCGGCGAGGCGGGACAACAGCGGGCGTGCGTTCATGGGAGCGGGCCGTGACGAAGGAAGAGACGCCAACGATAGCGCTTCCGGCTGAATCCAGCTTGGACGCGGCGCCGTCGTGGCGCCGTCGTTGCCGGGCGGTCAGTCCAGTACCGGCTGCAGCGACGCGCCGTGGATTTCCCAGCCGCTGCCGTCGGCACGTGGCTGCAGCCGGTACCAGCCCTGGAACCGCAACGTACGCTCGCCGGTGACCACGCGGATCCGCACCGGCACGTCGCGCAGCCGCGAGGGCTGGGCTTCGTCGCGGGCGATGGGCAGCTCGCTGTCCATGCGCAGTGAACGCACGTCGGCCTGTTCGGGGTGATCGGCCAGGCGGCGCAGCACCGCGTCGTCGGCGCGCGAGGCCGGCTGCCCGCCGCTCCAGAACGCGTCGGCGGTGGCACGGTCGCCCCGCATCAGCGCATTGACGTAGTCGCGCACGACGGTGCTCTCATCATCGGCGCCGGCGGCGACGGCGCTCAGCGCCGCCACCGGGGCCGCCGCCAGTGCGGTGGCCGGGGTGTCGTCGGTGGCGGCCACGGCAGGTGCATCGGCGGCCGGTGGCGCGGGGGGTGTACTGCTGTCATCACTATGGCGCTGGCAGGAACATCCGCCCAGCAGGAGCAGCGGCAACAGGATCACGGCACGACGCATGTGGACTCTCCCCGGGCGAGGGCAGAGTGTAGCGGCCTGTTGCGGTGGTCAGGGGGCCTGCTGGATCGCCTCGAGCGCCTGCAGCACCTCGCCCAGCTGCGGCTGCAGCCCGGTCAGCGGGTGGTTCGGGTCCTGCGCGTGGCGGCGCGCCAGGTCGTGCAGCAGCTGGGTGGCCACGATGGCGGCGGCACGCTCGTCACCGCTCAGGCCGGTCTGGCGGCGTGCGATTTCCAGCAGGCGCATCCAGTCCTGCTGGGCGCGGTGTTCCAGTTCGATCGTGCAGCGTCCGCTGCACTGCAACCCGTCCTTCTCGATCGGGGTGACGGTAATGCGGTAGCGCTGGGAGGGGCTGGTCATGGCGGCTGGCGTTGGGGGGACGAACCCACCATAGGCGTGCCCGTTGCCGGCGGCGACGGGCGCGGCCGCACGCAGTGTTCCACCATGTGCGTTCCACGCCGGTGCAGGCAGCCGGAGATGGCCGTGGCCGCAGCGTTTGCGCGCGCTGGCGGGTGTTTTGCACCCACGGGCAACGCTGTGTTTCGCTGCGTTGTGGGCCAGGAACTGCCTGCGTCTCCCTGCGTCAGGGGACGCAAAAAGCCGATGCCGTCGCCTGGCCGTACCGCGGCGGGCGAGCCGCACTGAGGCGTGTTTTCAGCCGCAGTGAAGGCTCGGCGTTTCCGTGTGCACCGATAGCGTGTCCAAGGGCAGGTGCGGGAGGATGGGCGGGACCCTCCACCGCAGGGATGCGGTGGCGGAGCCTACAGGGACGTACTTGCGGCGTGTCCCGCCTGTCCGCCCGTACCTGCCCACACTGGTACAGCCACGCTGTCGCTGCTCAGGTTCTGGCGGCATCTGACCTGATGCGTTGCCAAACGAAGGAATCAAAAAAGAACGGGACGGCCAAGGCCGTCCCGTCCGGGTGCTGCAGGAAACGCGCTGGTTACAGCGCAGCGTCCTTGAGCTTCTTGAGCGGACGCACCTTCAGCTTGGTGGAAGCCGGCTTGGCGGCGAACCACTGCTCTTCCTTGGTGAACGGATTGATCCCCTTGCGCTTCGGCTTGGCCGCAACGCTGACGGTGGTGATCTTCAGCAGGCCCGGCAGGGTGAAGCTGCCCGCGCCCTTCTTGTGCACCGAAGCGGCGACGGCGCCTTCCAGCGAGGCGAGCACGGCGCGCACGTCCTTGGCGACAACGCCGGACGTTTCAACGATGTGTGCAACCAGACCAGACTTGCTCAGTACGTCCTTGATCGGCTTGGGAGCGGCCGGCTTGGCGGCTGCCTTGGTAGCGACTTTCTTTACTGCCTTCTTCGGGGCAGCCTTCTTAGCGGTCTTTGCCATGGTTTCCTGTTCCGTGAACGGTTGGTTGTTTGGTCGCGCCGAACCCGGTCGGCAAGCGAAATGTAGGCCAACCAGGCGGCGCCGCCAATAGGCAATCGCATAAAAGTTCGCGATTTCCTGCCTGCCGGTTACTGCAGTGCATCAGCACATGCCCGAAAAACAGGGCGGGCGATCGGCCCGGTGGCCTCGGCCAGGAGCAACGGGATACCCGTCGGATTGCCCCAAACCCCTTGAAAACAGCGGTTTTCCCGCCGCCATGCGGCACGGCGACCGGGCCCCGCTGAGCACCCGCGATGGGCGTGGGCGCCGGACCGACGCCGTGCTAACGCCGCCTCGTCCATGCTGGTCCTGCCATTCATCCGCAGGAGACACACCGATGGGTATTTCGCGTCACGCCACCGCGCACTGGGAAGGTGACCTCAAGACAGGCAAGGGACAATTGAGCACGCCGCAGAGCGGCCTGCTGGACAAGACCCGCTATGCCTTCAGCAGCCGCTTTGGCGATGAGAAGGGCACCAATCCCGAAGAACTGATCGCCGCCGCGCACGCCGGCTGCTTCACCATGGCGCTGTCGGCCAAGCTCACCGAGGCCGGGTTCGTGCCGACCTCGCTGGATACCGAAGCCAAGGTGGATCTTTCCATGGAAGGCGGTCCGCAGCTCTCGCAGATCACCTTGAAGGTAAAGGCCGTGGTGCCCAACATCGACGCCACCCAGTTCCGGGCGATCGCCGATGACGCCAAGCAGAACTGCCCGGTGTCCAAGGCGCTGAGCGCAGTGCCGATCAGCCTGGAAGCCGAGCTGGCGTAACGCCCTGCGGCTGCTTCAGGGGTGCCGGCCAATGGTCGGCACCCGCAGCGCGGCGGTACCTGCGGGGTACGCCGCGGCCGGTTCTACCAGTCCAGGGTGCCGCGGATCACCGTCTGCACCTGGCCGCCCGACCACACATCGCCGTCGGCATCGATATGCAGGCTGAGCCGCGCATCGTGGCCCACTTCGCGGCCCTGGCTCACCACGTAGCGGCGCCCGTTGCCGGGTAGCGCATTGCGGTTGTCCAGCCACGCGGCCAGTACTGCATTGGCGGCCCCCGAGGCGGCGTCCTCGAAGCGACGGCCATTGCCCACGAACGCCCGCACCGCCAGGTCCCACGACTCGCCCGTGCTGCGCGCATAGGCGAACACGCCCATGCTGTCGGTACGCTCGGCCAGTGCGGCGATCGCGTCCCAGTCCGGCCGCAGCGCACGCAGCGTGGCCTCATCACGCAGTTCCACCACCCACCAGCTGCGCCCACCGGCCATGCGTGCCGGCGGCAATGCGCCCAGCGACCAGCCGGCCAGTGCGGCCTGCAGGCGCGGATCGCCCGGCTGCGCCACCTCGGCCACGCTGGCGCGCGGGGTGCGGATGGCGATGGTGCGGGCCGCGCCCGTGCCGTCCACCTGCAAGGGCAGGGTGCCGGCGATACCGTCCTGGACCAGCACCCCGTCCACCGGCACCGCCACGGCTTCCTCCAGCACCGCATGCGCGGTGCCTACGCTGGGGTGGCCGGCGAAGGGCACTTCCTTCTGTGGGCTGAACATGCGCAGGCGGTAGCTGCTGCCGGGCGCCTCCGGTGCGAACACGAAGGTGGTCTCCGGCAGACGGGTCCAGCGGGCGATGGCCTGCATCGCGGCCTCGTCCAGGCCTTCGGCGTCCAGCACCACCGCCAGGGGGTTGCCGGCGCCGGGGTAGGGGGAAAACACGTCCAACTGCAGGAAACGGCGGGAAGTCATGGCGTCAGGGTCTGTGAAACGGTCGGGCAGCTTACCAATCCGGGACGGCCCCGGGCCCGGCGTCGGCGCGGCCCAGGTGCCCGCGCAGGCCCTGCCGGGGCCGGGCTTGGCATAGAATCGGGAGTTCGGCCGGTGTGCCGGGCGAATCCCCCCTCACTACGAAACCCTCTTTACTTCCATGTCAGCTTCCCCCCTTGTCGATCGTTGGATCGTACTGAAGTTCGGCGGCACCTCCGTGTCGCGTCGTCACCGCTGGGACACGATCGGGAAGCTGGCGAAAAAACGTGCGGAAGAGACCGGCGCGCGCGTGCTGGTGGTGGTGTCGGCGTTGTCCGGGGTCACCAACGAACTGACCGCCATTGCCGACGGTGCCGCCGACAGCCGTGCCCGCGTGGACGCGCTGGTGGCCCGCCACCGCGAGTTCCTGGTCGAGCTGGGGCTGGACGCCACCGCGCTGGATGAACGCCTGGCCGGCTTGTCCGGGCTGCTCGATGACCCGCGCGCGGCCAGCCGCCCGCTGGACTGGCAGGCCGACGTGCTGGGCCAGGGCGAGCTGCTGTCTTCCACCGTGGGCGCGGCGTACCTGCATGCCAGCGGCCTGGATTTCGGCTGGATGGACGCGCGGCAGTGGCTGGATGCGCTGCCGCCGCAGCCCAACCAGAGCGACTGGTCGCAGCGGCTGTCGGTGAACTGCCAGTGGCGCGCCGATGCCGACTGGGCCGCGCGTTTCCGCGCCCAGCCCACGCGCATGCTGATCACTCAGGGCTTCATCTCCCGGCACGCCGATGGCGGCACCGCCATTCTCGGCCGCGGCGGCTCGGACACCTCGGCGGCGTATTTCGGCGCGCTGCTGGGCGCCAGCCGCGTGGAAATCTGGACCGACGTGCCGGGCATGTTCAGCGCCAACCCGCGCGACGTGCCTGATGCGCGCCTGCTGACCCGCCTGGACTATTACGAAGCGCAGGAAATCGCCACCACCGGCGCCAAGGTGCTGCACCCGCGCTCGATCAAGCCGTGCCGCGACGCCGGCGTGCCGATGGCCATCCTGGACACCGAGCGCCCGGAACTGCCGGGCACCAGCATCGACGGCAATGCCGCGCCGGTGCCGGGGGTGAAGGCGATCAGCCGCCGCAACGGCATCGTGCTGGTGTCCATGGAAGGCATTGGCATGTGGCAGCAGGTGGGCTTCCTGGCCGACGTGTTCGGGCTGTTCAAGAAGCACGGGCTGTCGGTGGACCTGATCGGTTCGGCCGAAACCAACGTCACCGTGTCGCTGGACCCCTCCGAGAACCTGGTCAACACCGACGTGCTGGCTGCGCTGTCGGCCGACCTGTCGCAGATCTGCAAGGTCAAGATCATCGTGCCGTGCGCGGCGATCACCCTGGTCGGGCGTGGCATGCGCTCGCTGCTGCACAAGCTGTCGGACGTGTGGGCCACGTTCGGGCGCGAGCGCGTGCACATGATTTCGCAGTCGTCCAACGACCTCAACCTGACCTTCGTCATCGATGAAGCCGACGCCGACGGCCTGTTGCCGATTCTGCACGCCGAGCTGATCGACAGCGGTGCGATGCCGGTGGAAGAGGGCGAAGTGTTCGGCCCGCGCTGGCGCGAGATCGCCGGCACCGTGCGCCCGCGCGAAACCGCCTGGTGGCGGGGCCAGCGCGCGCACCTGCTGACGCTCGCCCAGGCCGGTACGCCGCGCTACGTGTACAACCTGCCCACGGTGCGTGCGCGTGCACGCGCGCTGACCGCGATCAAGGCCATCGACCAGCGTTACTACGCGATCAAGGCCAACTCGCACCCGGCCATCCTGGAGGTACTGGAGCAGGAGGGCTTCGGCCTGGAGTGCGTGTCGCACGGCGAGCTCAAGCACGTGTTCAACACGTTGCCCACGCTGTCGCCGCGGCGCGTGCTGTTCACCCCCAGCTTCGCCCCGCGCGCCGAGTACGACGCCGCGTTCGCGCTGGGTGTCACCGTTACCGTGGACAACGTGGAAGCGCTGCAGCGTTGGCCGGACCTGTTCCGCAACCGCGAGTTGTGGCTGCGCGTGGACCTGGGCCGTGGCGAAGGCCACCACGCCAAGGTCCGTACCGGCGGCAAGGACTCCAAGTTCGGCCTGCCGATCGCCCGGGTGGACGAGTTCGTGCGCCTGGCCACCGAGCTGGGCACCCGCGTGGTGGGCCTGCATGCGCACCTGGGCAGTGGCGTGGAAACCGCGCAGCACTGGCGCTTGATGTGCGATGAGCTGGCCGGTTTCGCGCGGCGCATCGGCAGCGTGGAAACCATCGACATCGGCGGTGGCCTGCCCATTCCCTACAGCGCCGACGACGAACCGTTCGACCTGGACGCCTGGGCCGTCGGCCTGGCCGAGGTCAAGGCCGTGCACCCGGCGTTCCGGCTGGCGATCGAACCGGGCCGCTACCTGGTGGCCGAATCGGGCGTGCTGCTGGCCACGGCCACCCAGGTGATCGAAAAGGACGGCGTGCGCCGCGTGGGCCTGGATGCCGGCATGAACACGTTGATGCGCCCGGCTCTGTATGACGCCTGGCACGACATCGAGAACCTGAGCCGGCTCGGCGGCTACGCCGAGGCCGCGTTCGACGTGGTCGGCCCGATCTGCGAGTCCAGCGATGTGTTCGGCAAGCGCCGCAAGCTGCCGGTCTCGACCGCGCCGGACGATGTGATGCTGATCGCCGATGCCGGTGCCTACGGTTACGTCATGGCCAACACCTACAACCAGCGCGAGCTGCCGCGCGAGGACGTCATCGATGACGGTCCTTGACCGCCGCCTGCCGCCCACCCTTGAAGACGCGCCGTGCACACGCACGGCCGCCCTCTGAACCGGATACACCATGACTGCTTTCGATAAACACCAGGTTGCCGTTTTCCGCTTCGTCCGCTGCGATTTCGCCGCGGATACCGGCGTGGCGCAGCTGGTCTATGCCTTCGACGACGGCCCCGAGCTGACCGAGACGGTCACCATTCCCGGCGCCCCGTTCGCGCTGGACGGCGCGCGTGCCGAGGCGGTGCAGCGCGCCCTGCGCCTGCTGCACCTGATTGCCGGCGTGAGCTACTACAAGGCCGGCGTGCCCGACCAGGTCCGCATCGACAGCTACCGCATCGATGCGGCCACCGCGGCGCTGGTGGAGGAGATCTACCTCAACGGCCTGGGCGAGTTCGCCTACCGCAACGGCCTGAACCTGCGTGGGCGCTTCCGCCTGCCCGTGGACGGCGAGGCGTTCAGCGCCCCGGCGGTGGGCCTGCGCGAACACGCGCTGGTGGCCATTGGCGGCGGCAAGGATTCGCTGGTCAGCATTGAAGCCCTGCGCGGGCTGGGCATTGCCGAGACCGTCACCTGGATCGGCGGTTCGCAGTTGATCCGCGCCTGCGCCGAACGCACCGGCCTGCCTACCCTGAACATCGGCCGCGCGCTGGCCCCGGAACTGTTCGAATTGAACCGCCAGGGCGCATGGAACGGGCATATCCCGGTGACCGCGGTGAACTCGGCGATCATGGTGCTGGCCGCGCTGCTGCAGGGCGTGGACCAGGTAGTGTTCTCCAACGAGCGCTCGGCCAGCTACGGCAGCCAGATTCCCGGCACCGGCGAGGTGAACCACCAGTGGTCCAAGGGCTGGGCCTTCGAGCAGGCGTTCGGGGAATACCTGGAGCAGCACGTGGCCGCCGACCTGCATTACTACTCGCTGCTGCGCCCGCTGTCGGAACTGGCGGTAGCGCGGCAGTTCGCCAAGAGCGATGTCTACGACGCACACTTCTCCAGCTGCAACCGCAACTTCCACATCCTGGGCGAGCGCCCGGTGAACCGCTGGTGCGGGGTCTGCCCGAAGTGCCACTTCGTGTTCCTGGCGCTGGCTCCGTTCATGCCCAAGACCCGCTTGGTGGCGATCTTCGGCCGCAACCTGCTGGACGATCCGGAGCAGGCCGGCGGCTTCGACGCGCTGCTGGAATTCCAGGACCACAAGCCGTTCGAATGCGTGGGCGAAGGCCGCGAATCGCGCGCGGCGATGGCCACCCTGGCGGCGCGCCCGGAGTGGGCCGAAGATGCGCTGGTGAAGCGTTTCGTCAGCGAGATCCAGCCGCAGCTGGACAGCACCGAGCTGGGCATCGCGCCGTTGCTGGTGCTGGAAGGCGAGCACCGCATCCCGGCGCCGATCTGGGAGCGCCTGCGTGCGAATTTCGCAGCTTGAGGGCAAGCGCGTTGCGTTGTGGGGGTGGGGACGGGAAGGGCGCGCCGCCTTCGGCGTGCTGCAGCAGCGGCTGCCGTCGCTGCCGCTGACCCTGTTCTGCCCCGAGGCCGAGGCGGCGGCCGCGCGCGCGGAAACCGCCGGCGCGTTGACCGTGCGGTCGGACGTGAGCGGGGAGGCATTGGCCGCGTTCGAGGTGGTGATCAAATCGCCGGGCATCAGCCCGTATGGCGAGGCGGCCCTGCACGCCACGGCGGCGGGCACGCAGTTCATCGGCGGCACCTCGCTGTGGTTTGCCGAGCACGCCGCGGCCGATGGTACCGTGCAGGACACCGTGTGCGTGACCGGCACCAAGGGCAAGAGCACCACCACCTCGCTGCTGGCGCACCTGCTGCGCGCGTCCGGCGCGCGCACCGCGCTGGTGGGCAATATCGGCCTGCCGTTGCTGGAAGTGCTGGACCCGCAGCCGGCGCCGCAGTACTGGGCGGTGGAGTTGTCCAGCTATCAGACCGGCGAGGTCGCGCGCAGTGGCGCGCACCCGCAGGTGGCGATCGTGCTGAACCTGTTTCCCGAACACCTGGACTGGCACGGCAGTGAAGCGCGCTACATCGCCGACAAGCTGCGCCTGGTGACCGAAGCGCAGCCGCGCATCGCCGTGCTCAATGCCGCCGATCCGCATCTGGCCGCGTTGTCGCTGCCGAACAGCCAGCTGGTGTGGTTCAACCAGCCGCAGGGCTGGCACATGCGGGGCGAGGTGGTCTATCGCGGCGAACGCGCGGTATTCGATACCGCCAACACGCCCCTGCCCGGGCGCCACAACCGCGGCAACCTGTGCGCGGTGCTGGCCGCGCTGGAGGCGCTGGGGCTGGACGCGGCGGCGCTGGCACCGGCCGTGCAGGACTTCCGCCCGCTGCCCAATCGCCTGCAGACCGTGGGTACGCGTGATGGCCTGACCTACGTCAACGATTCCATCAGCACCACCCCGCACGCCAGCCTGGCCGCGCTGGACTGTTTCGCCGGGCAGCGCATCGCGCTGCTGGTGGGCGGGCATGACCGCGGACTGGACTGGCACGACTTCGTGCAGCACATGGCCCACGACGTGCCGCCAGTGGAGATCATCACGATGGGGGCCAACGGCCCGCGCATCCATGCATTGCTGCAACCGCTGGCCGATGCCGGCCGCTTCGGGCTGCATGCGGCGGCTGACCTGGCCGAGGCGATGCAACTGGCCCGCACCGCACTGGGCGGGCAGGGCGGGGTGGTGTTGATGTCGCCGGGCGCGCCCAGTTACGGGGTGTACCGCGACTACGTGGCACGCGGCCGCCATTTCGCCGCACTGGCCGGGTTCGACCCGGAGGCGATCACGGCCATCGCCGGCATCGGCATCGCGTAGAGCCGACCGTTGGTCGGCTGCCGTCGCGCTTGCCCATCCCGCCGGGCCTCAATGCATCACCCGTCCTGGTCCCCCATGAACAGGTACTCGCCCTCGATCAACTGCTGCAGGTACGCATCGAAATTCGGCGCGATCACCACATAGCTGTCCGGATCATGCAGGTAGCGCACCACCTGGCCGGCAATGCCGCCGGGCGCGGGATCGAAATCCAGGTACAGCATCGAGGTGCCGCCATTGTTGACGCAGTGCGCGAAGCACAGGCGCTGGCCCATCGGCAGGTCGGCGTCGATGCCCGCGCCCAGGATGTCGGCGTCCTCCTCCAGCCATTCTTCGTAGATCGAGCGGATGCTCTCGCCCCAGCTGTCCCATTGGGCGGTGTCTTCGAAGATCTGTTCGATCGACCGCAGGTAATACGGGTAGCTGCCCAGGTCCGAGCCGAGCATCGGCACGCAGACCTCACCGCCGGGGTAGGCGCGGTAATGCGTGCCATCGATACGGCCCAGCAGGTCTACCAGGCTGTCGGGCACCTGCGGCCAACGGGCGCGCAGGCGCTGCCGATCGGCAGCACTGGCCCCTTCAGTCCAGGCCCACATGGCGACTTCGTCGTCGGGCAGGCGGGGCACCAGGCCGGTGAGGAATCGATCGACAAGCGTCATGGCGCAGCAGCCGTGCAGAAGCGGCCGACAAGGGTGCCAGATTTTCGTAGCGCGGGGCTCTGCCTCGCTGCTTTGGATTCCGAAGGGGGGGGGAACGGCAGCGGGGCAGAGCCCCGCTCTACGGGGCGTGTGCAGCGGGGCAGAGCCCCGCTCTACGGGGTGTGCGCAGCGGGGCAGAGCCCCGCTCTACGGGGTGTGTGCAGCGGGGCAGAGCCCCGCTCTACACGGGGTGTTCGCCTGGTCGTCCTACACTCGGGGTTCTTATCCGGAGGAGCAGGCGCATGGTCAGGCAATGGCGATGGGGAGCGGCGGTGCTGTTGGGGATGGTGGCGCTGCCGTCGATGGCGGCAATGAAGACCCAGCCGGTGGAATGGCAGCTGGACGGCAGCACCTTCAGTGGCGTGCTGGTCTATGACGACGGCGACAGCGACAAACGCCCCGGGCTGGTGATGGTGCCGAACTGGAAGGGCGTCAATGACTCGGCCATCGCCAAGGCCAAGCAGTTGGCCGGCGACGACTACGTGGTGCTGGTGGCCGATGTGTACGGCAAGGGCGTGCGCCCGAAGACCGACGCCGAGGCAGGGCCGGTGGCGACCAAGCTGCGCAACGAGCGCCCGGTGCTGCGGGCGCGCGCGTTGAAGGCCATCGACGTGCTCAAGGCCCAGGCCGGCAAGGCGCCGCTGGATGCGTCGCGGATCGGCGCGGTCGGCTTCTGTTTCGGTGGCACCACCGTGCTGGAAATGGCGCGGGCCGGCGCACCGCTGGCCGGCGTGGTCAGCCTGCACGGCGGGCTGGGCTCACCGTTGCCGGCCAAGGCCGGTGGCACCCATCCCTCGGTGCTGGTGCTCAATGGCGCCGATGACAAGGGCGTGAGCAAGGACGACATCGCCAGCTTCGAGCAGGAAATGAACGCCGCCAAGGTCGACTGGGAATTCACCAACTACAGCGGCGCGGTGCATTGCTTCGCCGAAGCCGACGCCAACAGCCCGCCGGGGTGCCTGTACAACGAACGCGCCGCCAAGCGCGCCTGGAAGGCGCTGGACGAGTTCTTCGAGGAGCGGTTCGAGACACGACGCCGGTAGCGCCGACCGTTGGTCGGCTGCACCGCGCAGGGCGCGGTGCATTTATCGGTGATCGCGACGCCGGGACGAAGAGCAGCCGACCAACGGTCGGCTCTACCCCTGGGACCGTGGGCCGGCAGGCCCTCTGTCAATGCGACCGCTGTACCGCGTAACGGGCAAGCCCGCGCAGGGCGGCCACGGCATCGTTGTCGGCCAGGCCGTCGAGCGCGCGCTCGGCGGCATCGGCGTATTCCACGGCGCGGGCGCGGCTGTATTCCAGGCCGCCGGTGGCATGGATGGCGGCCAGCACTTCGGGCATGGCATCGGCATCGCCGTTCTGCACGATCGCGCGCAGGCGCTCGCGGGTGGTCGCATCGGTGTGCGCCATGGCGTGGATCAGCGGCAGCGTGGCCTTGCCTTCGGCCAGGTCGTCGCCCAGGTTCTTGCCCAGCTCGTCGGCGTTGGCCGAGTAATCCAGCACGTCATCGGCAATCTGGAAGGCATAGCCCAGCGCCATGCCGTAGTCGTACAGCGCCTGCTGGGTGGCTTCATCGACACCGCTGGCCAGCGCGCCCAGGCGGGTGCCGGCCGCGAACAGCACGGCGGTCTTGCGCTCGATCACCCGGAGGTAGGCCGCTTCGTCGGTATCGGGGTTATGCACGTGCAGCAACTGCAGCACCTCGCCTTCGGCGATGCGGTTGGTGGTGTCGGCCAGGATCCGCATGACCGGCATGCGGTCCAGTTCGACCATCAGCTGGAAGCTGCGCGAGTACAGGAAGTCGCCCACCAGCACGCTCGGCGCGTTGCCCCACAGGGCATTGGCGGTACTGCGGCCGCGGCGCAGGTTGGATTCGTCCACCACGTCGTCGTGCAGCAGGGTCGAGGTGTGGATGAACTCGATGATCGCCGCCAGCTGGTGGTGCTCGGGGCCGGCCTGGCCCACCGCGTGGCCGGCCAGCATGACCAGCATCGGCCGCAGGCGCTTGCCGCCGGCGGAGATGATGTGGTCGGCGATCTGGTTGATCAGCACGACATCCGAGGACAGTCGGCGGCGAATCAGCGCATCGACGGCGGCCATGTCGGTCGCGGCGAGCGTCTGGATCTGGGGCAGGCCCAGCGCGGGGCGGGTGTCTTCGGTGATGGTCATGCGGTCTGACTTTCAGGCTTGACCTTAATTATAGGCGGTGCCGTCGTGTTTCGCCCGCGAAGGCCGGCCACGACCCGCCGGCCGGCGGGCAGGTGGCCAGCGGGCGCGCCGGAAGGACACCGGGTGCGCCCGCCCATGACCTCGGCGGCCGGTGGTTCCGCGGGCCGGTCCGGCGCGGACCAGCGGGGCGCGTGACGTGAATACGTATGCATGCAGCGCCATCGCCGAAGGTGCAGGGCTAAGCTTGTCGGGTTCGTTTTGGCACCCCGTTCGGCGGGTGCATGGAAGCCCGGAGGGGGGCCCTCGATGTCGCAGACTCCATGGTGGCGCGGTGCCGTCATCTACCAGATCTACCCGCGCAGTTTCCTCGACGCCAACGGCGACGGGGTAGGTGACCTGCCCGGCATCATCGACCGGCTGGAGTACGTGGCCGCGCTGGGCGTGGACGCCATCTGGGTGTCGCCGTTCTTCACCTCGCCGATGGCCGATTTCGGCTACGACATCGCCGACCATCGCGACGTGGACCCGCTGTTCGGCACGCTGGCCGATTTCGACCGGCTGCTGGCCAAGGCGCATGCGCTGGGCCTGAAGGTGATGATCGACCAGGTGTTCAGCCACACCTCGATCGACCATGCCTGGTTCCGCGAGAGCCGCCAGGACCGCACCAACCCGAAGGCGGATTGGTACGTGTGGGCCGACCCGCGCGAGGATGGCACGCCGCCCAACAACTGGATGTCGATCTTCGGCGGGGTGGCCTGGCAATGGGAACCGCGCCGGGAGCAGTACTTCCTGCACAACTTCCTGGCCGACCAGCCGGACCTGGATTTCCACAACCCGGCGGTGCAGCAGGCCACGCTGGACTACGTGCGCTTCTGGCTGGACCGCGGCGTGGACGGGTTCCGCCTGGACTCGATCAACTTTTGCTTCCACGACGCGCAACTGCGCGACAACCCGGCCAAGCCGCTGGAAAAGCGCGTGGGCCGGGGGTTCAGCGCGGACAATCCGTACGCCTACCAGTACCACTACTACAACAACACCCAGCCGGAGAACATCGGCTTCATCGAGCGCCTGCGCGCGCTGCTGGACGCGTACCCGGGGACGGTGAGCCTGGGCGAGATCTCCGCCGAGGACTCGCTGGCCACCACCGCCGAGTACACCGCGCCGGGCCGGCTGCACATGGGCTACAGCTTCGAGCTGCTGGTGAAGGATTTCAGCGCCGGCTACATCCGCGACACCGTGTCGCGGCTGGAAGCGACGATGACCGAAGGCTGGCCGTGCTGGGCGATCTCCAACCACGACGTGGAGCGCGCGGTGACCCGTTGGGGCGGTCATCCGGCGCAGCCGCGGCTGGCGCGGATGCTGGTGGCGCTGCTGTGTTCGCTGCGTGGCTCGATCTGCCTGTACCAGGGCGAGGAACTGGGCCTGGGCGAGGCGGACGTGCCGTTCGAGGCGCTGCAGGACCCCTACGGCATCACCTTCTGGCCGAACTTCAAGGGCCGCGACGGCTGCCGCACGCCGATGCCGTGGATCGATGCGCCGCTGGCGGGGTTCACCAGCGGTGAGCCGTGGCTGCCGATTCCGGCCGAGCACCGCGCCGCGGCGGTGGCGGTGCAGGAGCATGACCCGCACTCGGTGTTGAACGCGTTCCGCCAGTTCCTGGCGTGGCGAAAGACGATGCCGACGCTGCTGGTGGGCGACATCGAATTCCTGCACACGGCCGAGCCGGTGCTGATGTTCGCGCGCCGGCATGCGGGGGAGACGCTGCTGCTGGCGTTCAACCTGGCGGCCGACACCGCGCGCGTGGCGCTGCCCGCCGGCAGCTGGCAGCCGATGCACGTGCCGGGCCCGGACGTGGGCCATGCCGACGGCGGCACCTTGGTGTTGCCGGCGCAGTCGATGTATTGCGCGCGCCTGGGCTGATTCGATTTCCGGTGGTATTGAGAGGGCGGGGCTTTGTGGCCTCGCCCTTTTTTTGTGTCCTCTCCCAGATCCAAGGGCAATGTGCATGCGGTGGTGTCGCCTTTCGGGCGCGTCGCGATCCGAAGGGGCCCCGTAGCGGCCGGTAGGCCCCTGGCGCAAATGTCCCCCGGCCGCGCGGCGGCCTCCTCCTTTACTTTGCCCAGGGGCCTACCGGCCGCTACGGGGCTCGGCTTCCGGCAAGCAGGGGGCGCCAGGCTTTTCTGGTGCTGTCGGTGGGTCGGGCGCTGGGCCCCCATGCCCTTGGAGGCGAAGTAAAGGGGGAGGCGGCGGCCGCAGGCCGACGCCGGAGGACATTCGCCGGAAAGGGCATGGGGGCCCAGCGCCCGACCCACCGACCGCCACTACCGTTCATCGCACAAAAAAAACCCCGCTGCCGAAGCAGCGGGGTTTCTGTTGGTGCGGCTACCGCAGGATCAGAACCTGTAGTTCACGCCCAGCATGTAGGTGCGGCCCCACTCGATGTACTCCAGCGGGCGGTCCTTGGTGCCGGCATAGGTGCGGTACGGCTCATTGGTCAGGTTGCTTCCCTGCAGCAGCAACGTCAGCCCGTGCAGGCTGCTGTCGTCGGCGAAGGTGTAGCTGATCTGCGCGTCGGTCACGTTCTCGCCCACCACGTAGCGCAGCGTGCGGTTGCCGTTGAAGTTGCCGATCTCGCCAATGAAGTCCGACCGCCGGCGCTGGCTCACGCGGGCCTCGAACCCACTGCGCTCGTAGTACGCCGTGAAGTTGTACACCCGCTTGGACAGCCCCGGTAGGCTGATCGGATCGCTGCCCACGCTGGACGCGCTTTCCGGGTCCAGGATCTGGATGTTGCTGTCATTGAACGTCGCGCTGGCCTGCACGCCGAAGCCGCGCAGGCTGTCGGTGAACATGTCCAGCGGGAACGACGCCGTCAGCTCCAGCCCCTTCAGCTTGCCGCCCTTGCCGTTTTCCGGCGAGGAGAACGTGCCGGTGGTCAGCAGCGGGGCGGTCATGCCCGGCGGAATCACGTAGCTGGCCAGCAGGTCGCTGAAATCGTAGTCGTCGCGCGACTGCGTGTACACGTACGACTTCAGGTCCTTGTAGAAGATCGCCGCCGCAACGTAGGCCTTCTCGCCGAAGTACTTTTCATACGACAGGTCCAGTGCATTGGCGCGCCACGGATCCAGCAGCGGGTTGCCGCCGCTGCCGCCCGGCTTGCCGGTGGCCGTATCCACGCCGAACTCCAGGCCGGCACGCATCTGGTCCACGCGCGGGCGTGCCACCTGCTTGGCCGCGGCGAAGCGCAGCGTCTGCTGGTGCGGGAACATGAACACCAGGTTCAAGCTCGGCAGCCAGTCGGTGTAGGTCTTGCCCGCATCGATCGGCAGCACTTCCTGGCCGACCGGACGCGACCGGTCGAAGTAGTTGGACTGCGAACTCTGGTCGGTGCGCACCATCTGCACGCCGATGTTGCCGCGTACGCCCACTTCGCCGATGTCGGTGTTGATGTTGGCGCGCACCCAGGCGGTGCTGGTCTTTTCCTGCACCGTCCACGCCTTGGGAATCAGGTAGTCCAGGTTGGTGACCGGGTTGAACACCATGTAGCGGTCCACCGCGCCGGGCACGTTCCAGGCCGGAATGTAGCCCAGCCCGGCGAAGCCCAGGTTGACCGGGCGGTACTGCAGGTCGCCGGCGATACTCGCATCGCCCTGGTCGCCGAGCAGGATGTTGCCCTCGGCCTGGGTCTTGTCCTTGCGGCGGTCGGCGTAGTTGACGCCCACGTCCACGTCGGCGAACCACTTCAGCGCCTCGGGCAGCGCGAAGGTCGCCTGCAGGCGGGCGGCCTTCAGGCGGTCTTCCACCTGCGGCACTTTGCCGTAGCCCGAGCCGTAGATGGTGTTGGTCAGGAACAGCGCATCGGGGTTGGAGTAGTTCAGGCCCGGGGTGATCTGCGAGAACCCGTTCGGGTTGACCACCACGCCCACCGTATCCAGCTGCGGCATCGGCGTGAGCTGCAGGTTGCTCTCCAGGTTCAGCTCGTCGCGGGTCGCCTTGGAGTAGTTGACGTCCGCCACCACCTTGACCGATTCGAAGTTGAACTCGTTGTTCCAGCCAAACGCGTCGATCTTGTCCTTGCGCTTGTTGTACATGCCGCGCACCAGCGGATACACGCCGCTGGCCACGCCGCCGGTGAAGGTGCCATCGGCATTGACCTGCGGGTTGCTGATCAGCAGGCCCGGCGTGTAATTGCCGTTGTAGTTGCTGAGATTGAGCTCGAACTGGTTGGCGGTGTCGATCTGCTCGGCTTCGGTATGGAACGCATCCAGCGTGCTGGTCCACACGTTGGACGGGCGGAACTGCA
Source organism: Stenotrophomonas sp. 2619 (assembly GCF_040548725.1). Lineage (NCBI taxonomy): Bacteria > Pseudomonadati > Pseudomonadota > Gammaproteobacteria > Lysobacterales > Lysobacteraceae > Stenotrophomonas > Stenotrophomonas sp. 2619. The sequence goes on along the minus strand of NZ_JBEPSF010000011.1, from coordinate 138,343 downwards.
CGGTGGCCATCACGCCGTCGCGCTTGGTATTGCCGGTGCGGCGCAGCGCCTTGATGCCGTCGGAGAACACCGTGCCCGGGGCCAGCCCGGGGCGGTTGCCCTGGTCGGTCTGCTCGGTGGTCCACGGCTCGTACAGGCCCACCTGGTTTTCCTGGATCGGCATGTCGCTGTGCGCGTAGCCGATCGCAACACCCCAGGTGTTGTCCATGAACTGGTCGATGTAGCTGGCGCTGAAACGGTTGCCGTAGGGGTCTACGTTGGCCGCCTTGCCCAGCGAACTCTTCTGGTAGCGACCGCTGATGGCGATCACGCGCTCGGCGAAGCTCAGCGGGCGCGCGGTCTGCATGTCGATGGTGCCCGACAGGCCCTGGCCGACCAGCGCCGCGTCGGGGGTCTTGTACACCACCACGCCGTTGACCAGTTCCGAGGGGTACTGGTCGAACTCGACGCTGCGGTTGTCGCCGGTGCTGACCACTTCACGCCCGTTGAGCAGGGTGGTGGCGAAGTCGGGCGACAGACCCCGCACGCTGATCACCTGGGCGCGGCCGGCCACGCGCTGGGCGGCCAGGCCGGGCAGGCGCGAGATGGATTCGCCGATGCTCACGTCGGGCAGCTTGCCGATGTCTTCGGCCGAGATCGCCTCGACCACCGAGGTGGCGTCCTGCTTGATCGCAATGGCGTTCTCGATGCCGCGGCGGATGCCGGTGACCTGCACGGTGTCCAGGTTGGTGGCCGCTGTCCCGCTCGGCGGGGTGGCGGTCGTGGGTTCGGCGGTCTGCGCCGACGCCATCAACGGCGTCAGGGCGACGGCCAGCGCGATACTCAGCGCGCTGCGCTTGCGGTTCAACATTTTCCCCTCCCAGGCAATGTTGCCAATCGATTTTTTGGTTGCCCGGAGACCCGGGAGCGTCACGGCGCGGTGGCCGTTGACTGCGTGGCTATGGTAGGCAGCGGGTCGGCTGCGGGAACCACCCTGCATACGTATTCAATGGCATTTGCAGCGTTGGAATCGGTTACAGGTGCGTCATCGCATTCGCGCTGCCGCGCCACGGTTTGCCATGCAAACCGTGGATACCCGTCATGGGCTACGTCGAGACGTCTGATCAGGTCTACAGCGGGGTGAAGCGGATCGCCTGGCCGCCGCCCGGCGCAAGCACCAGCGTCAGTGCATCGGCGCTGGTGACCTCGCGGGTTTCGCGCACGAACGCGAACGGGTTGCTGCGGAAATCCGCACCGTCGCCGTCACGGTAGATCTCGGCGCGGTAGCGCACGCCCGGGTCCAGGAAGCCCAGCGATACCGGCAGCACGCGGCCGTGTTCGTCGGTGATGCTGCCCAGGAACCAGTCGCGGCTGTTGCGGTCCTTGCGCACGATCGTCACGTAGTCGCCCACTTCGCCGTTGAGCACGCGGCTGTCCTCCCAATCCACCGCCACGTCCTCGATGAAGCGGAACGCCGCGCGGTGCTGCAGATAGTGTTCGGGCAGGTCGGCGGCCATCTGGATCGGGCTGTAGATCGCCACGTACAGCGCCAGCTGCCGCACCAGCGTGCTGGGAATGGCCTGGCCACCGCGCCCCTTCAGGCTGAGGATGCCGGGGGTGTAGTCCATCGGCCCGGCCAGCATGCGCGTGAACACCAGGTTGACCTCGTGCTCGGGTGGGTTCGGCGGCTGCCCCCAGGCGTTGTATTCCATGCCGCGTGCACCTTCGCGCGAGATCCAGTTGGGGTAGGTGCGACGCAGCCCGGTGTCCTTGATCGGCTCGTGCGGGTTCACCGCGATGTGGCGTTTGGCCGCTTCCTGCACCACCTTCAGGTGGTGGCGGGCCATGAACTGGCCGTCGTGCCACTCGCGCCACAGCGGGCCGCCGGCCGGGTTGCGCCGGTCCACCTGGCCGTCGTCGCAGACATAGCCGCTCTTGAACGCATCCACGCCCAGCCGCGCGTACAGGTCCAGCGCGGCGTCCAGCTGGTTTTCGTAATGCTCGATGGCGCAGCCGGTTTCATGGTGGCCGATCAGGTGCACGCCCTTCCTGGCGCCGTAGGCCGACAACGCCTCGATATCGAAGTCGGGCGTGGGCCGGGTGAAATCGAAGTCGTAGCCGTTGCCCACCCAGTTGCCGTCCCAGCCCGGGTTCCAGCCTTCCACCAGCACGCCACGGAAGCCGTGCGCGGCGGCGAAGTCGATCACCTTCTTCGTCTTGGCCGTGGTGGCCGCATGCCGGGGGCCGGTGGCCCAGCTTTCGTGGTCCAGGTGCATCGACCACCACACCCCTAGGTACTTGGACGGCTTCACCCAGCTCACATCGCCCAGCGCGTTGGGTTCGTTGAGATTGAGGATCAGGTCCGATTCCACCAGCCCACCGGCGCGGTCGCTGATCTGCAGGGTGCGCCACGGGGTATCGAAGGGCAGGCTGCGGCGTACCTTCCAGCCTTCGGCCGACGGCGACAGCTGCGCGCGCAGGCGCTGGCCGTCGGTGCGGCGCAGCCACATGCCCGCATAGTCGACCAGGGCGGCCTCATGGATGGCGATGTGCAGGCCGTCCTTGCTGCGCAGGGTGATCGGGGTATGCACCAACGGCACCTGGTCCAGCGGCGTGCGCTGGTACAGGTATTCGTAGTGGATCGGCTCGCCGGCCGGAATCCACCAGGCGGTGGCGGACGGGGCGATCGCAAATTCGGTCAGTTCGTCGTCAATGATCGCCTCGCGCAGGCCGGGCTGCGTGGGGAAGCGGTAGCGGAAGCCCACCCCGTCATCGAAAGCACGGAACACCACCTCGAAGCGGCGCTTGGCCCCGCTGCGCTCGCCCAGCTGCACCACCACTTCGTTGTAGTGGTTGCGTACCCGGCGGCGCTCGCCCCAGGGCTGTTCCCAGGTCTCATCAAACGTACGCGTGTGCTGGCCGAGCACCTCCAGGTCGCGGTCGAGCCGACCGTCGCGCAGCTGGAAGCCCAGCCGCGACGGCGCCACCACCGTGTCGCCGAAGCGTTCCACCTGGTAGCTGGGGGTGCCGCCATCCAGCTGCACCGACACCCGCAGCACGTTGCCCGGCGACGCTACGCTGGCCACCGTGACCGGTTCGGCGGCCGCGCCGAAGGCCAGCAGACACAGTGCGGCAGCCCACCAGGGCAATCCGGTGGTGGTGCGTGATCCACGCGGTGAATGCGGGTGTTTCGTCGGCATTTTCCCCTCCCAAGGCGGCCGTTGTCTGGCTCGGACTATAGCCACGCCGTCCCGGTCGTCCCGCCGCTGCGCCATGAATACGTATGCAAGGCGGCGCGCACCGGAGCCTGCCGTCTACCATGGAGCCAGGCACCCTGGGAGGGGGCCGCGCGCGCAACGCCGCACCGGTGGACTGACCGGGAGGTGCCGACCTTGGCCGGCACCGTGCGTTGCGTAACCACAACGCGTGCAAAGAGGGAGGGAGGCGCCGGGCGCAAGCCAGGTAGCCGCTTCGATGCTGAAGATGATCTGCCTGACCGCTGCCCTTGGGCTGGCGCTGGGTTCGACCGCAACCGCGGCGGACCTGACCTTCGACGGCCGCACCGCGCGCGCCGATACGGCCGCCGAGGGTGGCTTCCGCCTGCAGGCCGCCGGCCAGACGGTGGCCATTGCCGCCCAGCCGATGCGCAGCCGCACCGACAGCGTGCTGTTCGATGCCCTGTTCGCGCTCGCCCAGCAGGAAATGGACGCCGACCGCGTGGATGCGATCCGCGACCCGGCGTTCAACCAGGGCAACCCGGTGCCGTGCGACTGCTTCCAGACCGGCGAGCGCTGGCCTTACGTGTGGACCCGCGATGTCAGCTTCGCGGCCGACCTGGCGCTGGCCCGGCTGGACCCACAACGCACTCGGCAGTCGCTGCAGTTCAAGCTGTCGCCCGCGCGCGACGGGCACACCCCGGGGCTGTTCGTGGCCCAGGACACCGGCTCCGGCGGCAGCTGGCCGATCAGCAGCGACCGGGTGGTGTGGTTCCTGGCTGCACGCCACCTGCTGGATGACCCGGCGTTCGCCGAGCAGACCTGGCAGGCGCTGCAGGCCACGCTGGCGCAGGACCGCGCAGCGGTGTTCGATGCGAACATCGGCCTGTACCGCGGCGAGACCTCGTTCCTGGACTGGCGCGAACAGACCTACCCGGACTGGACCCGCCAGGATGTCCGCTTCATCGGCGATTCGTTCGCGTTGTCCACCAACGTACTGCACTACCAGGCGCTGCGCCTGGCCGAGCAGCTGGCGCGCGCCCGCGGCGACGCCCGCGCCAGCGCGTACGCCGGCTGGGCCGACGCGTTGGCCACGCAGATCGACGCGCGCTTCTGGCGCGAAGATGCCGGCCTGTACATGAGCTACATCGGCGAAGCCGCGCATCCAGTGCCTTATGCCAAGTACGACCTGCTGGCGCTCTCGCTGGGCGTGCTGGCCGACGTGTTCCCGGCCGACCGCGCCCGCCGCGCGCTGGCCGCCTACCCGGCGGTGGAGGGCGGCAGCCCGGTGGTGTGGCCGCAGGAAGCGCAGCAGCCGATCTACCACAACCGCGCGGTCTGGCCGTTCGTCAGTGCGTATTCGCTGCGCGCCGCGCGCCGGCTGGACGATGCCGCCCGTATCCAACTGGAGATCGACTCACTGATGCGCGGCAGCGCGCTGGCCGGTTCCAACATGGAAAACTACGAGATGCGCCGCCTGGCCGTGCATGTCGACGAGGGCGCCTTGAGTGGCCCGGTGGTCAATTCGCCGCGCCAGCTGTGGTCGGTGGCCGGCTACCTGTCGATGGTGCTGGAAGGCGTGTTCGGCGTGGAGGCCGACGGCACGGTCGCCCCCAAACTGCCGACCGCGCTGGTGCCACAGCTGTTCGGCACGCGCCGCAGCATCGAACTGGACGACGGGCAGCGCCGCTACATCCTCACGCGCCCGCGCACGCTGGACGGCGACCTGCTGGTGGCAAAGACGGTCGTGCGCCAGGGCAACACCGTCACCGTGCAGTTGATGGCCCAGGCACCCGCCCCAGGGAGAGCCGCACCACGCCCGGCGGCTCCGGGCTCTGCAACCGCCTACGCCCCTGCCACGCCCGCCGCACCGACACCCACCGCGCGCGGCACGGCGTGGTCGATTCCGATTCCGGCCAACCACGTGCTGTGGCGCGACGGTCGCCCGGTAACCTCTGCCTCGCCGCTGCTGCTCACCGACGATGGCTACCAGCACTGTCTGAGCTTTACCCGCCGCGAGGGCGCGCTTGAATCGCTGCACAGCCCGACGACCTGCATCGGGCCGCAGCAGCGTCTGCGCGGTGCCACCACGTGGAACTGGACTTCCACTAACCCCACCCGGGTGCACGTACGCCTGCGCTATGACAACCCCAATGGGCCGATCAACACCGGCGTGACCGCTGCGGTGAAACAGCTGGTGGTGCAGTGCCCGGGCCAGCCGGCGCAGCGTGCCAGCGTGGTGATGCCGCACAGCGTGGGTCCGCAGGATTCCACCGCCGCCGAATTCGACCTGCCCGGCGGGCGCTGTCGCTTCACGCTGGAAGAGGGCTTCAATATGAGCGCATTGGCGCACTTTGCCACTTACAACGGCGGCAAGGGCGGGCGCGACGGCGTGCTCAACCAGGCCACGGTCAGTGCGCTGCTGATCGCGCCGATTGCCGCCACCGACGGGGATGCACGATGAGCCGCCCCGACAAGCCCACGCTGTCGTTCTGGCAGATCTGGAACATGTGCTTCGGCTTCATGGGCATCCAGTTCGGGTTCGCGCTGCAGAACGCCAATGCCAGCCGCATTTTCGAAACCCTCGGTGCGCCGATGGATGCCGTGCCCGGGCTGTGGATCGCCGCGCCGCTGACCGGGTTGCTGGTGCAGCCGGTGATCGGCTACTGGTCCGACCGCACCTGGACCCGCTGGGGCAGGCGTCGCCCTTACTTCATGATTGGCGCGGTGCTGACCACGCTGGCACTGCTGGTGATGCCCAACTCGCCCACGCTGTGGATCGCCGCCGGCACGCTGTGGGTGCTGGACGCATCCATCAATGTGTCGATGGAACCGTTCCGTGCCTTCGTCGGCGACCAGTTGGCGCCACGCCAACGGCCCACCGGCTACGCCATGCAGAGTTTCTTCATCGGCATCGGCGCGATCGTCGCCAGCTTCCTGCCCTTCGTGCTGGCGCACTTCGGCGTGGCCAACACCGCCGGGGCAGGGCAGGTGCCCGACACCGTGCGCTATGCGTTCTACGTGGGCGCGGTGGTGCTGCTCGCGGCGATCTGCTGGACGGTGTTCAGCACCCGCGAGTACGCGCCGGCCGAACTGGCCGGGTTCGCCGATGCCGAGCCGCCCGCGCACCAGACCGCTGCCGCCTTACGCGGGCCAGCACCCTGGCACCAGGCGGCGCTGTGGTTGGGGGTGGGCGTGGTACTGGCCGGGCTGATCGCCTGGCGCCAGGGCGACAAGATGCTGTACGTGCTGGCCGGCCTGTGTGCCGCCTACGGCGTGCTGCTGGGCCTGGCGCGGGTGCTCCCCGGCACCCATATGCTGGCGCAGATCGTGGGCGACCTGCGCACCATGCCGACCACCATGCGGCGGCTGGCCTGGGTGCAGTTCTTCTCGTGGTTCGCGCTGTTTGCGATGTGGATCTTCACCACCCGCGCGGTGGCCGGCGTCCACTTCGGTGCGACCGAGACCGAGTCGGCGGCCTATAACGAAGGCGCCAACTGGGTAGGCGTGCTGTTCGGGGCCTATAACGGCTTCGCGGCGCTGGCAGCGCTACTGATTCCGCCGATGGTGCGCGCGCTGGGGCTGCGCTGGAGCCATCTACTCAACCTGTGGCTGGGCGGTGCGGGGCTGATCTCGATGATGTTCGTCGACGATCCGCGCTGGCTGTTGCTGTCGATGGTCGGCGTGGGCTTCGCCTGGGCCTCGATCCTGTCGCTGCCGTACGCACTGCTGTCGGACAGCGTGCCGGCGGCCAAGATGGGCGTGTACATGGGCATTTTCAATTTCTTCATCGTGATCCCGCAGCTGGTGGCTGCCAGCGCGCTCGGCTTCGCCCTGCGTGCCTGGCTGGGTGGCCAGCCCATGCATGTGCTGGTGCTGGGCGGCTGCAGCCTGCTGGTGGCCGGTCTGTGCGTGCTGCGGGTTCCGTCCCGTCCGGAGGTGGTGTGATGCGTGGTGCGTTGTCTGTTGCTGTCCTGCTTGTTCTCTCCGCCGGCCAGGCCGTGGCCGGGCCACGCCCGGACTACATCGGTACCACCGAGCCGTTCGCCAGCGATGCGGTGTACTTCGTGGTGACCGATCGTTTCGTCAACGGGGATCCGTCCAACGACCACCGCGACCAGGGCGGCAAGCACCGCACCTTCGACATCCCGGTGCCGTGCCCGGACAAAGTGGACGGCAACATCGGCTACCTCGGCGGCGACTTCAAGGGCGTGCTGGACAATGCCGACTACATCCGCAAACTGGGCTTCGGCGCCGTGTGGATCACCCCGATCGTGGACAACCCCGACGAGGCGTTCACCGGCAGCAAGCCGATCAGTTGCACCAGCACCCTGACCGACCGCGGCAAGACCGGCTACCACGGCTACTGGGGCGTCGATTTCTACACGCTGGACGAGCACCTGCCCAGCGCCGACCTGGACTTCGCCGGGCTCACCCGCGGCCTGCACGCGGCCAAGCTGAAGGTGGTGCTGGACATCGTGGGCAACCACGGGTCGCCGGCCTGGACCATGCCGACGCGCCAGCCGCAGTTCGGCCAGATCTTCGACAAGGACGGCACCCTGATCGCCGACCACCAGAACCTGCCGCCGCAGCAGCTCGATCCGACGCACAACCGGCTGCATGCGTTCTACAACAGCATCGGCCCGGTCGACGGCAAGCACGGCTCGATCTTCGACGGCAACCTGGCCGAGCTGTCCGACTTCAACGAGCACAACCCGGCGGTGATGGACTACCTGGTGGGCGCCTACCTGCAGTGGACCGCGCAGGGCGTGGACGCACTGCGCATCGACACCATCGGCTGGCTGCCGCACCCGTGGTGGCACGAATTCGTGGGCCGCATCCGCGCCGCGCACCCGGGCATGTTCATGTTCGGCGAGGCGTTCGACTACGACGCCGGCAAGATCGCCGAGCACACCTGGCCGGCCAATGCCAACGTCAGCGTGCTGGATTTCCCGCTGCGCGGCGCGCTGTCGTCGGTGTTCGGCACGGAGCAGAAGGGCTTCGAGACGCTGGCCGAACCGCTGCACCTGGTGGGCGGTCCGTACGCCAACCCGTATGAGTTGATGAGCTTCTACGACAACCACGACATGGCGCGCCTGGATGCTACCGACGCCGGTTTCATCGACGCGCACAACTGGCTGTTCACCGCGCGCGGCATTCCGGTGCTGTACTACGGCTCGGAAACCGGCTTCATGCGCAGCCGCGCCGAGCACGCCGGCAACCGCGCCTACTTCGGCCAGCCGCGCGTGGATGCCGCGCCGCAGAGCCCGATCTTCGGCCCGCTGCAGCGCATCGCCACCCTGCGCGAGGCGATCCCGGCGCTGCAGCGCGGCCTGCAGGTCAATGAGCGCCTGCAGGGTGACGAAGCGGTGTTCTTCCGCGTGCTCCAGCACGGCGACACCACCCAGACCGCGCTGGTGCTGCTCAACAAGGGCGACGCCGCGCGTAGCATGGAGGTCCGCCGCTACCTGCAGCCGGGCCAGTGGCGCGATGCGTTGGACGGGGGTAGCCAGCAGGTGCGCGGCAGTCTGAAGGTTGAGGTGCCGGCACATGGGGTCAAGGTGTTTGTGCTGGACGCCCCGGTGAAGCAGCCGGACCTGCAGGCCGAACTGCAGCGGGCCGTGGCCGACCAGCAGGCGCGCAGCGCGCGCCTGGCCCGCTGACCGGTAGTGCCGGCCGCTGGCCGGCTTCCGGGACATCGGGGCGCAGTCGTGATGCCGGCCGCTGGCCGGCTTCCGGGACGCTGTGGCGCAGTCGTGATGCCGGCCAGCGGCCGGCACTACCGGTACAATTCCGGCCCGCCACGTCCCGACATGCTCCCCATGACCGAACTGCCCCCGCAAACGCCGATCGAAACCCTGCTGCAGTCCGCGATGGACGGCCAGTTGCCGATCGGGTTGTTCATGAAGGCCTTCGTGGCCTCCGAGGTGGTGCTGCTCACCGGCAGCCTGGTCACTCCGGACGGCAGCGGATTTGACCCGCTGCTGTTCGACAAGCAGGGCGTGCTGCACGTGGCCGTGTTCACCGACATGGCGCGCGTGGGTTTCCACAGCCAGCAGGCGCCGCATACGATCCGCATGCAGATGATCGAGGTGCTCAAGCGCGTACCCGGCGGGTACGGGGTGGTGGTCAACCCGGGCACGCGGCTGGGGCTGGAGCTGTCGGCGGCGGGGATCGGTGAGATTCTGAAGGATTTTGCTTGATCGACGGCTGGTTTTACGCGGCATCGACATTACTTAATCGGTCCTCGTCGCGAGGCGCCGGTCACACAATTTCTACACAGAACCCGTTGCTAGACTCGCCGCGTCGAAATTGGCGAATCTATGCAGACACAAATCTCCCGCGTCACCACCGGCATCCAGGGCCTGGATCAGATCCTCCGCGGCGGCTTCCCGCAAGGGCGGCTGTACCTGCTGGAAGGCCCGCCCGGGTCGGGCAAGACCACGCTGTCGCTGCAGTTCCTGCTGCAGGGGCTCAAGCAGGGCGAGCGCTGCCTGTACATCACCCTGTCCGAGACCGCCGAAGAACTGCGCGAAGTCGCCAGTGCGCACGGCTGGTCGCTGGACGGGCTGCACCTGTTCGAACTGGGCTCGGCCGAGGACGCGCTGGGCAACGGTCGGCTGCAGTCGGTGCTGCATTCGTGGGAAGTGGAGCTGGATGAAACGGTCAACCTGATCCTGGGCGAAGTGGACCGCATCGGGCCCAGCCGGGTGGTGTTCGACTCGCTCTCCGAGCTGCGCCTGCTGGCCCAGGATTCGCTGCGCTACCGTCGCCAGATCCTGGCGCTGAAACAGTTCTTCGCGCCCAAGAGCACCACCGTGTTCCTGGTCGATGACCTCACCTCCACCGCGGAAGACCGCGACGGGCAGCTGCACAGCCTGTGCCATGGCGTGGTGTCGCTGGAACGGCTGACCCTGGACTTCGGCCCCGCCCGGCGGCGGCTGCAGGTGCAGAAGCTGCGCGGCGTGGACTTCGTGGCCGGTTACCACGACATGGTGATCCGTGCCGGTGGCCTGGACGTGTTCCCGCGCCTGATCGCCAATCAGCACCACGACCAGTTCCACGGCACCCCGATCGGCAGTGGCGTGGACGAGATCGACAACCTGCTCGGCGGCGGTCCCCTGCGTGGCACCTGCACGCTGTTGACCGGCCCGGCCGGCAGCGGCAAGACCAACGTGGCGCTGCAGTACATCTGGGCCGCCTGCGAGCGGGGCGAACGCTGCTGCATCTTCGAGTTCGACGAGCGCGTGGGTACGCTGCTGGCGCGGGCCAGGGCGCTGGACATCGACCTGCACCGCCACCTGGAGTCGGGCCAGCTGGAAATCATGCAGATGGACCCGGCCGACATCTCGCCCGGTGAGTTTTCCTGGAACATCCAGCGGGCGGTCGAGGAGCGCGGTTGCAGCGTGCTGATGATCGACAGCCTCAACGGCTACGTGGCGGCCATGCCGCAGGAAAAGCAGCTCATGCTGCAGCTGCACGAGATGTTGTCCTACCTCAACCAGAAGGGCGTGGTCACGTTCCTGGTCAACCCGCAGCACGGTCTGGTGGGCACCATGTCCACGGGCAATCTCAACGTGTCCTACATTGCCGATGCGGTGATCCTGTTCCGCTTCTTTGAAGCGCAGGGACGGATCCGCAAGGCGATCTCGGTGATAAAGAACCGCGGGGGTGCGCACGAGGACACCATCCGCGAGCTCAAGATCGACGGCCGCGGGCTGTCGCTGAGCGGCCCGCTGAAGGAGTTCAAGGGGATCCTGACCGGTACTCCCGAATTCGTGGGCGACAGCGCAGCGCTCCTGGGCCATCCCTATGCCGGATGACGGCGGTGCGGGTGTGGTGCACATCGTTGCGCCGTTCGGGCGCGATGCCGACAGCATCGCCGCGGTGCTGCGCAGCGCGGGGCTGAGTACCGCCGTTTCGCCCAGCCTTGCCATATTGGCCGACGTGCTCGATGCGCACGCCGGCGCGGTCCTGGTGACCGAAGAAGCGGTTGCCAGCGGCACCGACGAGTTGCTGGCGGCGCTGGCCGGGCAACCCACTTGGTCCGATCTGCCGTTCATCCTGCTGCGTTCGCCGCGCGCCCACCGCCGCTCGCCCGCCGAAGGGCTGCTGCCGCGCGCGCTCAACGTGGTCGAGCTGGACCGCCCGCTGGGCAGCATCTCGCTGCTCAGTGCCGTGCAGGGTGCGCTGCGTGCGCGCGAGAAGCAGTACGTGGTGCGCGACCAGATGCAGGCGCTCGCCGACAGCCGCGTGGCGCTGGTCCGCAGCGAAGCCGAGCTGCGCCTGATCGCCGACGCCATGCCGGTGCTGATCGCCTTCGTCGACCGCTCGATGCACTACCGGTTTGCCAACAAAGCCTACGAGGCGTGGTTCGACCTGCCGGTCGGCAACGTCATCGGCCAGCACGTCAGCGCGGTGATCGGTGCCGAGGCGTGGGAGTCGCGCAAGCCGGCGATGGCGCGCGCCCTGGCCGGGCGCGAGTCGCTGTTCGAGACCAGCTGGCCGCGCCGGGATGGGCGCCGCCGCGATGTGGAGGTGCGCTACTCGCCCCGCTTCGGCGCCGATGGCAGCCCCGACGGCTTCCATGTGTTCGTCACCGACATCACCGCGTCCAAGGTGGCGTTGGAGGTCAGCCGGCAACACGCCCAGCAGCTGGAGGTGATGGTGGCCCAGCGCACCCGCGAGCTGGAAGCGCAGATGGCCGCGCGCGAAGCCAGCGAGGCGGCACTGCGCCAGTCGCAGAAGATGGAGGCCATCGGCCAGCTCACCGGTGGTATCGCGCACGATTTCAACAACATGCTCACCGGCATCCTGTCGGCGCTGGACATCGTGCGGCTGCGGCTTGAAAAGGGCCGCTACGACGACCTGGAACGCTTCCTGGATACCGCCACTGCGTCCAGCCAGCGTGCGGCCAGCCTCACCCAGCGCCTGTTGGCGTTCTCACGCCGGCAGTCGCTGGATTCCAAGCCGGTGGAGCTCAATGAACTGGTAGGTTCGCTGCAGCACCTGCTACGCAGCACGCTGGGCGAAACGGTGCACATCCAGACCCGGTTGGCGGCCGATCCGCTGCATGCCGCGCTGGACACCAACCAGTTCGAAAGCGCGGTGCTGAACCTGGCAATCAATGCACGCGATGCGATGCCCAATGGCGGCCAGCTGGAACTCAGCACGTCGCTGGTGCGGGTCGGCGAGGGGGTGTCGGCCACGATACCCGCCGGCGTCTACGCCGTGGTCGGGGTGGCCGACACCGGCACCGGCATGCCGCCGGAGGTGGTGGAGCGCGCGTTCGAGCCGTTCTTCACCACCAAGCCGATCGGCAAGGGCACCGGCCTGGGCATGTCGATGGTGTATGGCTTCATGCAGCAGTCCGGTGGCCACATCGCCATCGACTCGGTGCCCGGCCAGGGCACCACCATTTCGCTGTATATCCCGCTGGCCGAGCCTGCGGCGGAGCCGGACGCGGTCGTCAGTGCGGCCGAGGTCTCGCTGGGCGCCGGCCAGTCCATCCTGGTGGTCGAAGACGACGAACAGGTGCGCATGCTGGTGACGGTGGTGCTGGAGGACCTCGGCTATCAGGTGGAGGTGGTGGGCGATGCCAATGGCGCGATCCCGATCCTGCAGTCCGCGCGCGGCATCGACCTGCTCATTACCGACGTCGGGCTGCCTGGGCTTAACGGCCGCCAGCTGGCCGAGATCGCGCGACAGTCGCGCCCGGTGTTGCCGATCTTGTTCATGACCGGCTATGCGGAAAAGGCGCAGGAGCGCGCGGCGTTCCTGGAAGCGGGCATGGCGATGATCGCCAAACCCTTCCTGCTCGATGAGTTCAGTGCGGCAGTAAGGCAATCCCTCGCGTAGAGCGGGGCGTTGCCCCGCTGCTCCATTGCCGCTGTACCCGACAGCCGGGTAGAACCCGGCGCTACAGGCTGACCTTGCGCCGGTTGTCGTCGCTGACCCGGTCGATCAACTTGTTGTACGGATCAAACCCGGCCTCGTCCGGCTTGCCGTCCACCACCACGGTGACCGTCGGCGCCGCCTCGGTAATGTGGTGGCGTTGCAGGTACAGCACCTTCTGGTCGCGCTCCTTGCCCGAGGGGGCGTTGGCGAACACGCCCACCTCGATCCAGTCGTCCATCCTGCCGGCGGTCTCCTTGCCGCCGCCGTCGGCGTAGCGCTTCTCGGCGTGCAGCGTCAGGGTGACCTCGTAGGTACCATCGGCACGCTTGCGCGCCTTGGCGTCCAGCAGCCGGTTGTCGTACAGGGTGATCTTCTCGAACAGGTCGGTGACCACCTGCTGGCGGTCGGCCGGGGTCTCGGCGCGGATGTAGCCCAACAGCTCGCGTGAGGTGGTGTAGGGCGGCTGCTGGTAGCCCTTGTCCTGCAGGAAGCGCTTGAGCGCGCGGTTGAGCGCGGCCTCGCCGATCTCCTCGCGCAGGCGGTAGAACACCAGCGAGCCCTTCTCGTAGTGGATGTACTGCTGGTTCTCCACCCGCTCCAGCGGCAGCTCCTCGATGCGCTCGCCGCCGCGCCCGGCCAGGTAGCGGTCCAGCTCGGTCTTGAGGAACTGGCGCATGTGCGCGCGGCCGTACGTCTTCTCCATCACCATCAGCGCCGAGTACTGCGACAGCGACTCGGACAGCACCGTGGCACCCTGCACATTGGCGCCGATCACCTGGTGCGCCCACCACTGGTGCGCGATCTCGTGCGCGGTCACGTAGAACACGTAGTCGATCTTGTCCGGGTCGCGCAGGTCGGCGATGAAGCCGATCGACTCGGAGTAGGGGATGGTGTTGGCGAAGGACTGCGCGAAGCTCTGGTAGCCGGGGAACTCGATGATGCGCACCTGGCGGTGCTGGTACGGGGTGAAGTTGGCCTCGTAGTACGCCAGCGACTTCTGCACCGCCTCGATCATCCGGTCCACGTTGTAGCCGTGGCGGGGGTCGTAGTACACCTCGATCGGGATGTCCTTGTACATGCCGCGCTTGACCTCCCAACGCGCGGACAGGTAGGCGTAGAAGTTGAGCATCGGCCGGTCCATGGCATAGCGGAAGCAGCGCCGCCCATCCACCGTCTTCTCCTCCTGCAGGTAGCCGGGCGCCAGTGCGATCTGGTCCGGCGCGGTGCAGATGGTGGTGCGGAAGTCGAGCCAGTCGGCGTCATCGGAGATATAGGTGTTGGCGCGCGCAGCCTCATCCTCCAGCTTGGGCATGCGGGTCGGCTCGCCCAGCCCGCGCTTGCGGCGTTCGTTGCGATCCTCCAGCTCGTTGCCTTCGTCGTAGCCGAACGAGGGCAGCATGCGGCTGTTGAAGAAGCTGCCGTTGGCCACCAGGTTGCTCGGCGCCTGGCCGGCGGTGATGCCGTTGGGGTGCTGGTCCACGCGGAAGTGCACGCGGCGTTCTTCACCCGGCTGCAGCGGCGTTGCCAGGCGGTAGATGCGGTAGCCCAGGTCCACGTCGTGGAAGGCCAGCGTCTGCCCGCCCAGGTCCACCGCCACCAGCTGGCGGTCATCGCCCATCGCAATATGGATGTCGGTGATCGGCGTGGCGTGGGTGTTGCGCACCGTCCAGTCGGCGTCGATGGTGACCGACTGGGTCTCCGGGTGCAGGTCCACGCGGTTGTCCACCGCGGTGATGCGCGGTTGGGGCAGGTGGCGGTACTTGGACAGCTCGCGCTCGTAGCGCACCTGCAGGTCGCGCTGCTGGTCCGGAGAGAGGAACGGATTGCGGATGTTGGTGTTCCAGTACAGCCAGCCGCCCACCGCGACGAACGCCAGCAAGGCCGCCACGGCGCCCACACCGGCGGGGCCGCGCAGGCGGCGACCGGCCAGGGCGAGACGCTGGCGCAGGCCCATGCCCACTCCGCGTACCCAGAACGCCGACGCCAGGCACAGCAGCGCCACCAGCAACAGCCCCCAGTAGCCCTGGAAGGCCAGCTGCCCGGTCAGGAAGTGGCCGAAGCCGTTCATGTCCGAATACGGCGCGTTGGGCCAGTTGCCGAAGTTGTAGAGGTTCTGGGTGTAGTCCAGCAGCCCCAGCGCCACCTGGCCGATCATCACCACGATCAGCAGCGCATAGCCGAGGAATTTGTTGTTGGTCAGTACCTGCAGCACCAGCGCCATGCCGCCCATCAGCACGTAGAACACCGAGCCCAGCGCCAGCGTTTGGAGGTACACCAACGGTTCGAGATGGGTGTAACCCTTGCCCAGCTGCAGCGCCATCGAGGCCAGCGCGCCGATCGCCTGGAAGCACACGATCACCATCACCAGCACGCTGAACTTGGCCAGCAGCGGAACCCAGTTGGGCACCGGCATGGCGTCGTTGACTTCATTGAGCCGTGCGGTGCGCTCCTTCCACACCAGCTCGCCCGCGTAGAACAGCACGATGATCACCAGCAGCCAGCTGTAGGCGCCCTGCAGCGCGCCGAGCATTTCGGCGGTCACCGGGTAGATCGGCGTGCCGTACAGCGTCTCCTGCGACAACGCGCCCGGGATGAAGTTGGCCAGGCCCAGCACCAGCAGCACCAGGAACGGCACGCTGCGCAGCACGCCGGCGGTGTCGAAGCGGACCTGGCGCAGGTACTGCCGCCAGCCGGTCGCGGCGCCGAACGCCGGGTGGATGCGAGGCACGGTGAGCTGCGTGGGACGCGTGGCGGCCGCAGCAGGCGCCGCCGGCTTGCGGCCCCAGCGCCGGCGCCCACTGCCGCTGCGCTCGGTGCGGAACAGCGCAAAGGTCGCCGCGAACAGCGCCGCCGCCACCCCGAGCCACAGGACGCGGTTGGCCAGCACGTAGCCGGCCAGCTGCGGCAGCTGGGTGTTGCTCTGCTCGGTCGCCCAGTAGCGCACCGTGCGGCCCAGCGCACGCATGCCCAGCGGTTCGGCCAGCGTGGCGATCCAGGTGTTGTCGATGTCGCGCAGCAGCGAGGCACTCACCCCGTACAGCACGAAGTAGCCCACCAGCCCGATGTAGACCCACAGGATCGAGCGGGTCAGCGCGGCCAGCATCGCCAGCAACGCAGTGGTGAACACCAGGTTGGGCAGCACGATCACCGCGAACGTCCACGCGTAGGCGCGCAGCGAGGTGGGCCCCAAGCGCGCCGGGTCCACCCACGGCATCAACGGGGCCAGCAGCAGGCCCAGCGCGATGATCACGTAGAACAGCAGGCCGGCGCACAGCGCGGCCAGGATGCGCCCGGCCAGGTAGTCGCGGCGTTTGATCGGGCTGGCGAAGATCAGCTCGGCGGTGCCCAGCTCGAAGTCGCGCAGCAGGGCGTTGCTCACCAGCAGCGCGGACACCAGCATGCCCATCATGGTGAAGATGCCCATGAAGCGGGCAATCACGATCGGGGCGTTGCTGTGCACGTTGCCGGCACCCCCGCCGATCTGCACGGCATCGCTGGAGGCCGCGGCGAAGGCCAGCGCGGCAAACAGCACCGACAGCAGCCACAGCAGCGGGGAACGGAGCTGCTCGCGCAGCTCGAAGCGGAAGAAGGCAGTGATCATGGGCGCGCTCCGGTCAGGCGGCCCGCGACTGCAGGCGCAGTCGCTGGAAATACACATCCTCGAGGTCCGGGGCCACCGGCTGGAACCCGTCACCGGGATCGCTGGCGCTGTGCACGTGAATCACCGGGCGGCCGCCCACCAGACGGGTGGACAGCACCACATGGTTGGCTTCGTAGGTGGCCAGTTCGGCACTGTCCACCTGCTTGCGCCAGACCTGCTGCTGCAGCGCGTCGATGGCATCGCTCGGCTTGCCGGTCAGCAGCACCTGGCCCTTGTTCATGATGGCCATGCTCGGGCACAGGTCGGTGACGTCTTCGACGATATGGGTGGACAGGATCACCGCCACGTTCTCGCCGATGGCCGCCAGCAGGTTCAAGAACCGGTTGCGTTCTTCGGGGTCCAGGCCGGCGGTCGGCTCATCGACGATGACCAGCCGCGGGTCGCCCAGCAAGGCCTGGGCGATGCCGAAGCGCTGGCGCATGCCGCCCGAATAGGTGCCCAGCTTGCGCTTGCGGGCATCCCACAGATTCACCTGCTGCAGCAGCCCGTCCACCACCTCGCGGCGCTGCGCCTTGTGGGTGATGCCCTTGAGCACGGCGAAGTGGTCCAGCAGATCCAATGCACTGACCTTGGGGTACACCCCGAAATCCTGCGGCAGGTAGCCCAGCCGGCGGCGCACCGCGTCCTTGTCGCGCAGCACGTCGATGACCGGCTCGCCGGGAATCTCCAGGGTCACGCTGCCGCTGTCGGCTTCCTGCAGCGTGGACAGCGTGCGCATCAACGACGACTTGCCCGCGCCGTTGGGGCCGAGCAGCCCGAACATGCCGCGCGGAATGTCGAGGGTGACGCCGTTGAGTGCGTGCACGCCGTTGGCGTAGGTCTTGGACAGCGAGCGGATCTCAAGCATGCGTCGGACACCTTCCCCTGAATGGTGAACGACTTATCCCGGCAAAGCCGCCCGGCCACATCCGCCGTAAGTCATGGGTACGGTCCGCCAGCGGGGCGCATTCGCTCCCGGGCCGATGCGCTTCATCGCGGCCAGGCCGGTTTCATCGCGCCGCGCTGGCGCCTGGCAAGGCGGGCAGGCAGGCTGGGTCATCCACCGCAGGAGCGTGCCATGCCCATCCACCTCCGCCTGACCCGCATGGCCCTGCGCGGCGGCGCGTTGTCCGCGCTGCTGACCAGCAGCGTACTGGCCAGCGCTGCGCCCGCGCCCGAGGTCGCCACCGCCGCGCAGTGCGCGCTGGGCAGCTACCGCATGGCCGATGGCGGCAGCCTGGACATCGGGCCCGCGGCAGTCGCTGGACAACTGCGCTGGCGACTCCCGAACGGGCGCACCGGGCGGCTGCAGGCGCACGGAAATCGTCGCTGGGGCAGTACGCTGGGCTGGACCGACCGCGCCGATGGCCATACGGTCGAGTTGCCTGCGTGCGGCAGCACGGCCATCCGCTTCGATGGCCAGCGTGGCGAGCGCATCGCACTGGTGCAGACCGACA
Organism: Stenotrophomonas sp. 2619; assembly: GCF_040548725.1. NCBI lineage: Bacteria > Pseudomonadati > Pseudomonadota > Gammaproteobacteria > Lysobacterales > Lysobacteraceae > Stenotrophomonas > Stenotrophomonas sp. 2619. The sequence continues at coordinate 120,155 of NZ_JBEPSF010000011.1, read as the reverse complement.
CCCGCTTCGTGTCCGGCAGCGTCACGCTGGCCGGGCGGCTGACCTTGCCACCGGGCACCGGCCCGGTGCCGATCGTGGTGCTGGTGCACGGCGCCGAGCACGATGCCGCGCTGCCGACCTATTCGCTGCAACGCGAATTCGCCGCCGCCGGGATCGGCGTGTTCGCCTACGACAAGCGCGGTACCGGTGATTCGGGCGGGCGCTACACCCAGAACTACCTGACCCTGGCCAACGACGCCATCCACGCCGCGCGCCAGGCCCGCCGCCTGGCGGGTGCGCGGGGCGGCCGGCTCGGTTACCAGGGTGGCAGCCAGGGCGGGTGGGTGGCGCCGCTGGCCGCGCGCATCGAACCGGTCGACTTCGTCATCGTCAGTTTCGGGCTGGCGGTATCGCCGCTGGAGGAAGATCGCGAAGCCATCGCCTATGACATGGCGCGCGCAGGCGTGGGCGCCGACGACACCGCCAAGGCGATGGAGGTGGCCGACGCGTCGGCGGCCATTGTCGGCAGCGGCTTCACCGACGGCTTCACGCAGTTGGCGTCCGTCAAAGCCCGTTACGGCCGCCTGCCGTGGTTCAAGGCGGTGCGCGGCAACATCAGTGGCTACCTGCTGGCGACCCCGGAAGCGACAGTGCGCGTCGACGGCCCGCGCCTGCTCGAGGGCATGCCGGCCGACTACGACCCGCTGCCGGTGCTGGAGCACCTGGACGTGCCGCAGCTGTGGCTGCTGGCCGGGCAGGATCGCGATGCGCCGCCGGGGCAAACCCTGCGCCGGCTGGCCCACCTGCAAGGCGAGGGCCGCCCGATCCGCACTGCGGTGTTTCCCGATGCCGACCACGGCATGTACGCGTTCGAACACGACGCGGCCGGCGAGCGCGTCTCCACCCGCCAGCCGGACGGCTACCTGCGCCTGATGCAGGACTTCATCCTGGCGCGGCCGTTGGCGGCGTCCTACGGTGCGGCACGGGTGGAGGCGGGGCCGCGCTCAACGTCGCCGTGACGACTCGCGCAGCACCTGCTTCACCGGAATGGTCTGCCCGTCCACCGGCGCGCCGCTGATCAGCGCCAGCAGCTTTTCCACCAGCAGCTGCCCGGCCTGTTTGGTGTCCTGCTGCACGGTGGTGAGCGACGGCGACACCGATGCGGCCAGCGGGATATCGTCGAAGCCGGCCAGGGCCACATCCTCCGGCACGCGCAGCCCGTGCTCGCGCAACGCCCGCATGGCGCCGATGGCGATCAGGTCGCTGGCCGCGAACACGCCATCCAGCGTCTCGCCGCGTGCCAGCAACGCCTGGCAGGCATCGAACCCGTCCTGCTCGGTGGTGATCGCGTCGTGCTGCAGGCCCGGTTCGGCGTCGATGCCGCGTGCCGCCATCGCCGCCACGTGGCCGCGGTAGCGCTCCTCGAACTCGGGGTAGTGGCTGGACGCGTGGCCGATGAAGGCGATCCGCTGGCAGCCCTGGTCGAGCAGGTGGGCGGTGATGTCGAATCCGCCCTGGAAATTGTCGCTGCCGATCGAGACCCCGGGCTGGTCGGGCAGGGCCGCGCCCCAGCGCACGAAGTGGGTGCCCTGTTCAACCAGCCGCTGCAGCCGCTCGCGCGACTCGTGGTAGTCGCCATAGCCGAGCAGGATGATGCCGTCGGCCTTGTTGCTGTCTTCGTAGTCGGCCTGCCAGTCGGTGGACAGCTGCTGGAAGGACACCAGCAAGTCGTAGCCGCGCAGCGCGCAGGCGCGGGTGATCGAGCCCAGCATGGCGTGGAAGAACGGGTTGATCAGCGAGTCGTCGTTGGTGGGGTCTTCGAAGAACAGCAGGGCCAGGGTGCCGGCATTGCGCAGGCGCAGGCTGGAGGCGTTCTTGTCGACCTTGTAGTTCAGCTCCCGGGCGATGCGCAGGATGCGCTCGCGGGTTTCCGGGTTGACCATCGGGCTGCCGCGCAGGGCGCGCGAGACGGTCGGTTGCGATACCCCGGCCAGGTGGGCGATGTCCAGGGAGGTGGCTTTACCGCGGATGGTCATTGCTGGGTACGGCGGGGACGACGACCTGCATGATGCCATGCGGCACGGCAGGGCGCCGCCGGGCTGGCGGGCCTGGCGCGTGCCACCCGCACTGACGCGCTTTTTGCGATGGACAGGCGGCGCGGGCGGGCGATAGAGTTGCGCCACAAGGGCCGACACGACGGGACAGGGCAGTGGCACGCGACGGATCCGGGATCGATCTGCAGGAGCGGGGCCATGGCTGAAGCAGGCGTACTGTTACAGCAGATACTGGATCGTCCAGCGGTTCAGCAAGGGGCCGTTGAGGCCTGCCGGCACGCCGCGATGACGCGGCATCGACACCTGCGAATTTCCCGCGGCGTTTCATTGCTGATTCCCACGCTCACCGTCGCAGCGGCGCTGGCCTCTGGGCCCCTGGGCGCTCATCCACCGTCGGTGGTGAGTGCCGCCGATCTTGAAGGACGCATCCTCACCCTGCTGTCTGGCCAAGGGGGCAAGGGATGGACGGGCATTCCGCCGCAGACGATGGCGCAGGCCATCGGGGTCGAGCTGGTCCGGGAAGGTGATTCGGCCACCGCAGTAAAGGGCGGGGGAGAAACCAGGGACGGGTGGTCCTTCTGGGTGTACTCGGACGTTCGCCATGGCGGCCATCAGACACGCCTGGACACCTATGTCAGCGATCCTGCCAGCGTGTGTACGTTTCCTGCCGGCCCTTTTGCACGCAAGCTGACCTCGATCGGGCTGACGGGCGTTCCCGTTCGGGGCCTGCTGCCCGAGACCTGGTACCTCGAAGGAAGAAACGTCAACCTGACGGTAAGGACATACACCAGTACTGTGAACGGTCACCGGCAGCAGTGCATGGAAATGATCAGCATCGGCCCCCCGGAGTTCTGAACATGGTGGCAGACGGCGCCATCCCGCCGCACCGGCGGGCGGGGAAGGCTGCCCTGAACGCCCGGGTTCCCAGCCCGCCGGAAGGGGGCTGGGGCCCCATTCGCAGAGTCGGCCTTGGGGCGTCGTGGGCCGTCATCATTGACGTCTGCTTGCATTCTGGCGCCCTCCATCGAACTTTTCGTTGTCGCGCCCGGCGGGCGGTCAAGGCCGGTTCCAGTGGTACCATGGCGGCCAAGTACCCAACGAATCACCCCCCGCAGGGCCGCCGCATCCCGGCATCGATCCGCTTGTGCGATGACACCAGGCGGCCCTCGGACAACGGAAGAGCAACCCTATGGCGCGCGGCATCAATAAAGTCATCCTGGTCGGCAACCTCGGCAACGACCCGGACGTGAAGTACACCCAAGGCGGCATGGCGATCACCCGCATCAGCCTGGCCACCACCAGCGTCCGCAAGGACAAGGATGGCAACCAGCAGGAGCGTACCGAATGGCACCGCGTGGTGTTCTTCGGCAAGCTCGGTGAAATCGCCGGCGAATACCTGCGCAAGGGCAGCTCGGTCTACGTCGAAGGCAGCCTGCGGTACGACAAGTACACCGGCCAGGACGGCGTGGAGAAGTACTCCACCGACATCATCGCTGACGAAATGCAGATGCTGGGCGGCCGTGGTGAAGGCGGCGGTGGCGGCGGTGCAGGCGCCGGTGCTGGTGGCAACTACGGCGGCGGCGAGCGCCCGCAGCGCCAGCAGGCCCCGCGCCAGGAATACGGCGGTGGTGGTGGTGGCGGCGGTCAGCGCCAGGGCGGGCAGGGCGGTGGTTACGGCCAGCAGCGCCCGCAGCAGCAGCCGCAGCAGCCGGCCCCGCCGATGGACGACTTCGCCGATGACGACATCCCGTTCTAAGAACACGTGGCTGTAAGCGTCGATAAAGATCCGACAGGAGCCCCATTCGTGGGGCTCCTTTTTTTGTGCTTTCTTGCCTGGAAAGAAGGTCAGGCATGGTCATGCATACATGACTTACGGATGCGTAGACGGCAATCCACTCAGCTTCCGGGACCCGTTGGGCCTCTCCAGGGAGATCCGGATCACGGGGTACGTTGATCCCATTATTCACGGCGGGGCAAGGGCAGATCCGGACCGTCCCGGGATGCTCGATGCGGCCTGAGGTGTGACTGGACCTATCCCCAGCATTGGCGGGGGCGGCAAAAACCCCGACTACGCCAACCCTGGTCAGTATTCTCCCTTCCAGCTGAAATCGCCGGAGCCCCGATGAAACCAGGAATGTCCGTGGTCACCCTTGTCGTTGTCGCCATTGCGACGGCCGGTTGCAGCGGCGAGCCGCGCGGCCCGAACGCCAGTGAACAACGAAGTCCGAGCGATGCTTTCGTGATTCCTGACGAGGAGCGAGCGACCGTCGAGCTGGCCGCCAACCAAGGGGATGTCGCAGCCGTGAAGCGGCTGATCGACCATTACGAGGCCCTTTCGGGGAGTGACGAGGATGCCGCGAAGTGGAAGGCAGTGGCGCGGGAGCGTGGCGATTGGCAGCAACTGAATTACTACGCGGCGAGCACATTGACCGCCGCGAGGCGAGAGAACGACCCGGCGAAGCGACGTGCGATGGTGGTCGATGCCTTGGCGGCGGCTAGGCGTTCGAACGCAAGCAACGCCAATCCGTCGGCACAGAAGCTCATTCGCGAGGGAACTCGGGCCATGGAGGCCGAACAGTAGCGCGAAGGGCATGCGAAGCACCGACGTGCCTGTTCGCACACCCGTAGAGCCGACCGTTGGTCGGCTTCTCCCAGCGCCCGACGATACCGACGTAGGCCCCAGTGTCGAGCCGACGGTGTCCATGGGCATGGTGCTCCGCAGCATGGTTTTTAGTGCACTGCGTCTTGCAAAAAAAAGACCCGCTCCTCTATGGTGCAATCGATTGCATTAAACCGAATCGTCAGCGTGTGATACCGGTTGGGAGGCCGGAAAGTGGATGCCTATCCATTCGATCGGACCAGGCCCGGGCCCGCGGCTCACACGGCGCGAGGCGCTGCGCATGGCGGTGGCCGGGAGCGTTGGGCTGGGGGCGGCGGGCGTTCTGCCCGCGTTTGCAGCTGCCGCGCCGCTCAAGGGCAACCTGAAGCATTCCGTCGCCCGCTGGACCTTCCCGCAGCAATCGATCGCCCAGCTCTGCCAGACGGTGAAAGGCATCGGGTTCGCCGCCATCGATCTGGTAGGGCCGGAGGACTGGCCCACGCTGAAGGCCCATGGCGTGTACAGCGCGATGTGCAACGGCGCGGAGCTGGGCCTGACCCAGGGCTTTGCCGGCCGCGCGTTCCACGATCAGCTGGTCGAGCGTTACACGCGGCATATCGACCTGGTGGCCGAGGCCGGCTATCGCAACCTCATCTGTTTCTCCGGCAACCGCAACGGCATGGACCCCCACGAGGGCATGGCCCATGCCGAGGCAGGGCTCAAACGCATCCTCGGGCATGCCGAGCGGCGCGGCGTGGTGCTGGTGATGGAGTTGTTGAACTCCAAAGTCGATCATCCCGACTACCTGTGCGACCACACCGCATGGGGCGTCGAGCTGTGCCGACGGCTCGGCTCGGAGCATTTCGGCCTGCTGTACGACATCTACCACATGCAGATCATGGAGGGCGACATCATCGCCACCATTGGCAGGCATCACGCGTACTTCAAGCACTACCACACCGCGGGCGTGCCTGGCCGACACGAGATCGGCGACCAGCAGGAGCTCCACTATCCCGCCATCTGTCGCGCGATCCGCGACACCGGTTTCGATGGGTATCTGGCGCAGGAGTTCATGCCTGCCGCGCCGGATCCTGTCGGCTCGCTGCGCGAGGCGATCCGCCTCTGCGATGTCTGAAACGCTATCCACCCAGGTGAAGTAGAACCCATGGCAGACAATCACTACGACGCAATCGTCGTTGGCTCCGGCATCAGCGGCGGTTGGGCGGCGAAGGAACTGACCGAGAAGGGCCTCAAGGTCCTGATGCTGGAACGCGGACGCAACATCGAGCACGTCAAGGACTACGTCAACGCGATGAAGGAGGCGTGGGATTTCCCGCACCGCAACCGGCCCACCCAGGCGATGAAGGCCGACTATCCGGTGTTGATGCGCGACTACGGCCTGGCCGAGAACCTTGAGGGCATGTGGGCCAACGAAAAGGAATCGCCCTATACCGAGACCAAGCGATTCGATTGGTTCCGCGGCTATCACGTGGGCGGGCGATCACTGATGTGGGGCCGCCAGAGCTATCGCTTCTCCGACCTGGATTTCGAGGCGAACCTCAAGGACGGCATCGCCACGGATTGGCCGATCCGGTATGCCGACATCGCACCGTGGTACGACCATGCGGAGAAGTTCGCCGGCATCGCCGGCACCCGCGAGGGGCTGGATGTGCTGCCCGATGGCGAGTTCCTGCCGCCGATCCCGTTGAACATCGTCGAGAAGGACGTGGCCGCGCGGATCCGGAAAGCCTTTGGCGGAACACGCCATATGATCCACTCGCGCACGGCCAACATCACCCAGCCCATGCCCGAACAGGGCCGGGTCAACTGCCAGTACCGCAACAAGTGCATCCTGGGCTGCCCCTTTGGGGCCTATTTCTCCACACAGTCGGCGACGCTGCCGGCGGCCATGAAGACCGGCAACCTGACGATGCGGCCGTTTTCGATCGTCAAGGAAGTGCTCTATGACAAGGACCGCAAGCGTGCGCGCGGCGTGGAGATCATCGACGCCGAGACGGGCCAGACCTACCAGTACACGGCCAAGGTGATCTTCCTCAATGCGTCGTCCTTCAATTCGACCTGGCTGCTGATGAACTCGGCCACCGATGTCTGGGACGGTGGGCTGGGCTCCTCGTCCGGCGAACTCGGGCACAACGTGATGGACCATCATTTCGGCGCGGGTGCTTCCGGCCGGGTCGAAGGGTATGAAGACAAGTATTACTTCGGCCGCCGTCCTTGCGGCTTCTATATCCCCCGTTTCCGCAACGTCGCTGCGGACAAGCGTGGTTACCTGCGCGGGTTCGGATACCAGGGCGGCGCCAGCCGCAGCGGGTGGTCACGGGAGATCGCCGAACTGAACATCGGTGCCGACCTGAAGGAGGCGCTGACTCTGCCTGGCGACTGGCGCATCGGCATGACCGGGTTCGGCGAAATGCTGCCGCACCACGACAATACGATCCGTCTGGACGCTGAGCGCAAGGACAAGTGGGGCCTGCCGGTACTGGCGATGGACGTGTCGATGCGCGACAACGAGAAGGCCATGCGCAAGGACATGGCCGCCGATGCCGCCGAGATGCTGGAAGCCGCCGGTGTGAAAGACGTGGAGATGCACGACAACGACTACGCCCCGGGCAAGGGCATCCACGAAATGGGGACCGCACGCATGGGGCGTGACCGCAGAACCTCCGTACTGAACCAGCACAACCAGGTCTGGGATGCGCCCAACGTCTATGTGACCGACGGTGCCTGCATGACCTCCAGCGCCTGCGTGAATCCGTCGCTGACCTACATGGCGCTGACGGCGCGGGCTGCGGACCATGCCGTGCGCGAACTGAAAGCGGGGAACCTCTGATGGATCGCCGCGAACTGCTGAAGATGATCCTCGCCGCCACCGGCGCGGCCATGGTCGGCCTGCCCGCGCTCGCCCAGGGGCAGGCGCCCGCCGCAGGGGCGAAGATGCCTTTCTCCGACGCCGACGTGGGCACACTGGATGAGATCGCCGACACCATCCTGCCGCGCACGGCAACGCCGGGCGCGAAGGACGCCGGTGCCGGTCTGTTCATGGCGCGGTTCGTCACCGACAGCTACACGCCCCGGCAGCAGGCGACGTTCCGCGCCGGCCTGGCCGATATCGACAAACGCGCGGGCGGCCGGTTCGTTTCGCTCGCGCCGCCGGCCCGCACCGAGCTCCTGCGCGCGCTGGATGCAGAGGCCCGGAAACACGCGGTCGAGGTGACCGAGACCGGCACCGCCGAGGAAGGAGAACCGATGCCGCATTACTTCACGATGATCAAGCAGCTCGCCATCTTCGGCTTCTTCACGTCGAAGGTCGGTGCGACCGAGGTGCTGCGCTACGTCGCGGTACCGGGTCGCTACGACGGCGACCTGGCCTATGTGCCTGGCACGCCTGCCTGGGGGACCAGCTGATGGACCGCAGCACGTTGATCAGGTCTCTCCACGTCGCCGCTGGCCTGCTGGCCACGGCGTCCGTGTTTGCGCAGGCCGACACCGGTCCCGCGCGTGATCCAGCGAAGACCGAGGCGTGGACGCCCGTGCCTGCAGTGGTGTCCACGCCGCCGGGCAAGGCGCCCTCCGACGCGATCGTGCTGTTCGATGGCAAGGATGTCTCCGCCTGGGAGTCGGAGCAGGGCGGGCGTGTGCCTTGGCGCGTGGCCGAGGGCGCACTCACGGTGGTTCCGGGCAGCAAGGGCATCCGCACCCGGCAGCTGTTCTGCGACATCCAGCTGCATGTCGAGTGGCGCACGCCTACGGAGACGAAGGGGTTTGACGGTCAGAACCGGGGCAACAGCGGCATTTTCCTGCAGGAGCTCTACGAGCTGCAGGTGCTGGACAGCTACAACAACCCGACCTACGCCAACGGCCAGGCCGGCGCGATCTACAAGCAGGCCATGCCCCGGGTGAATGCCTCGCGCCCGCCGGGCCAATGGCAGGCCTACGACATCGTCTGGAAGGCGCCGCGCTTTTCGCCGGGCGGCGGGCTCATCTCGCCCGCGCGCATTACCGTGCTCCACAACGGTGTCCTGGTGCAGGATGACACTGTTCTCTCGGGCAAGACCGAGTACATCGGCGCACCGTCGTACGCGCCCCATGGGTGCGCGCCGCTCTACCTGCAGGAACACGATGCCAGGGTCAGCTACCGCAACATCTGGGTACGCGAACTCTGACGGCGCCAGTCCGGCGCCTGCGCCGGCCTGCTACTTCGCCAGGTAACTGCTGATGTCGTCGATCTCCTGTTGTGACAGGTGGGAGAAGGGCGGCATCAGCCCGCCACCTTTGCTGATCTTCTCCTTGATCTGCACCGGCGTCATGCGCTTGCCGATATCGGTCAGCGCGGGGAACGCACCGGGCATGCCCGCACGATCCGCGCCATGGCAGGCCGTGCAGTTGCTCGCGTACAGCTTCGCGCCCGCCGCGGGGTCGTCCTTGGACCACGCCGCCGGCGCATGCGTTGCCGCCCAAAGGGCCAGCGTCAGTATCAGGGTCGTTTTCAAGCAGGGCTCCTTTGCGGGCTAGCGCGGTGCGCGGGCGGGCAGGCTGACGGTCAGGTGGTCGCGCAGGTAATCGGCACCGGTCTTGATGACCTTGGCAGGATCACGGGGTTGGTCGTGTTCGATGATGTACCACTGCACACCGGCACCCGCCGCCGCCGGCAGGATCGCGTTCCAGTCGAGCACGCCCTGACCGATCGCGGCGAAACCGCCTTCGTCTTCGGCCTGGCCCTTGGGCGCATTGTCCTTGGCATGGACGGCGAACAGCCGGCCGCGGAACTTGCCCAGCATCACCGCCGGGTCGTAGCCGGCGCGTGCTACCCAGGCAAGATCCAGTTCGGTCTGCAGTTCAGGTCCGGCCGCGGCGAACAGCAGGTCCAGGCCGGTCCTGCCATTGAAGTCGACCAGTTCGAAGTCGTGATTGTGGTAGGCCAGGTGCATGCCCTCGGCCCGTACCTGTTTCGCGATCCGGCCCAGTTCCTGGCCCAGTGCGGTCCAGCCTGCGGCGTCGGTTGGCCGGTCCTTCGCGTCCAGGTAAGGCACCACCAGCGTGGTGTTGCCGATCGACCGGTTGAAGGCCACCACGCCGGGCAGGTCCTTGCGCAGCTCGGCCAGGGGCACGTGCGACGAAATCGCCTTGATCGCGTATCGGTCCAGCAACTGCTTGAGTTCGGGGGCGCTGACGCCCTGCGTGCCCACCGTTTCCACCGCACCCACGCCCGCGTCATGGACGATCTTCAACTGCTGGTCGAGCGAGCCGGCGTTGCGCAGTGAGTACATCTGCACCGCGATGGGCTTCTGCGGGGTAACGATGTCGTGCGCGAAGGCGGGCAGGGCAGCGAGCAGCAGCAGGGCGAGGGTTGCAGTTCCGCGAACAGAGGTGTTCATCAAGAAAGTCTCCCGGGATTCAGCCGATGGTGGTCCAGGCGCGTGTCCTGGCCGATGCAATGACGCGGTCGACGATCAGCGCCGAGCGCACGCCGTCTTCGAAGGTGGGCAGACCTTGCGGCTGCTCGCCTTCGATGGCGCGATAGGTGTCGGCGACAAACGCCTCGAAACACTGGCCGTAACCCTGCGCATGCCCGGCGGGCAACACCGACAGCCGGCGTTGTTCGGCACTGCCGGCGCCCGGCCCACGCACGAAGACTTCCTCGCGCTGGTCGGGCAGGCCGACCCACAGCCGCTCGGCGTCTTCCTGGTTGAAGGCCACGCTGGCTTTGGCGCCATCGATCTCAAACCACAGGCGATTGTGGCGTCCGGCCGATACCTGGCTGACCGTCAACGACGCCAGCGTGTCGGCGCCGGTCCGGAACATCGCTGCCGCCACATCCTCGCTCGCTACCGGCTGCATCGCGCCGTCCGCCGGTGGCGTGGTGAAGCTCTGCCCGGTGTCGGTACTGCGTTCGGGGATCACCGTGGCGAACGCCGCGCTGACCTCGACGAAGCGCTCGCCGCTGACCCATTCCACCAGGTCGCACCAGTGCGAGCCGATGTCGGCGAACACGCGCGATGCGCCGCCCAGCGCCGGGTCCACGCGCCAGTTGTTGCTGGCCGGGTCCAGCAGCCAATCCTGCAGGTAGCTGCCGTGGATCAGGTGCAGCGGCCCCAGGTCGCTCTGCGCGATGCGGGCGCGCGCCTCGCGGATCACCGGGTGGTAGCGGTAGACGAAGGGCACCGTGGCGACCAGCGCGTTCGAGGCGGCCAGGGCAGCCAGGGCCTGGGCGTCTTCCAGCGTCGTCGCCAGCGGCTTCTCGCAGATCACGTGCTTGCCCGCTTCCAGCGCCGCCTGCGCCATGGGGCGGTGCAGGTGATTGGGTGTGCAGACGTGCACGACCTGAACCTGTGGATCGGCGACCACCTCGTCAATGTCCCGATAGGCACGCGGCACGCCCCACGCCTGCGCCACGTCGCGTGCGCGCTGTGGTGACGAGGCGGCCACGCCCCGGATCTCCGCACCGGCCAGCAGCGCCGCGCGGTGGTGTACAGCGCCGATCATGCCGGTACCGACGATGGCAATTCCAAGCTTTGGCATCGGGTGCGCTCCTCAGCGGGTGGAAGGTGCGGCCGCGACCACCGGGCGGTCGCGGAACAGCAGCAGGAAGGCGATCAACACGACCAGCGCCACGCCTGCCGGGAACAGCCAGATCTTCTGCCAGTCCGGGCCCGCCGCCGTGGTGTAGTGCTCCACCACCGCGCCGGACAGGAACGTGCCGATCAGCATGCCCACGCCATAGGTGGCCAGGGTGATGAAGCCCTGCGCGCTGCTGCGCGCGGCGGGGCCGGCATGCGCATCGGTGTAGATCTGGCCGGTGACGAAGAAGAAGTCGTAGCAGATGCCGTGCAGCACGATGCCGATCACCAGCAGGGAGAAGGCACCGCCCGCATCGCCAAAGGCGAACATGACGTAACGCACCACCCACGCGGCCATGCCCACCGCCAGCATCGTCTTGACCCCCAACCGCACGAACAGGAAGGGCATGGCCAGCATCAGCAGGACCTCCGAGACCTGGCCCAGCGATTGCAGGCCGGCGGCGCTGCGCACGCCCAGATCGTTGAGGTAGGGGTTGGTGAAGTTGTAGTAGAACGCCAGCGGGACGCAGATGGCGATGGAGGACAGGAAGAACACCAGGTAGGCGCGCGACTTCAGCAGCCGCAGCGAATCCAGCCCCAGGATCTGCCCCAGGCCGGCATCCCGCTGCTGCGCCAGCGGCGGTGTGTGCGGCAGGGTGAACGCATACAGGCCCAGGGCCAACGAGGCCATCGCCGCCATCTGGAACGTCAGTTCCAGCCGGTGTGCCTGTTCCCAGCCCAGCCAGCCGATCAGCACGCCCGCCACGATCCAGCCGACGCTGCCGGCTACCCGCACCAGCGGGAACTGTTTCTCAGGCGATTGCATATGCCGCATCGCCACGCTGTTGGCCAGTGCCAGCGTCGGCATGAACAGCAGCATGTAGCCCATGACGCAGGCGAAGAACATGGTGAACGTGGTTGCCGTGGACGCCAGCCACATCAGCACCGCGCCGGCCAGATGCAGCACCGCGAGGATGCGTTGCGCCGCGAAGTAGCGGTCGGCAATCAGGCCAACCAGGAACGGTGCGACGATGGCGCCGATGGATTGGCTGAGGAAGGCCGTCGCCACCTGGCTCGCGCTGGCCTGCAGCGGCCCCTGCACCAGGTATGTCCCCAGGGTCACGAACCACGCGCCCCAGATGAAGAACTGCAGAAACATCATCGCGCCCAAGCGCGACATGGTGTGCGTCATGGCTTGCCCTCCCAGGCAGTGATGGCTCAGATCCCCAGCATGCGGCGCAGTGATCCAGGATCGGTGCCGCTGTCGGCAAAGTCGTCGAAAGCGCGCCCCGTCACGTGGATGATGTGGTCGCGGATGAAGGCGGCGCCCTCCCGCGCACCGTCTTCGGGGTGCTTCAGGCAGCACTCCCACTCCAGCACCGCCCAGCCGGGGAAGTCGTACTGCGCGAATTTCGAGAAAATCGCCTTGAAGTCGATCTGCCCATCGCCGAGCGAGCGGAACCGCCCCGGACGATCGATCCAGTCCTGGTAACCGCCATACACGCCGCTGCGCGCGCTGGCGTGATACTCCGCGTCCTTGACGTGGAAGATGCCGATGCGCGCGTGGTAGCGGTCGATGAAGCCGAGATAGTCCATCTGCTGCAGCAGCAGATGGCTGGGGTCGTACAGGATCTTCGCGCGGGGATGGTGGTCCACCACGTCGAGAAAGCGCTCGAAGGTCGCGCCGTCATGCAGGTCCTCGCCCGGATGGATCTCGAAACACAGGTCCACGCCGCAGGCGTCGAAGGCGTCCAGGATGGGGCGCCAGCGGCGGCCAAGTTCGGCGAAGGCTTCTTCCACCAGCCCGGGCGGGCGCTGCGGCCAGGGATAGAAATACGGCCAGGCCAGCGCACCGGAGAACGTGGCATGTGCGGTCAGCCCCAGGCGCTGGCTGGCCTTGGCCGCCAGCAGCAGCTGCTCCACCGCCCAGGCCTGGCGGGCGGCCGGATCGCCGCGCTTGTCCGGCGGCGCGAAGCCGTCGAACAGGCTGTCGTAGGCGGGATGGACCGCGACCAGCTGGCCCTGCAGGTGGGTGGACAGCTCGGTGATCTGCAGGCCATGCCCGGCCAGCATGCCGGCGACGTCGTCGCAGTACGCCTGGCTGCGTGCCGCCTCGGCCAGATCGAACAGGTGGGGCGCGCTGGTCGGTACTTGTACGCCAGAATAGCCCAGCCCCGCGGCCCAGCCGGCCAGCGTGTCCAGCCGATCAAAAGGAGGTGTGTCGCCGATGAACTGCGCCAGGAACAGCGCTGGACCCTTGAGCGTTTTCAAGAGGATTCGCCCTCGATGCAATCGATTGCATTATCCTAGCAGGGGCATTCGAAAGACCCGTTGTGCACTGCACAGCGGAAGGAAGAGGTAACGCCATGGCCACCATCTACGACATTGCAAAGCACGTTGGCGTTTCGGCCGGCACGGTGTCGCGGGCGCTGTCACGGCCGGAGAAAGTGCTGCCGGCCACGCGCGCGCGCATCGAGCAGGCGGCCGCCGCACTGGGCTATGTCCCCAACACGGTGGCCAGAACGCTCAAGACCCAGCGCAGCGGCAAGATCCTGGTCACCGTGCCGGACATCGCCAACCCGTTCTTCGCCCAGATCCTGCAGGGCGCGGAGGACGCGGCGCAGGCCGTGGGTTACGCCGTGCTGCTGGGCGATACCCAGAACCTGCCCGAGCGCGAGGAGCGCTACGCACAGATGCTCCGGCGCAACGAGGCCGACGGTCTGATCGTGCTGGGGCATCGCCTCCCGCCCACGGCACGTGACATCGTCCAGCAGCAGGGCAATGCCGCGCCGGTGGTCAACGGCTGCGAATTCGATCCTGCGCTGGGCATCCCCAGCGTCCACATCGACAACGCGGCCGCCGCGCGCGCGGTGATGGACCACCTGTACGGGCTGGGGCACGAGCGCATCGCTGTGGTCGGTGGACCGCCGGACAATCCCCTGCATCAGCAGCGACTGGAAGGGGTTCGGGCGGCCGGCAAGGCGCGCGGTCGGCTGCGTCACCTGAGCGTTGTGCCGGGTGACTTCTCGGTGGAATCCGGTCATGCGGCCGGGATGGAACTGCTGGCCCGCCCGTCGGTGCCGACGGCGGTGTTCTGCTTCAGCGACCAGATGGCGCTCGGCGTGCTGGCGGCCTGTCGGGATCTGGGTATCGGCGTGCCCGATGACCTGTCCGTCGTCGGCTTCGACGACCTGGCGTCGTCGCGTTACCTCACGCCCCCGCTGACCACCATCCGGCAACCCATGCGGGAGATTGGTGCCCGCGCGGTGCACCTGCTGCTGGCCATCATCGAACGTGTCGATGTGCCGCGTCAGCAGACGCTCGATTTCAGCTTGATGGTGCGGGGCTCGACCGCGGCGCCGGGGCACCGGTGATGGCACGGGCGGTAAGGGCGTGGTGGTGCAGGTTCCACGCCCCCGGGATTGGCCCGGCACCCCCGCGGCGCGCGGGGTAAGATCGTTCGAACCGCCACAACGCAACGGTGTGCAATGACGACCACAGGGAACGTGGCAGTCCCCGACAGCGCGACCCAGACGCCATCGCCGCTGCGTAGCCCGCCATCGGCGTCGCCCGGGGCCCGTGGCGTGGTGATGCGCTACCTCACGCGTCTGGCACGCGCGGCGTCGGGGTCTGCCCTGATCGTGGCGCTGTATGCGGCAGCGGCCGAGCCCAGGCTGTTTGCGTCCCTGGACGCCGCCGCATGGGTGCTCGCCGGTTCACTGGGCATTGCCGTCATACCCGGCGCGGTGGCGGCAGCCCTTGTCCGCAGACATCCTGCCGCCCTGTTGCTTGTCGCGCAGGTGCTGACCATCGCCGTCGTTGCGGTGATCTGGAACAGATAAGGACAGACCGTTCGCCGGCATGCCATGCCAATGATGCGGCAGGGCGTGTTCGCCCGGGTTGGCCTCGGCGGGTCCATCCGCAACCGCCAGCGCGCATCCACTACCATGGGCCGACCCCGCCGGATGCTCCGCCATGTCCCTTGTAATCCCCGCGTTCCCCACACCGCCCACCGCCCGCATCGCGGCCTGGCTGCTGATGCTGCTGGGCATGTGGTTGGCGTTGAAGCTGGGTCTGGTGGTGACACTGCTGTCAGGCCTGTTGGTGTTCCAGCTCACCCACGTGCTGGCATCGGTGGTGGAGGGCCGGTTGCGACCGGGGCGGGCGCGGGCGATCGCGGTGATCGTGCTGGCGGCGGTGATCATCGGCGTGCTGGTGCTGGCCGGCATCGGCATCGCGGCGTTCTTCCGCAACGAGACCGGCGGCCCGGACGTGCTGCTGGCGCGGCTCATGGACATCCTCAATACGTCGCGCCACCAGGTACCGGCGCTGCTGCAGCCCTACATCCCCGAAGACCTCACCGCGCTGCGCGCTGCGCTCAACGACTGGGCGGCCGAACACCAGCGCCAGCTGGGCGTGGCAGGCACGTCGGTGGTGCAGGTGAGTGTCCGTGTGCTGATCGGCATGGTGCTCGGCGCGATGATCGCGCTGTACGACGAACTGCCCCTGCCGAAGATGGGACCGCTGGCGCAGGAACTGATCGGCCGCACCTCGCGGCTGGCCACGGCATTCCGCCAGGTGGTGTTCGCGCAGGTGAAGATTTCCCTGCTCAACACGCTGTTCACCGCGATCTTCCTGCTCGGCGTGCTGCCGCTGTTCGGGGTGCACGTGCCGCTGTCCAAGACCCTGGTGCTGATCACCTTCCTGGCCGGTCTGTTGCCGGTGGTGGGCAACATCATCTCCAACACCGTCATCACCATCGTGGCGCTGTCGGTGTCGTTCTACGTGGCGATGGCCGCGCTGCTGTACCTGGTGGTGATCCACAAGCTGGAGTACTTCCTCAACGCACGCATCGTCGGCGGCGAGATCCAGGCGCGGGCCTGGGAGCTGCTGTTGGCGATGCTGGTGATGGAAGCAGCGTTCGGTCTGCCCGGGTTGGTGGCCGCGCCGGTGTTCTATGCGTACATCAAGCGCGAACTGCTGGACCAGCGCTGGATCTGAGCGCGGCCGCCCACGCCGTGGGCGGCGCTAGCGCCGGGTGAGCTTGCTGCGGCGGTAGTCGGTGCGGTTGGCCTGGAAGCGGGCGATGCTCTGGCCAAGTTCATCCAGTGCCCCGGCCGGCAACCACAGCTGCTGGGTGCCACGGGTCATCGCCGTGTACGCGGCACGCACCGGGTTGTGCGCGTAGCCACGGCCGAAGCCGGTGCGGAAGCAGCACAACGACATGGCCACCACCGCGAACTCGGTGTTCTTGGCATGCTCCACCAGCAGCAGCTGCAGCGTGGCGTCGTGGAACTCGACCAGGCGCTGGCCCAGTTCGATGAAGCGGTCGCGGTTGTAGCCGCGCATGAACATGCGCGGGATCTGCGGCATGTCCTGCTCGCTGCACTCGGCCAGCAGCGCTTCCCAGCGCTGGCTGCTGCCGCCATGCGAGGTCATTTCGCGGTAGGCCTCTTCGCCGCGGTTCACCTCGCGGCCCACGCTGGTCAGCGTGTCCGGGTGGATGCCGAACGGGATGCCGGCGGCGGCCAGGCGCTGCGCTTCTTCCAGCAGCCGCCACGGGTTGCCGTAGACCCGCGCACCGCTGCCGGGAATCTCGTCCCAGCTGGTGTAGGTCCGGGTCAGCGTGGGCTGGTCGGCCGAGCCTTCGAACGGGCCGTCGAAAAAGCCGGTGGCGTCCAGTGCCACGGTTTCGTTGACCAGCTGCTCCACCAGCCGACCCTGGCGCACGGACTGGGCGATTTCCAGCTTCATGCCGGTGGCAAAGCGCGGTGCGCGCCCCACCAGGCGCTGGTTCGGATCGCCCAGGCTGATCACCGAGCCTTCGTAGCCAGACAACAGGCCTTTCCAGGCCGGGCTCATGTCGTGGCCTTCATCGATCAGCAGCGTGCCCCACAGGGTGGGAATGCGCGCACCGTGCAGGGCCAGCCACTTGCCGATATGGTCGACGTTGAGGCTGAGCAAGGGGGTCTTCTGCAAGGCCGGGTCGAACATGCAGCGCCACACGTGCTCGGCGGCGGCGATGTAGGGGCCGGCATCGATCATCGCCCACGGCAACGCGCGGGCGAAGTGGCGCGGCTCCAGCCGCTCGGCCGGCGACCGGCACCAGGCGGCGATGCCGTCGAAGGCCACGCGCAGCACGCTGGTGGGTGCATGGTTGCCGATCGGCTGCAGGCCGATGCGCTGGGCGATGTCGCGGAACGAGGCCTTGCTGATCTGGAACGTCGGGCGGAACGCGGTGCCGAGGATGCCCTGGCGGAACGCGGCGCCGGCGATCTGGTTGGCGAAGCTGATCTGCGACAGGATCTCGATCGGCAGCGCACCGCTCAGCCGGCGCCGGAAAGCCTGCACCTGGCTGGGGCGCGGCGCGATGTAGGTGTAGCGCCGGGTCGCGCTGTCCAGCAGCTGCAGGATCAGGTGGGTCTTGCCCGCGCCTGCATAGGCGTCCAGGTCGATGTGTTCGTCGTCGTTGGCCACGATCGCGCGCAGTGCGCGGGCCTGCTCGGCGGTGTAATCGTGGGTGCGCTCGACATAGGCCGGTGCCTGCGCAACGTCGATCCCGACATCGTCGGGTTCTTCGCCGGCGGCGTCGGTATAGAAGCGGATGGTGTGCGGCTCCAGCGTGGTGCGGCACGCTGCCTGGAACGGATCCACCGGGTAGTCCGACGGCGACATCCGGCAGAACTCGGCCACCACCGCGTCCGGGCCCAGCACCACGCTCTGTGCGGCCAAGGCCTGCAACGCGTCGTTGAGCTGGCCCGGCATGCCGGCGGCCAGCGCGTTGAACTGCGCATCGGCGTCGTCGGGCTGCGCGGCAAACAGTGCACAGGCCTGGTCGATCAGCCGGGTCAGCGCGGCGCTGTGGTGGGCGCGCCCCTGGCACAGGGCTGCGGCGAACAGGCCGGCACGCTCCAGCGCGCTGGCCGGGATCTGCCCCACATCAAGGAACGCGGCAAGCGCTGTTTCGCTCAGCGGCAGGAAATAGACGGGTTGGGTCGGCAGGGGCATTGCAGGGGCAGTCGGACGGCTGCCGGCACGGTAGCAGATGCACCCCGGCTGCGCGTGCAACCGGGGCATGTTGGCTTATGCTGCGGCAGTGCCCGGCACCTGCCCGGTACGACGTGCCCCTTTCAGCAACACCCGGATCAAGGACCTGTCCATGTTGTTCTTCCTGCTGTTGCTGGCCATCACCGCGCTGAGTTTCTGGATTGTCTTCCTGGGCGGCGCCGAGCGCGTGCAGGGGCTGTTTTCCCTTCTCAGCTTCGACCTGATCGACCTGTTCACCGAGCCCCTGACCGCGCAGCAGGTGCGCCTGTGCACGGCGATCACCTGGTGCATCGCGGTGGTCATCATTACGGTGGTCGGCCTGCGCTGATTACATCGCGCTGCCCACCGGGGTGATCCGGCGTGCGTCCTGCTCGGCCTTCACCTGGCGCCACCACGGCGTGCCGGGCTGCGGGGCGTCCAGGTCCAGGCGTTCGCCCATGCCCGGCGTTGCCAGCGGAATGCCGCGCTGCCGCGCCAGTGCGCTGACCCGCTCGAACGGCTCGTCCCATTGGTGCAGGGCCAGGTCGAAGGTGCCGTTGTGGATCGGCAGCAGCCAGCGGCCCCGCAGGTCCTGGTGGGCCTGCACAGTCTGCTCGGGCTGCATGTGCACGAACGGCCACTTGGCGTCGTAGGCACCGGTTTCGATGAAGGTGACATCGAACGGCCCGTAGCGCTCGCCGATCTGGCGGAAGCCGTCGAAGTAGCCGGTGTCGCCGCTGAAGAACAGGCGCAGGCCGTCATCCAGGATCACCCACGACGCCCACAGCGTGCGGTTGCCATCGCGCAGCCCGCGGCCGGAAAAGTGCTGGGCCGGGGTGGCCGCGAAGCGCACGCCGTCCACCTCGGTTTCCTGCCACCAGTCCAGCTGACGCACGCGGTCGCGCGGCACGCCCCAGGCGATCAGCCGGTCGCCCACGCCCAGCGGGGTCAGGAACACATCGGCGCGCGTGGCCAGATGCTTGATGGTGGCGCGGTCGAGGTGGTCGTAGTGGTCGTGCGAGAGCAGCACGCCGCGAATGGGCGGCAGGTCGTGCAGCGCGATCGGCGGGGCATGGAAGCGCTTGGGGCCCATCCACTGCACCGGCGAGGCACGTTTGGAGAACACCGGGTCGGTCAGCCACCAGCCGCCGCGCAGTTTCACCAGCAGGGTCGAATGGCCCAACCGGTACAGGCTGTGCTCGGGGGCACTGGCCAGTTCGGCGGCAGTGATCGCGCGTACCGGGGGCGGCGCGGGCGGGGTGGTGCCCGCGGGACGGTCGAACAGGAATTCCCACAGCAGCTTGAGCGTACCGGTCACGGTTTCCTTGGGCTTGGGGGCAACGTTGGTGAAGTGGCCGTCCTGCATCTGCGGCGACTGGTCATTGGGGGCGATAGGCACGGTCAGGGTCATCCCGATGAGTACGGTGAGGGAGAAGGCGAGGGCAAGCAGGGGGAGGGCTCTCATGCGGCGCCTTCTGATTGGTGAGTGCGTACGCACTCATTTAATGGAGAAAAAGACAGGGTCATCGTTGGATGCCTTTCCAGAACAGGTCGAACCCGGCCTG
This sequence comes from Stenotrophomonas sp. 2619, assembly GCF_040548725.1. Taxonomy (NCBI): domain Bacteria; kingdom Pseudomonadati; phylum Pseudomonadota; class Gammaproteobacteria; order Lysobacterales; family Lysobacteraceae; genus Stenotrophomonas; species Stenotrophomonas sp. 2619. The sequence goes on along the minus strand of NZ_JBEPSF010000011.1, from coordinate 100,354 downwards.
CTGCAACGTCGCGGCGTTCTCGGGGTCGGCCGCCATCGCTTCCAGCGTGGTTTCCAACAGGTTGATCAACACCCGGCCCAGGTAGAACGGCAGCCGCTCCGGATCGATGTGGCTGGCCAGGCTGGTTTCCAGCGCCTGCAGCATGCTGCCGAACAGGCCGGCGCATTCGCTGCGCGTGTGCGCACTGATGCGCTCGGACACCTTGAGCTGGCGCAGCGCCATGCGATCGATGGGGTAGGTCGAGCCCCAGGCGATCAACGCGTTCCAGGCATGCAGCACCAGCCCGCGGGCGTCGGCCTGGTCGGGGAAGTCCGCGCCGAGCACCATCGCCAGCCGGGTTTCCAGGCGTACGAACAGCGCGTTGAGCAGCGCATCCTTGGTCTCGAAGTAGGTGAACACCGTGCCTTCGGCTACCTTGGCGGCCCGCGCGATCTGCGCCGTGGACGCGCCAATACCCTGCGCGGCCACCAGTTTGGCGGTGGCGTCGAGGATAGCGTCGCGTTTCTGTTCGCTGAGGGGGCGGGCCATGGGAATGAGTAAGTGAGTGCTTGCTCATTTATAGGCGCGTGACCCGTCCGGCGCAAGTGCTGGCATCCACGTCACCCGGATCTGTTCAGCTGGGCATGCCCGGGGCCTTGATCGGCCGCCCGCCCCCGCGTGACCATGCCGGCCTGTTCACGTTGGAACCCCGCCATGGCGCCCGCCGCCCCGATCACCCTGCGCACCCCGCGCCTGCTGCTGCGCGCACAGGCCATCGCCGATTTCCCCGCGTATGCCGCGTTCCTGGCCTCGCCGCGGGCGAGCGGCCTGGGCGGTCCGTTCGACCTGCGCGCGGCGTGGGGCATGTTCTGCCACGACCAGGCCTGCTGGCACTTCTTCGGCCACGGGGCGCTGATGATCGAGCACGCCGACACGGGCACCTGCGTGGGCCAGATCGGCATCAACGACGGCCCGCTGTTTCCGGAAAAGGAACTGGGCTGGCTGCTGTATGCCGGCCACGAAGGCCAGGGCTATGCCACCGAGGCGGCGCAGGCGATGCGCGACTGGGCCTTCGACACGCTGGGCGTGGCGACGCTGGTCAGCTACATGGCCGCCGACAACGCCGGCTCGGCGCGGGTGGCCCAGCGGTTGGGTGGAACGCTGGACGCCAGCGCCCCACGCAGCGATCCGCACGATCGGGTGTATCGCTACGCGCGCTGAGCCCTGCCTGCGTTGCCATCCCGCCCGCCGGGGTCTATAAGGCGGTTCTGGGCTGCTTCCGGAAGGCGTGCACATGCCAACGCGTTCGACACCGTCTGCTGCCGCGCCGCGCCTGCTGGCCGGCGGCAACCCGCAGATTCCCAAAGGCGAGGGCGACGCGCCGGTGCAGGCCTACATCGCGGCGATGCCCGGCTGGAAACGTGCCGTGGGCGAACGCCTGGATGCCTTGATCAGCGCGGCGGTGCCGGGCGTGCGCAAGGCAGTGAAGTGGAATTCACCGCTGTATGCAGCCGGCGATGACGGCTGGTTCCTGAGCCTGCATTGCTTCACCGGCTACATCAAGGTGGCCTTCTTCCGGGGCACCGCACTGCAGCCGCTGCCGCCGGAGCCTTCAAAGAGCCAGGACACCCGCTACCTGCATATCCGCGAAGCGGTGCCATTGGATGAGGCGCAGTTCAGCGCCTGGGTCCGCCAGGCCAGCCGCCTGCCCGGCGAGCGGATGTAACCGGCCCGCGTGCCGGTAGCGCCACCCACTGCCATTTCTGCCAGGACATTCCCATGACCAAGGCCGCCTCCCGCAGCACCTCCACCGCATCGGCCGACCCGGGCCCGTCGGCCGCCCAGGTCATCGACGCGAAGATTGCCGGCCTCGACGACTGGCGCGGCACGACCCTGGCGCACGTGCGCCGCATCATCCAGCAGGCCGACCCGGCGGTGGTGGAAACGGTGAAGTGGCGCGGCGTGCCGGTGTGGGAACACGACGGCATCCTGTGCACCGGCGAAACCTACGCGCGCGCGGTCAAGCTGACCTTCGCCAAGGGCGCCGCGCTCGACGATCCGGCCGGCCTGTTCAACGCGAGCCTGGACGGCAACACGCGCCGCGCGATCGACCTGCACGAGGGCGACACGATCAACGCGACGGCACTGAAAGCGCTGATCCGTGCCGCGGTAGCGGTGAACGTGGCGGCCAAGGCGGCGAAAACGTCCGCGCCGCGCAAACGTGCGGCACCCAAGGCGGCAACCGACACGCGTGCCGCGGCGCCAACCGGCACCGCACGCCCCCCGCGCCGGTAAGTGTCGGCCGGCCACGAGGCGCATCGGGGCCAACATGACAGTGGCGCGGTGGCAGCGACCGGCGGATTCGGCAAAGATGGGGGCTGCCTTGTCGCCCTGTAGTGGCGACAAGGCGCTCCCCCATTGAAACTGGATCTGCCTGTGCTGAGTGTTGTTGGTGTGCTGCTTGCGTTGTACGTGGTGTGGCGCGTGGTGTGGCCGTTGCGGGTGTCGCTGTCGCTACGCGGCCCGCTTGGATTGCTGGTGGTGTCGCTGGCCCTGCATCACCGCATCGTGGCCCGGTTCGCCGGCACCATGGCCTCCTCGGAACTTCCCAAACCGGTCCTTGCGGTGCTCGCCACCGGCTTCACCGCGCTGCTGATCGGCGCGCTGGCGGTGTTGCTGCTGGATGGGCTGTTGCTGGGCGCGCGCCTGTTGCGCTGCCCTCGTGCCACCACCGCACTGCGCATCGCATGGCTGCGCCCGGCCGCGATGGGCGCGGCGCTGGTGGTGTCGGCCTATGGCATCTGGCAGGGCATGGCCGTGCCGCACACGCGCCACATCGAGGTGGCCATCGACGGCCTGCCGGCACAGTTCGACGGCTACCGCGTGCTGCAGCTCACCGACATCCACGCCAGCCGCCTGCTCACCGGCACCTGGGTGGCCAAGGTGGTGGCCAACAGCAATGCGCTGTCGCCGGACCTGGTGGTGATCACCGGCGACCTGATCGACGGCACGGTGGCTGCGCGTGCCGCCGATTTCGCCCCGCTGGCCCGCCTGCGCGCCCCCGATGGTGTCATCGCCATCACCGGCAACCACGAGTACTACGCGCAGTACGCCGCCTGGATGCAGGCATTCCGCGCGCAGGGCATGCAGGTGCTGGAGAACACCCACACCGAGGTCCGCCGAGACGGCGCGGTGCTGACCATTGCCGGCGTCACCGACCCGGTGGCGGCGCGCTACGGCCTGCCGATGCCGGATCTGGCCGCCGCGCTGGCCAGCGCCGATCCGCATGCCCCGGTGATCCTGCTCGACCACCGCCCCGGCGCGGCGCGTGCCAATGCCGCACGCGGCGTTGCACTGCAGTTGTCCGGGCACACCCACGGCGGGCACATCGTGGGCATGGACCAGCTGGTCAAGCGCGCCAACGGTGGTTACGTGTCCGGGCGTTACGCGGTGGACGGCATGACCCTGTATGTCAGCAACGGTGCCGGGCTGTGGGCCGGTTTCGCCGCGCGCATCGGCGTGCCGTCGGAGATCACCCTGATCACGCTGCGCCAGGGCGCGCCCAGCCGCACCGTAGCTGAACGCCCCGGCTTGGCAAGCCCGCAGGGAATTGCGACGCTTGCGCGCTGATAGGGTGGAAGACCACGGATGAAGGCAATGCGCAACGCGTTGGGAACGATGATGGTGCTGGCCACCACCGGTGGCTGTGCGCTGCATGGCGATGCGCTGCGCAGCGCACCCGCTGCGGCGGTGCCGACGGCGGGCGTGGTGCTTCCCGATACCGAGAGCTGGAGCGTGCATGATCCGGCCGGGCGCGACTATCCGATCTGGGTGGCACTGCCGGGCAGCTACGCGCAGCATCCGCAACGGCGCTACCCGGTGCTGTTCGTCACCGACGCGCTGTACAGCTTTCCGCTGGTGCGCAGCGTGCGCAACCTGGTGGGGCAGGGTGGCGCCAACCTGGAGGATTTCATCCTGGTCGGGCTGCCGCCGCAGCAGGGACTGACCTCCAAGCAGAGCCGCTCGCGCGACTACACGCCCACCCAGCCGCAACGCAGCGCCGACGACGACTACAGCGACGACGTGGTCTACGGCGGTGCCGCGCACTACCGCGATTTCCTGGCCACGCACGTGTTGCCCGCGGTGGACGCGCGCTACCGTACCGATCCGACACGGCGCAGTTTCGCCGGGCATTCCTACGGCGGCCTGTTCGGCACCTATGTGTTGCTCACGCGCCCGCAGATGTTCCAGACCTACATCCTGTCCAGCCCGTCGCTGTGGTTCGATGCGCACTACATCGACCGCCTCGAACAGGAGTACGCGCAGCAGCACCGCGCGCTGCCGGCACGGGTACTGCTGGCGATCGGCAGCGAAGAGGCACCCACGCCCGATGCGGTGGACGGTCCCCGCAACGACATGGTGCGCGATACGCAGGCGTTCGCCGACCGCCTGCGCCAGCGCGGCTACCAGGGCCTGCAGGTGGACAACCGCGTGGTCCCGGCCGAAGACCACCTCACCGTGTACCCCACCACGCTGACCCGCGCGCTGCTGCAGGTTTACCCGGGCACCGGCCCGTACGACGGCGGCTGAGCATGCAAACCACGCGCAGCGTGCCGTTGTTCGACGCCCGCTGCAGCCACTGCGGTGCGATGTTCGCCCACCCCAGCCTGGGCGATGCGGTGTATGGCGAACTGCTGCTGTGCAGTGTCGACGGGCGCCAGCACGCGATCGTGGAGGGTTTCAGCGCAGTACCGGCGCAGGTGGCCGCGCTGCTTGCCGATGATCCGCACACGGCGCTGTGGCCCGTGCTGGCCGCGCTGGCCGATCCCCCCGCAGGCGCGTCCTGGTCGGTGGCGCTGCATTGCCCGCACTGTGGCCAGCCTGATCCTGCGTTTCAGGAAGGGGCGCGCTGCGGCATGGCGGAGGTTCCCGTGGCCCGCTTCACCCGGTGCGCCACAGGCGACCTGGCGGCGCAGGTGGCACGGCTGGTCGATTCCCGGCGCTGAGCCGGCCGATCAGGCCAGGGCGGCGTCCTGCAGCGACAGGGCAGCAGCCAGTTCCGGCGCCAGCGCGTGGTCCACGGCCATGCGCAGCATCGCCGGGCTGATGTGGCGGCGGTGCACCCGGTTGATCGCCGCCATGTACACGCGGCCAAAGACGTTGAGGGTGCGCACGCGGGTGCCCAGCGCGATCACCGCCGCGCCATCGCCCACCATCTGCACGCGCACGCATGAGCGGAACTGCAGGTGGCGGTCATCGGCGCCGAGCACGACTTCAGCGCTGCGGTCGGTGGCGTCGGTGGCCTGTGCGTGCACCGGGAAACGCCGGGCGAAGCGCTCGCCCGGCGCGTCCGACAGCAGCGACGACACCGGGCAGCCCAGCGGCGAGGTACGCAGCCGCAAGGGCGTCACCAGCAGGTTGCGCAGGGCCATCAGCCGGCCCACGCCCGGCGGTGGGTTGCGGATGAATCCGTCCAGCACCGCCTCCAGCAAGGCATGCGCCGAGTTCCCCGCCACACTGTGCGCTGGCAGGGTGAGCCGGGTGTAGTCCTGGTGGTCGAAGCCCTGTGGCAGTGCCTGCTGCAGCAGGGAGTCGGCCGGCGGTGCCGGGTGCAGGTCCAGCGTGCCGCAGGCGGCGCGCCGGGCGATGTAGCCATGGGCCGGGCGCAGCCGGGTCAGACCGCTGCGCACCCATCCGACCAGGTTGCGGCTGCCGGCGCACAGACGGGCCAGTGCCGATGCGGCCGGTGCGCGCAGCGTCAACGTCACCCGCGGCAGCTGGTCCAGGGCGGTCTGGTCGAGCACCTGCTGCACCGCGGGCGGCAGGGTGTCGGTCAGCGAGGGAATATCGGCGGCCCCGGCATCGATGCGCGCACGCTGCGCGTCGCTCAGTGCGCCACTGCGCTCGTCGGCATGGCACGACAGCGCGAACAGGGCCGGATGCCGGGGATGCCGCGACACGAACTGGTGCCAGGTGCCGCTGCCGAAGCGCACGGTGAACAGGCAGTCCGGCGGCACGTCGATGCAGCGCAGCGCGCGTACGAAGGCAGCCGGATCGTGCTGCAGCTGTACGTCGGACACGGTGGAGAACCGCAGCTGGGCACCGCCGCTGCCGGCAATGGCGGTAAACATGCGCGGCCCGGCATGGCGATGGAACGGATGCCCATGGCGGCCGACCGAGAATGAATACAGCGACGACGCATCCCCGTGGGCCAGGTGCATGCCGCCCAGCCGGGCGGAAGGTTCGTCCAGCGCATCCACGAAGCGGGGATGCTGTGCCTGGCGCAGGCCCGCGTCGCGCAGCAGCGCATCGCCGGCACCGAGCCCGAGCTGGGCGATCAACGCCACTTCGACCGGGCTGCCATCGCCGCAGGACGGCAGGCTGATGCTGGGAAACGAGCGGCTGACGCGGTGGGTATCGAGCATGACGTTCTCCTTGTCCTGCGGCGGTACGGCTCAGGTGGCGGGCTTGCGGCGCGCACGGGCACGGCTCTCACGCTGCAATGGCCCACCCACCGGGCAGACCTCGGCGGCCCACGCGAACAGGGTGTTGGCCAGCCTGTCGGGCACCTGCCGGAAGTACACGAACTGGCCGCGCTTCTCGCGTTCGATGAGCCCGGCGTCCTCGAGGATGCGCAGGTGGCTGGACAGCGCCGGCTTGCTGAAATCGAAGCGCTCGCCCAGCTCGCCGGCGCTCAACTCGCCGCCATTGAGGTAGGCCAGGATCTGCCGGCGGGCAGTGGAGGCGAGGGCTTCGAAGATGCGGTCCATGGCGGTAATTAACTAATTCGTTAACTGATGGTGTTCCGCCGGCGCACTGCTGTCAAGCGCCTTTTCAAGCGCGACCTGGACGGTACCGATGCCTGCCAACGGAGGCTTCGTGCGCGCACGCGGCAGCAACACGGGCGTGCCTACCCCGCTGGCCGACCTCAAGGGCGAAGACCCGTGGCAGGGCCTGTGGTTTCATTCCAACCCCGTGTTCATCGACGCGCGCCCCCGGTAGAGCCACGCCACGCGTGGCTGTGGGACCATTCGCGCATAATCAGCCCGACGCATGCGCGAAGAGGTGCGTGCGCAGGCCAATGGCGTGATGCCCTGCGGTTCTCGGCCTGGCGTTGTGCGTCGCCTGCGCGGTGGATGTAGCGCAGGCGTTATTTCCCGATCCTCGTCCAACCCGGAATCAGACATGAACTACCTGTGGAGCCTGATCCTCGTACTGTGCGCATTTCCAGCATCGGCTACCTCCATCGAGCCGAAGTCTCTGGATCAGATGGTGGCAGCGTCAGACCACATCGTGGTGGCCACCATCCGCGCGGTGGACATGGTCAATGCGCGCGGAGTGCCCGTCCTTTCCCCCGACGCGCGCACCGGGCCCGGCGAATCCAACCAGATGCGCCTGCAGCTGGAAATCAGTGAAGTCTTGTCGCCGCGCGACGGTGCCGTACCGGTTGCGGTGACGGTGCCGCTATGGAAGATGTGGCACTACCGTCTTGGCACGATGCAGAACGAGCTGGTGGGGGCACGTGGCATCTTTCTGCTGGTCGGCCCGCAGCATGCGCCGGTGTATCCGATCGATTTCCAGCGCTCACTGGAGGAGCGCCAGGCCATTCTCGCCTTGATCCGGAAGTGAGCACCCGCGTCTGCGCGTGAAGGGTGTGACAGGAACCGTGCACGGCGCGGTCACCGTGGCGCGCCGACGCTGGCAGCCTGTCCCCAACCCGGATGCGCCATGACCACCCTGACCCTGCCCGAACTGGCCAAGAAGATGGCCAATATCGACTTCACCATGCTGCAGACCCACACCGACAGCGGCGAGATCGCGGCGCGGCCGATGAGCAACAACGGTGACGTGGACTACGACGGCGACAGCTGGTTCTTCACCACCGAAGACACCGACATGGTCCGCGAGATCACCCGCGACCCGAAGGTGGCGCTGAGCTTCACCGGCAGCAAGTCGCTGCTGGGCAAGCCGCCGCTGTTCGTGGCGGTGCAGGGCAGGGCAACCCTCCACCGCGACAAGGCGATCATGCAGCAGCACTGGGTGAAAGACCTGGAGCGCTGGTTCGAGCAGGGCGTGGACAGCCCGGGCCTGGTGCTGATCCAGGTAGCCGCGGCGCGTATCCATTACTGGGACGGGGAAGACCAGGGCGAAATCCTGCGCTGAGGGTGGCCCGCATGGCCGCGTCGCGTATGCCGAAGATCGGGTGTGCCGGCTGGTCGATCCCCAGTCGCTACGCCGCGCACTTCGGGCCCGGCGACAGCGCGCTGGCACGCTATGCCACGCGCTTCGAGGTGGCGGAGATCAATTCCTCGTTCTACCGGCCGCACCAACGCACGACCTACGCGCGCTGGGCGGCCAGCGTTCCGCCGGGCTTTCGCTTCTCGGTGAAGCTGCCCCGGACGATTTCGCACGATTCCGGGCTGGTGGGCGTCGGTCCGCTGCTGGACCGCTTCCTGGACGAGGTGGGCGGACTGGGGCGCACGCTGGGCGCGCTGTTGCTGCAGTTGCCGCCGTCACTGGCCCTGGATACGCGCCGCGCCGGGAGCTTTTTCCGCGCGCTGCGTCGACGCACGCCGGTCCCCGTGGTTTGCGAGCCTCGCCATGCCAGCTGGTTCAGCGCGCCGGCCGACGCGCTGTTGCAGCGCCACGCGATTTCCCGTGCCGCGGTGGATCCGGCGCGCGTTGCCGCCGCCGCGCTGCCTGGCGGCGCGCAGGGCTGGCACTACTGGCGCTGGCACGGTTCGCCGCGCATGTATTACAGCGATTACCCCGATGCCGCACTGGCCGACCTGGCGGCACAGGTAATGCACCAGCCAGGGCAGGCGCAGGCACCGTGGGTGATCTTCGACAACACCGCGCATGGCTTTGCGATTGCCAATGCCCTGCGCCTGAAGGAGATCGCCGCGCATGCCTGAAGGCCCTTCCATCGTCATCCTGCGCGAGGCCGCCGCCAAGTTCCGCGGCAAGACCGTGCGCCGTGCGCTCGGCAACAGCAGCCTGGACCTGACCCGCATGGAAGGACGGCGGGTAGTGGCGCTGCGCAGCTGGGGCAAGCACTTCCTGATCCAGTTCAGCGGGTTCAGCCTGCGCGTGCACATGCTGATGTTCGGCAGCTACCGTATCGATGAACGCAAGCCCTCACCGCCGCGCGTGTCGCTGCAATTCGACAACGGCGAATTGAACATCTACGCCTCGTCGCTGAAGTACATCGAAGGGCCGCTGGAAGACACCTACGACTGGCGCGGCGACGTGCTCTCGCCGGCGTGGGACCCGCGCCTGGCCCGGCGCCGGCTCAAGCAGCAGCCAGACACGTTGATCTGCGACGCGCTGCTGGACCAGACGCTCTTTGCCGGCGTCGGCAACATCATCAAGAACGAGGTGCTGTTCCGCACCCGCGTGCATCCCGAATCGACGATCGGCAACATCCCGCCGCGCACGCTGGGCAGGGTGATCGCCGACGCGCGCACCTACAGCGAGGCGTTCCTGGCGTGGAAGAAGGCCGGCACGCTGCGCCAGCACTGGCAGGTGCATACCAAAGGGACCTGTCCGTCCTGTGGCGGGCCGCTGTCCAAGACCTACCCGGGCCACAGCAAGCGGCGGACGTTCTTCTGCCCGAACTGCCAGGTGAAGTACTGACGCGCCTGGCCGCTGTGCAGACCTGCCAGGCCGCGGGAGGTTGACGCTGCGGGGGCGTCGGCTGCTGTAGGATGGCTGCGTCACACGCCATTACGCGCGTCCTGCGCGGTCCGCACCTGACCGCCCGCTTCGCTCCATTTTCCGGGCACGGCGCCCAGCAGGGCGGCCGTGCTCCCCGTGTCCAACGGAGCGCACATGCCGGGCTATACCACCCGCATTCTCACCATTCCGGTCGGTGGTCACGACTTCCGCATCCGCGCGCTCAGCGACCTGCAGCAGTTCGCCGATCCCACCGGGCGCGCCCAACGCGCTGGCATCCATTCCTCGTTGTGGAGCCTGTTCGGCCAGGTCTGGCCGGCCGGGCGGGTGCTGGCTGAGACCATGCACAGCTTCGACGTGGCCGGCAAACGCGTACTGGAAGTGGGCTGTGGGCTGGGCCTGGCCAGCCTGGTGCTGGCCCATCGCGGGGCCGACGTGGTGGCCAGCGACCATCATCCGCTGGCCGAATCGTTCCTGGCCTACAACGCCGGGCTCAATGACCTGCCCGCGCTGCACTACCGCGATCTGCCGTGGGAACTGCCGGATACGACACTCGGTCGCTTCGATCTGATCATCGGCAGCGACGTGCTGTACGAGCGTGGCCACGCGCTGCAGATCGCCCGGATGATGGAGCGCCACGCGCGGCCCACCGCCGAGCTGCTGCTCACCGATCCGGGGCGCGGCAACGTGGGATCGTTCTCGCGTGCCATGGCCGCGCAGGGCTATACCGTTGACGAGGCCTACGGCCTGTTCGACGACGAAGGCGATGCGCCAGGGCGTGGGCGGCTGCTGCGCTACACGCGTGAGGCGGCCTCGCAGGCGGCCTGAGGCGGTTCGGCGGGGTCTGCGCGGTCGCGATGTGGTGACTGCGTGAGCCTGCCCGACGGGCGGATATCGTAGGCTCGGCGGCATTCAAGTGCAGGTGGGAGTCGCGATGCCGTTGAGTCTGTCCCGCTGTCGTATCGGCAGCGCATCCGTGCGTGGGCGGTGCCGGTGAGCGCGCCGTCGGCGTCACCGGCACGCACCCGTTCGATGATCGTGGCCGGGTTGTCGACCGTGGTGGAGTGGTACGACTTCACCTTGTATTTGTACCTGGCCACGGTGCTGTCGCGGGTGTTTTTTGGCGGCGGCGACAACGCCCTGCTGGCCACGCTGGCGGGGTTCGCGGTGTCCTACCTGATGCGCCCACTGGGCGCGCTGTGCTTCGGGCATCTGGGCGACCGCTTCGGGCGGCGCTACATGCTGCTGGCCTCGATGCTGCTGATGACCCTGGCGATGCTGGCCACCGCGTTGTTGCCCACCTTCGACAGCATTGGGGCCAGTGCCGGGGTGCTGCTGTTGCTGCTCCGCTGCCTGATGGCGTTTTCGGTGGGCGGGGAGTACACCGGCGTGGTGGCCTACCTGCTGGAAACCGCGCCCACCCGCCGCCGTGGCCTGGTCACCTCGTTGGCATCGGCGGCCAGCGAGGTCGGCGCGCTGCTGGCGGTGGCGCTGTCGGCGTTGACCGTGGCGTTGCTGAGCACCGCGCAGCTGGACGGGTGGGGCTGGCGCATTCCGTTCTTCGTGGGCGCGGCGTTGGCCGGGGCGATCCTGCTGGCACGCTCCACCATGCACGAATCGCCCGAGTTCGAGCGGCAGCAGGCGGCCGGGACCGTGCCCACCTCGCCGATCCGCGACACCTGGCGCTATCACCGGGGCGCGGTGGCCCGCACGTTTGCGATTTCCGCACTTGGCTCGATCACCTATTACGTGGGCATCACCTACGTGCCGGCGTTCCTGGGCTCGGCGGGCGAGGTGGGGGAATCGGAGGCACTGTGGCTGTCCACGGTGGCGGCGGTGGCGGTGATCGTGGTGACGCCGCTGGCCGGTGCGTTGTCCGACCGGATCGGGCGGCGACCGGTGTTGATCGCACTGGCGCTGTTATCGGCGTTGCTGCCGTTGAGCATGTTCAGCCTGATGGCCGGTGGCACCACCTGGTTGATCGGGAGTGCAGCGGTGGTGCTGGCCTGCCTGGCCGGTGGCGTGAGCGCGGTGGCCGCGCCGGCCACGGCCGAACAGTTCCCCGGCGAAGGCCGCCTCAGCGGCCTGGCGCTGGGAGTCACCATGGCCACCGCGTTCTTCGGCGGCGCCACGCCGTTGCTGGCCGAGCTGCTGGTGCGCCACACCGGCTGGGCGGCGGCACCCGGCGCCATGATCGCCGTGGTCGCGCTGCTGGTGCTGCCGGTGATGTGGACCCTGCGCGAAACCCGGCCCCCGCGGTAATGGCGGTGGGTGGACGCGTTTCGTTGGGCAGCACCCGGCACATCGGCGCTTGGAACGCACCCGGAATATCGGCGCCTGGTAGTGCCGGCCGCTGGCCGGCTCTGCACCGTGTTGGATCGTGAGGAGCCGGCCAGCGGCCGGCACTACCCGGGGAATTCTGCGAGGAGCCGGCCAGCGGCCGGCACTACCAGGGGAATTTTGCGGGGAGCCGGCCGGCGGCCGTTACCACCGATCTGTCAGCTGCCGCCCTCGGTGGGCAGCGGCGCGGGTACGTTCAGCAGGCCGCCCGAGGCGACATAGGCGGCCAGTGCCTGCCCCTGGCTGAGCAGGTGCCGTTCCATCGTGCGTTCGGCGCCTTCCGCGTCGCGCTGGCGGAAGCACGCCATCAGTTCGCGATGTTCGGCCAGCGACTGCGCGGTGCGGCCCGGCGCCAGCAGCTGGCGGCCGCGGTGCATCTTCAGGATGCGGTGCAGGTCGTGGGTGATGCGGATCAGCCACGGGTTGCCGGCGTAGTGCTGCACGGTTTCGTGGATGAGGTAGTTGTTGCGGTAGTACTCGGCGATGTTGCCCTCGGCGGCGGCGGCCTCCATCGCCGCGTGCAGGTCTTCCAGCAGCTGCACCCCGGCGTCGTCGATATGCTTGACGGCCTCGTGCGCGCAGCGGCCTTCCAGCATCGCCATCACCGGGAACAGCTGGTTCAGGTCCTCCAGCGTCAACCGGGTCACCCGGCACCCGCGCCCGGCATCGATCTGCACCAGGCCTTCGGCGGCCAGCAGCTTCAGCGCCTCGCGCAGCGGGGTGCGGCTGATGCCCAGTTCCTCGCACAGCGCAGGTTCGTCGATCCACTCGCCCGGGGGCAGGCGGTAGTCGTAGATGCGCTCGCGCACATGCTCGGCCACCTCTTCGTACAGCGGGGCGCGCTTCTTGGTCGAGCGGGGTGCGGGAGCAATGGCCATGCGGAATTGTAATCCCTCCGTTCGTCGACCGGCCCGGACATCATCCTTCCGGGTGGAACGCCCCCTGCGTCAGGGGGCGCCAACGCGAGCCCTTACATCCAGCCCGGCACCACGAACACCAGCCAGGCCAGCAGCGGGCCGAAGGCGACCACCAGGCCGCTATAGATCAGGAACTGGCGGAACAGCGACTCGCGCTCTTCCTTGGCCGCCGACGCGACCACCAGCGCACCGTTGGTCGAGAACGGGCTGACATCCACGATGGTCGAGGACACCGCCAACGCGCAGATCACGCCCGCCGCGCCCAGGTGGCCCTGCATCAGGAACGGTACCGCCAGCGGGATGGTGGCGCCCAGCACGGCCGCCGACGAGGCGAACGCCGAAACAATGCCGCCCACGTAGCAGACCAGCAGCGCGCCCAGCAGCGGAATCCCGATCTGCGACACGCCATTGCCGATGAAATCGACCGCGCCGGCTTCCTGCAGCACGCCGATGTAGGTCACCACGCCGCAGATCAGCAGCACCGTGGACCAACTGATGCCGTCCACCGCGCCCTTCTGGCTCTTCGGCGACAGCAGCGCCAGCGCCACCGCGACGGTGATCGACACCAGGCCCACGTTGAGGTTGTAGATGAGCGCGGCCACACCCAGCCCGAGCAGGCCGACCAGGGTGAACACGCGCTCGCGGGTGATGCCCACCGCCTCCAGCGCATCGGGATCGTTGGACAGCGTGCCGCCACCGGCCGACACCAGCGCACCGTGGCCTTCGATCGCGAACTGGCGCGAGGAAGCCTGCGGCCCACCGGCCATCGCCAGTTCGGCCGTACCCACGCCACCGCCCACCGACACCGCACCGCGACGCAACAGCGCCACGCCGCCGAAGGCGAAGAAGCAGATCATCGCCATCATGAAGTTGAAGCCCAGGCTGGTCAGGAACACCGCCATTTCGGTCACCTCCAGCCCGGCCTTCTGCACCACGCCGTTGGTGATGCTGCCGTACACGCTGATCGGCGAGAACCCGCCGGCCTGCGCGCCATGGATGACCAGCAGGCCCATCAGCAGCGGGTTGATCCTGTACTGCTTGGCAAACCGCAGCGCCACCGGGCCGATGATCGCCACGGCGGCCGGTCCCAGCGCACCGAACGCGGTGAGCACGGCGGTCACCACGAACATCACCCACGGAATGGCCACGATGCGCCCACGTACCGCACGCACCGACCAATGCACCAGCAGGTCGATGGTGCCGTTCTTCTGGGCGATGGAAAACAGGTAGGTGATGCCGACCAGGGTCAGGAACAGGTCCCCCGGGAATCCACCCAGCACTTCTTTGCCTTCCATGCCGACGAACACGCCGCCGATGATGAAGGCCAACGCGAACGCGACCGCACCCATGTTGATCGGCAGGGCGGTGGCGACGATGAACATGATCACCAGACCGATGATCGTTGCGACTTGTGGACTCATGCGCCCTCCCAGACACTTGACTCGCGTACAGCAAGGATGGAAACCCGCCATCCCGGGTTACGGCGTGTTACAGGCAACTCCCACCTTCATTGCTGCCGGCCCAGCGCGGCATGTACCCACGCCGCCGCACCCTCCAGCTGCTGGAACTCTTCCACCGCGCGCACCTCGCAGCACGGATAGGCGCTGGCCACCATGCGCGCCAGCGCGGTGCCCGGGCCCAGTTGCAGGAACACCCGCGCGCCGCGCTCGAATGCCTGGCGCATCAGCTGCGCCCATTCGATGGTCTGTGCCAGTTGCGCGGCCAGACTGTGTTCCAGCGCGGCACGCGTGCGTACCGGCTGCGCATCGATGCCTGCCAGTACCTGCCACTGCGGCGCCTGCAGCGGTGCCTGCGCGAGTACCTGGGCAAAGCCGTCGGCGGCGCTGGCCAGCAGCGGCGTATGCGCCGGCACATGCACCGGCAGCACGCGCACCTCGGCACGCAGCTGCACGGCGTCCGCGGCCACTGCGCGCAGTGCCGCGCTACGCCCACCCAGGATGAAATGATCGGGGCCGTTGGCAATGGCGATGTAGGCGCCGTGCGTGTCGCACAGCGCCTGGACCACCGCGCGCGGCAGGCCCAGCAGCGCCTGCATGCCCGCGTCGGGCGGACTGGCGGCATCCATCAGCTGCGCGCGTTGGGACGCCAGCGTCAGGCAGGTGGTCGCACTGAAGCTGCCGGCGATGGACTGCGCGGCCAGTTCACCGATGCTGTAGCCGGCCACCAGTGCAGGCGGCGGCAACTGCTCGCGCAGACTCTGCCAGTGCGCCAGGCTGGCCGCGCACAGCAACGGCTGCGCCACTGCATTCTCAAACCGATCGTCTGCCGCCGCTGCCGTGGTTACGTCACGGCCCAGCAGTGCGGTGGCGGTATCGAGCACCTCGCGCGCGGCGGGCAGGTCGCGCACCCGGTCGAACATCGCCGGATGCTGCGCGCCTTGGCCGGGGCAGAGCAGGGCGAGGCTCATGCGCGCTCCTGCTGCAGCAGGAACCAGCTGCAGGCCAGCAGGTCGGCACTGCCGCCGGGGCTGAGCCGGCGTGCCACGAAGGCATCGCCGAGTTGCTGCAGGCGGCTGCGCCACTGCGGGGCGAAGGCACCGCCATCGGCGATGAAGCGTGCTGCCTGCGCACGTGCCCACGCCAGCCCCTGCGCGCCGCCGCGATGCAGCAGGTTGAGGTCATCGGTGTACGCCACCAGGTGCATCAAGGTGTGGCACAGCGCAGCCTCACGCGGCAGCCCGGCCGCCAGCGCATCGCGCAGGACGGGCACGCCGATGCCGCGCAGCAGCGGATAGCCGGCGATGGCCTGCTCGCGCACCCCGGCGATGCCGTGTTGCGCACGTGCGCGTTGGCCGGGGCTGTCGGGATCCAGCGGGGCCACGGCCAGCGCCGGTGCCCAGCGCTGTACGGCCACGCACACTGCGTCGGCGGTAATCACGCCGCCGCGTTCGCGCCGACAGGCGGCCGCCGCGGCCACCAGCAGGCCCAGGCTGAAGATCGCGCCGCGATGCGTATTGACGCTGCCGGTAGCGCGCAGCATCGCCGCTTCGGCAGCGATGCCATGGCCACGCAGCACGCAGAACGGGGCGTCGTCAGCGCCGGCCTGGGCCACGTTGCGGAAGTAGTGGCGCAGCGCGAACAGGCTGCGCAGGAAGCTGCCGGCGTCCATGTCGGTGTGGCTGCCGCGGTCGAACGGCGTCACCAGCCCCGGCTTCGGCGCGCAGGCCAGTTCGGCGTGCAGGCTGACGATGGCCAGCCGGCCCAGGCGCGCGCAGTCGACCGCTGCAGCCGCCGGAACACGCGCCTGCGCCAGGGCGTTCATGCGGCAACACCGGTGGGCAAGAACAAGGTGTCGCGCGGCGCCAGCATGGCGCCGTCGGTGCGTTTGACCAGCACCTCCCGCGCGCTGCCGGCGTACTCGCGCCAGTTCACCGCCGCGCCGCCGGGCAGGCACAGTTCACCATCCACGCGCCGGCCTTCGCGTACTTCCCACGCCTGCAGCCGCTGCACCAGGCGGTCGGCCACTTCTGGCGTATGTACCTGCCACAGCAGATCGATGTCCGACCGGGCGTGCACATACGGCAGCCCGGTGAGCGCCTGCCAGGCAAATGCACCGAACACGCGGGCCGGTGCGATCGCGTCCAGGCCCTGCAGCGCCATGTACCACTCGGCGCTGATCAGGCGGTCGGGGCGGGCGATCAGCGCGTGCAACGCCAGCGGCGGCTGCTGCCGCGCGATGTCCTGCAGCGGCACGCGCAATGCCAGCCGCTGCTTGCCTTCGTCCGGCGGCAGCGGCACGCCCAACCGCACCCGCGGATCGGGATCGTCGGCGGCGCGGCGCGCCACCACCGCCGGCCAGCCCTGTGCGAACCAGGCGGCCAGGCGCGCATCCTGTGCAGGCACGTCGGCGCGCCAGTGGGCGTGCGCGGACAGCCACACCAGCGTGTGGCGGGCAGGCTGCTCAGGCATCGTCGGCCACCACCGCCGCCGCGACCGACGCGGCCAGCGTGCGGCCGCCACGCTGCGCGCCGAGAACCGCGCGGCGATCGCCATCGGCCGGCGTGCGCAGCGCGTCCAGCAAGGCCTGCGCCAGGTCGTTGTCCCACACCGCGTGGACCGCGCCCATGGCCACGTAGTTCTCCACGCCGGGTGCGAACACCGGTGAGCTCCGGCTGAGCGCCTGCAGCTTTTCCAGCGGTTGCTTGGTCACGCGCGCCATTGCGCGCAGGTCCATCACCCGCACCTGCGCGTCGGGCAGGGCATGGATGTGGTCGGCCATCAGGCCGAAGGACAGGAACCCACCGCTCACCGATTCGCCGTACACCAGGGTGACCAGCGGCGCGCCGCGGCGGCGGGCCAGGTCCAGCGTCTGCGCCAGGTGGGCGAAGTAGCCGTTGATGCCCAGCAGTTCATCGCGGCGGGCCAGGCGCTGGCCGGCGGTATCGACCAGCATCACGATCGGCCGCCGTGGATCGGCGGCGGTACTGGCCAGCACCGCCGCGGCCAGGGTGAGCGCATGGTCCACGCCCACCTCGAGCTTGTCAGTGGTGCCGATCACGGTGACCTCGCCATCGTCGGTGTGGGCACTGCCGGTCAACACCGCGTCGGTGACCGCGACGGCGTGCCCGCGTGGGAACAGCGCATCCAACAGCGTGTTCAAGGGCAGGGTCATGGCAGTCTCCGGGCGGCGGTGGCGGCAAGGAAGGCGTCGGTCTCCAGCAGCGGCAGCTGCTGCGGGTCGGCAATGCCCTGCAGGGCCCAGATGTCCATCCCGTCCCGGCAACCGCCCCAGGCCTGCACCCGCGCCTGCAATGCGGCGTGGCGGGCCTGCAGCGCGGCCAGTGCCAGATCGGTGTCGGTGCTGTCGGTATCGGGCACCAGCGCATCGAACGCGGCCTGCGCGAAGGCGCTGATCGCATCGGGCACCAGCACCTGGGCCTGGTCGATCAGGTAGCGGTGCTTGCCGCCGGTGACGCGCCACACCAGGGCACGGTCACGGGCGTCGAACTCTTCCACGCCGCGCACTGTTTCGATCACCTCCGGCCCGGACAGCGACAAGCGCCCCTCTTCGGACATGATCACCGTGGTGCAGCAGCGCGCCACGATCCCCATGCCGCCGAACGCGCCGTTGCCGCTGCCGATCAGCGCGAGCACCGGCACCCCGGCGGCACGGGTGGCCAGGGTGGCGCGCATGATCTCGGAAATGGCGATCAGCCCGGCGTTGGCTTCATGCAGCCGCACGCCGCCGGTATCCAGCAGCAGCAGCACGCCGTCCGGGCGCTGGTCTACGGCACGGTGCAGCAGGCCGGTGAGCTTGGCGCCGTGCACCTCGCCCACGCCGCCGCCCATGAACTGGCCTTGCTGCGCGGCCACCAGCACGCGCTTGCCGCGCAGCAGGCCTTCGCCCACCACGATGCCGTCGTCGAATGCAGCGGGCTGGTCCAGTTGCGCCAGGTGCGGGCTCATCGCGCGCCGGGCCGGGCCCAGCAGTTCCTTGAACGTGCCCGCATCAAGCAGGCCTGCAATGCGCTCGCGCGCGTCGGCTTCGTAATAGCTGTGGCGGTGGGCGATGCTCATGGCTGGCCCCCCGCGCGCAAGGTCTGCACCGCCTGGTCCAGGCGCAGGCTGACCACGGCCGGCGTGGCGCCGGCATCATTGATCGATACCTGCACGTCGCGCAGCGGATGGCGCTGTGCGAAGTCGCCGATCACCGCTTCCCAGATGGTGCCAAAGCCCTTGGCGGCCGTGATGATGCGAACCGCCATCGCGCCGTCCAGCGCGGCCGGTTCCAGCAGCACTTCAAGGTTGCCCGAGGCCAGCACGCCCACCAGCACCGCTTCGGTGGGGAAGCGCACGGCGGTGGTGCCGTCGAATCGATATGTGAGGGTTTCCATGAGCCTGTCCCTTACCAGTTGCGGAAGCGCTTGGGCGGGTCGTACAGACCGCCGGACCAGCGCACCAGGTCTTTCACCGAGCGCGCGGCCAGCAGGTCGCGGCTGGCATCGCGTACGTTGATGCCCAGGTCGTCCGGGCGCTGGATCACGCCGCGGTCGCGCAGGTTCTCGACCATGGCGCGGTCGCGGCCCAGGCCCACCGCGGTGTAGCCGGCCACGCCACGGATGGCCTGTTCGCGCTCTTCGGGGGTGCGGCACAGCAGCAGGTTGGCGATGCCTTCCTCGGTGAGCACGTGGCTGACGTCGTCGCCGTAGATCATCACTGGCGGCAGTGGCATCGCCGCGCGCTCGGCCAGTTCCCACGCATCCAGGCGGTCGACGAACGCCGGTGCCATGTGCTCGCGGAAGGTTTCCACCATCTGCACCACCAGCTTGCGCCCGCGCGGGATGTCGCCGGGGCGTGCGGCCTGCTGGCCGGCCTTGAGCCAGGCATCGCTGGCGTGGCGGCGGCCGCGCGCATCCGAACCCATGTTGGGCGCGCCACCGAAGCCGGCGATACGGTCGCGGGTGGCGGTGGAGCTGTTGCCCTGCAGGTCGATCTGCAGGGTGGAGCCGATGAACATGTCGCAGGCATACAGGCCAGCAGTCTGCGAGTACGCCCGGTTGGAGCGCATCGCGCCGTCGGCGCCGGTGAAGAACACATCGCCGCGCGCGGCGATGTATTTCTCCATGCCCAGTTCGGAGCCGAACGAATGCACCGATTTCACGAAGCCCGACTCGATGGCCGGGATCAGCGCCGGGTGCGGATTGAGCGCCCAGTGCTGGCAGATCTTCCCCTTCAGCCCCAGCGATTCGGCATAGGTGGGTAGCAGCAGTTCGATCGCGGCCGTGTCGAAGCCGATGCCATGGTTGAGCCGGTTGACCCCGTACTCGGCGTAGATGCCCTTGATCGCCATCATCGCCATCAGCACCTGGATCTCGGAGATCTGCGCCGGGTCGCGGGTGAACAGCGGTTCGATGTGGTTCGGGCGCGGCGCCTGCACCACGAAGTTGACCCAGTCGGCGGGGATGTCGACGCGGGGCAGGGTATCGACGATCTCGTTGACCTGCGCGATGACGATGCCGCCCCCGAACGCGGTGGCTTCGACGATCACCGGGGTGTCTTCGGTATTCGGCCCGGTGTAGAGATTGCCGTGGCGGTCCGCGGCCTGCGCCGCCACCAGCGCCACGCGGGGCGTGAGGTCGATGAAGTAGCGGCCGAACAGTTCCAGGTAGGTGTGGATGGCACCGATCTGGATGCGCCCGTCGGCGACCAGATTGGCCAGCCGCACCGACTGCGGCCCGGAGAAGGAGAAGTCCAGCTTCGAGGCGATGCCGCGCTCGAAGACGTCCAGGTGCGCGGGCAGCGACAGCACCGATTGCACCATGTGCAGGTCGTGTACCCGCGCCGGGTCGAGGTCGGCCAGGGCCTGGGCGAGGAAGTCGGCCTGTTTCTGGTTGTTGCCCTCCAGGCAGACCTTGTCGCCCGGTTCAAGCAGGGCGTGCAGCAGCGCGGCGATATCGCCGGCCGCCACCTCACGGCCGCGGGCCCAGGGCGCTGCGCGTTCGAGTCGTGCCTGGCGACTGCGTGCCAGGGTGTCCCAGGTAGGGTTCATCGACACAGATCCGGATGACGTTGAGATAATTACGCCATAATTACGGAGCGGTGTGCAACCCGCAGCGCAGCAAAAAACAAGGCCCGCCAAGGGGAGGGCCTGTTCAGGTTGATGACGTGGGGGCGGCGTGGCGTCGGGCTCTGCCTGGCCGCTGTCATGCAGCCGGGCAGAGCCCGGCGCTACGCGCGTGGTCTCAGAACGTCCAGCGCAGGCTGGCCGCCACGAAGCGCGGTTCGCCGTAGTTGTTGTAGTCCAGGTTGGCCCAGTAGGTCTTGTCCAGTGCGTTGCGCACGCTCAGCGTGGCCGTCCAGTTGTCGGTGATGCGGTAGTTGGCGTTGAACTGCACCAGCGCATACGCCGGCTGGTTCACCGTGACCGTGCCGCCCAGCGGGTAGGGAATGTTGTAGCCCTGCACCTTGCTCTGCCACTGCACGCCGCCGCCCACGCTCAGGCGCGACAGCGCACCGCGCAGCTGCACCTGCGTGTTGAGCTGCAGCAGGTCTTCGGCCGGGTTGGCGTACAGCTGGTCGGTGGCCGCGCGGGTCACCTTGACGTGGGTGAAGCCGGCATTGACCGTCCAGCCCGGCAGGATCTCGCCGTTGATGTCCACTTCCCAGCCGCGCGCCTTGGTGCCGTTGACGCCGACGTAGGCCGAGCTGCCGTCGCTCAGCGAGCCGTCGGGCACGCTCATGTCGCGCATCGCGTAGTTGTCCTGCTTGGCCTCGAACACCGCCGCGTTGGCGGTCAGGCGGCCGTCGAACCACTGGCTCTTGATGCCCGCTTCCAGGTTGGAGCCCTGCACCGGCGCCAGCAGGTTCTCGTTCTTGTCCTTGTAGTTCTGCGGGTTGAAGATTTCGGTGTAGCTGCCGTAGACCGAGAACTGCGGGGTGATGTCATACACCAGGCCCACGTACGGCGTCACTTCGTCCTTCACCTTGTAGGCACCGCTGGTGGCGGTGTACGCCCCGGCCACGTTGTAGGCGCGGGTCAGCGTCTCCCAGCGGCTCAGGCGCGCGCCGGCGATCAGCGACAACGGATCGGCCAGGCGCAGGCGGGTGGCCAGGTACACGCCGCTCTGCCGGGTGCGCGCTACGCGGCGCGCGCCGGTACGGGTGTAGGTCACTTCGGAAATGTCGCCGTCCCACGTCCGGATGTTGGGGATGTAGTAGCAGCGCTCGGTGCCGCAGCGCGCCCAGTCGGTGGGGTAGTTCAGAGCTAGGGTGTTGGTGGTGCTTTCCAGGTCGGACCACTGCCCGCCCAGGGTCACGTCATGCTCGCGCCCGAACAGGTCGAAGGTGCCGCTCAGGTAGGCATCCACGTTGCGCCGGGTGTCTTCCGAATCACCGGCGGCGGTGCGCAGGTAGATGCCCGCGCCGGTGGCCGGGTCCGGGTAGCCGGTGCCGTACAGGCGCACGTTCTGCACGTTGCCGCGGGTGTAGGCGGTGTTGACCTTGAGCAGCCAGTTTTCGCCGAAATGCTGTTCCAGGTTGGCGAACACGGTGCTGGTTTCGCGCTGCCAGTAGCTCCACTTCGGGGCCACGTTGGTCGAGCGCGGCAGGTGCGCGAAGTTGCCCTGGCTGTCGAAGAACGGCACGGTGCCCCAGGTCGAGCCGACCGGGTTGTTGTCCTGGGTCTGGTAGCCCACGGTCACGGTGGTGCTGTCGGTGAGGTCACCTTCCAGAACGGCCATGCCGGCCATCTTGTTTTCCTTGTAGCGGTCGTAATAGAAATCACGATCGGTGTAAGCGGCGACCACGCGGCTGCGGAAGCGGCCGTCGGCGGTCAGCGGGGCGGTCACGTCCGCTTCCATGCGCTGATAGTCCCAGCTGCCGGCGCTGACCGAGAACGACGCATCGAACGTCTTGCCCGGGCGCTTGCGCAGCAGGTTGACCGTGGCCGAGGGCACGCCGGCACCGCTGAGCAGGCCGTTGGCGCCGCGGATCACTTCCACGCTGTCGTAGAAGGCGGTGTCGTATTCCTGGTTGGTCGAGCCGCTGTAGGTGGGAATGCCATCCACCTGGAAATCGGTGATGGCAAAGCCGCGCGCGTAGTACAGCGGGCGCTGGGTGTCATAGAAGGACACGCTGACGCCGGTGACGTTGCGCATCACGTCGTTGAGGCTGAACAGCGATTCGTCCTGCAGCCGCTGCAGCCCGATCACGCTGGACGACTGCGGGGTTTCCTGCAGGCTGATCGGCAGGCGCGTGGTGCTGGACGGCGCGGCGCGCTCGCCCAGCACGCTGACCTTGTCCAGCGTCTTGGCGTCGCTGGCGTCGGCGGCAGTGTCGGCCTGGGCCAGGGGCGAGGCCAGCGACAGCACGGAAAGCAGGGCCAGGCCCAGCGGGGCGCGGCGGAGGGAGCGGGGCGAAAGATCGCGGAAGGACATGCGCAGGTCTCGAATCGGTCTCGGGAGGGGGAACAGCGGGCAGCGGGCACAGCAGGCCGGCGCCACTGGCGCCAGGCGGTAGATCCATCTCAGGGGGTGACGCCCCGACCGTGGGTCGGTGCCGTTGCAGCCGTGGGTGGTGAGCAGGGCCTGGCGGCCGTCCGTGGATTCCGGCCAGGCCCGCGCCGGCAGCGCAGGGGTGCGTAAATGTAAAGCGTTCTCATTCGCTTTACAATTCCTGAATGCGCCCTGCGTGCGGGATGGCATGTGTCGGGCGGGGAGATCGCTGGCCCATCTCCCGTTGCCCCGCGCGGCAACGGGCAAAAAAAATCCGGCCCACGCGGGGGCCGGATCAGGTGTTCACGTCGCGGCCGGGGCCGCGGGCCGCAGGCTTACAGCGCCTGCAGTTCCTCGTTGGCGTTGCGCGTCTTCTGCGCCGGCTTGGCGGCCGGCGGCGGGGTCAGCATCACCGCCGGCGAGGTTTCCACCGGCACGTCCAGGTAGGGCAGCTTCAGCGTGTCGCTGGTCTGGCGGCGGATCTCGTTGGTCAGCGCCGCACTCTCGTTGAGCTTGCGCCCATAGGACGGCACGATCTGCTGCAGGCGCGCTTCCCAGCCGGCGGCCATCTGCTGCGGGAAGGCCTTCTTCAGCAGGTCCAGCATGATCGGCGGCGAGGTCGACGCACCCGGCGAGGCACCCAGCAGCGCGGCCAGGGTGTGGTCCTTGTCGGTCACGATCTCGGTGCCGAACTGCAGCACCGGCCCCTTTTCCGGATCGCGCTTGATGATCTGCACGCGCTGGCCGGCGGTGACCAGCTTCCAGTCCTCGCGCTTGGCGTTGGGGAAGTACTTCACCAGTTCTGCCTGGCGGTCGGCGTCGTTCAAGCGCGCCTGGCCCATCAGGTACTTCACCAGGTCCAGGTTTTCCGCGCCCACGTCCAGCATGCCGGCCACGTTGTTGTGGTTCACCGACGAATACAGGTCGAACCACGAGCCGTGCTTGAGGAACTTGGTGCTGTACAGCGCGAACGGACCGAACAGCACCACCGGCTTGCCGTCCAGCTTGCGCGCATCCAGGTGCGGTACCGACATCGGCGGCGAGCCGGTTTCGGCCATGCCGTAGGCCTTCACCGTGTGGCGCCCGGCAATGGCCGGGTTCTGGAAGGCCAGGAACTGGCCACCCACCGGGAAGCCGGCGTAATTCTTCGCTTCGGGAATGCCTGACAGCTGCAGCAGCTTCAGCGCCGCACCGCCGGCACCGATGAACACAAAGCGCGACTTGATCGTGGACTCGGTGCCGGACGTGAGGTCCTTCACGGTCACGTTCCAGGTCTTGTCATCGTTCTGGCGCAGCGCGCCCACTTCGTGCTTCAGGTGCAGCTGGAAGTTCGGGCTGCGCTGCAGGCCGGCGGTGAGCTGGCGGGTGATCACGCCGAAGTTGACGTCGGTGCCCAGCGGCATCCAGGTGGCGGCCACCTTCTGCTTCGGGTCGCGGCCTTCCATCAGCAACGGCGCCCACTGCCTGATCTGCGCGGCGTCTTCGGAGTACTGCATGCCGTAGAACAGCGGGTTCTTCACCAGCGCCTGCTGGCGCTTGTGCAGGTAGGCGATGTTGTCGTCGCCCCAGACGAAGCTCATGTGCGGGGTGGGGTTGATGAAGTCCGACGGCTGGCTGAGCCGGCCGGCCTTCACCTGGTGCGACCAGAACTGGCGCGAAATCTCGAACTGCTCGGCGATGCCCACCGCGCGCTTGGTCTCGATGCTGCCGTCGGGCAGTTCCGGGGTGTAGTTCAGCTCGGCGAAGGCCGAATGGCCGGTGCCGGCGTTGTTCCAGCCGTCCGAGCTTTCCAGCGCCACGCCGTCCAGGCGTTCATACACCTGGATGTTCCAGTCCGGCTGCAGCTCCTGCAGGAACGTGGCCAGGGTGATGCTCATGATGCCGCCACCCACCAGCACGACGTCGACCGGCTTGTCGTTGCCGGCGGCCGGAACCGAGCGCTGGTGCAGCGGCCAGTACAGGAACACGGCCGCCACCAATAGCAGCAGCACGAACAGGCCGAGGACGACCTTCGCGAGTTTTTTCATGGGAATCTCAAAGGGGGGAGATATGGGGAGGATGCCGCCGATGGCGCGCAAGCCTGTGAAGACGGGCTCAAAGCGGCTTCCTGGTGCGGATTTTAGCCCTTTTCGGTACGGATTTGGTGCAACGCAGCATCCGACGGGCTGCCGGTGCCGGGTGCTGTCCGGTTAAACTGACAAGGCTGAATACGTCGAAACAAAGATAGGTATGCAATGGCAAGGATGCTGGTCGTGGTCGGTGACCACCTCCATCTGGGCGGTACGGTAGTAGCCGGTTCCCCGTTCACGGACATCGACGGACGCGCCGTCGCCCGGGTCAACGACCCGGTGGTCTGCAAGGTGCATGGCCCCGGGGTGATCGCCAGCGGCGACGCCACCCTCATCATCGACGGCAACCCGGTGGCCCGCCACGGCGACAAGGCCAGCTGCGGCTGTACGCTGCTGGCCGGCCAGCAGGCGATGGTCAGCGTGGATGCCGGTGGTAGCGGGGGCGCCAAGGGCGGCAGCGGCGGTGCCGGCAAGGCAGCGGTAATCGCTGCGGCGGTGTCCCTCGCCGGCGCGGTGCTGAAACAGGCCGCCGCCGCGTCGCCGCCGTCGGCCACCCCGCCGCCGCCGCAGTGCTGGCTGCGCGACCATGAGGCGCAGATCGCGGTGGATGCCGATGGCCGCTACTTCGAGACCCTCGACCCGCAGGGCAGCAAGTACGAGGGCCCGTTCCCGGTTTCCTACCACATTGCCGTGCCGGCCAAGTCCGGTGGCGATGTGGTGGTGTCGATCAAGGCACGCGTCACCGCGCTTTCCGGGGTCACGCCCGGCGATGTCACCACGGCCAAACTGCGCATGATGGAAGGGGTGGCCAGCCACTGGAACGGCAAGTTCACCCTGGCGGTGAACGACCCGCAGTGCGGCACGCGTTCCTTCCCGATCCGTTACGAGATCCAGTGGGTGGATGCCGGGCAGGATTACACGCTGCTGCTGCACAAGGACTACGATCGCGAAATGGTCGATCCGCCCACGGTTTACGTTGCCACCACCACCGACGGGTGGACCTACGCGCACGAGTTCGCCCACTGCCTGGGCCTGCCCGACGAGTACTCGGAGAACGAAGACGACGCGCCCGATACCGTGCGCTACATGCGTCCGGATGGCAGTGTCGATCCGGCAACGGTGGAGGCGCTGGCGTTCCGCGACAGTACCGATGCGCTGGCCACCATCATGTCCACCTACCATGCCACCCGTACCCACCCCAGGCACGCCTGGAACATCGCTCGCGAAGTGCAGGAACTGCTCCGCCGCGACCTTGGCCGGGAGATAACATGCACCGTTTCCTGATTCCGCTGATTGCCCTGTTTGCCGCCTCACCCACGTTTGCCAAGACCCCGGAACCCGCTCCCATGATCGAACTCCACGCCCGCTGCATCGACGATGCCCAGTGCCGTTTCCTTGGCGATGACGTGCGTGTCGAGTTGGAACTGCGCAACAGCGGCCGCAACAATGTGTCGCTGCCGGTGGCCTTCCTGCGCAAGCGTGGCCCGGCCGTGCGCCTGGTGGACCGCCACTCGGGCAAGGAAAAGCAGCTGCGGCGCAATCCTGTCGACGGCCTGATGCTCAAGGACCTGGAGACGCTGGCACCGGGCCAGTCGGTGCGCTTCACCTGGCCGATCACCCCGAAGGAAATCACCGATTTCGCGCTGCGCCCGATCGATCTGGACGCAGTGTTCGGTTTGAACATCACGCCCGAGCGCAAGGGCGCGGACGCCACCATCATCCGCGCCAGGCTGCATATCGTGGACGGGCGGGTGGGCGAGGGCGCGCGCTGAGGCGCGCTGTTCCCGACATGACGGCGCTGCCTAGTACATCCACTGCCGCGGTCGACCGGCCCCGGCGGAATCGGGTGCTGGACAAGCGATATGCCATGCACTGGTGCAGGGCGCTGTTCCTGCTGGCCTTGGTGTCTCTACCTCACCTGTCGGTATCGGCAGGTGAGGCTGATGCGTCCGTTGAACTGCATGCGCGCTGCCTGGATGCCCGCTGCCGCTTCTCCGACGGCAGACTCGATGTCGAACTGGAGATACGCAATACGGGATCAGAACCGGTCGTGCTGCCTTTGGAGTACTACCAACGCCGTGGACCGACAATCACCTTTGTGGACAACCACTCTGGAAAGCGCATTCGGAATCGGATGGGACCTCCCAATTCCCGGCTTCTTGATCACCTGCAGGTGATCGAGCCTGCGCAATCCCGACGGTTGCGCTGGATATTGATGCAGCATGCCATCGGCCAACAGCCCGGTCAGCCCGCTGACGTCACGGTGGAATTCGGGTACAGCGTGCAACCATGGCGAGGCGCAGAGGCTCAGATGATCCGTACCACGCTCCGGGTCGGCGCAGACTCGGGTACCGATTAGACGCAGCCTGCTCCCACGCCGTATCCACGTTTCCCTCCAGGCGCGCTCAATCGCTCCCCAGCGTGAAGTACTCCGCGGCGAAATACCCGCACTGGTAGCCCAGCGCCGCCAGTGCCAGCCACAGGTGCCCGCGCCGCGTTTTCAGGGTCATGCCCAACGCCGCGATGGCCAGCATCAGCACCGTATGCACCCAGTACGCCTGACCCAGCATCTGCCAGCGGCTGTGGCCCTTGATCGCGGTGTCCACCAAGTCCAGCACCGTGATCAGCGCCAGCACCCCGAAGAACCCGCCACGCCGCTGCAGCAGGTAGTTTTCCAGGCTGCCGAATTCGCGCACGTCGTCGGGGAACAGCAGGGTGCACAGCATGAACCACGACGCGCAGTAGCCGATCACGAACAGGTAGGTTTCCACATTCCAGTGCCGCACCTCGCCCAGGCGGAACTCCCACCACCAGAAGGTCACCACCGACAGCAGCGCCCAGACCACCCAGCACAGGTGGATCCACGACCAGCCGCGTCGTTTCGGGTGCTCGATGATCGAGGCCAGCCCGCGCAGCAGGGTGGTGATGCTCAGGCCCAGGATGATGCTGAGCACCACCCGGATATGCAGGTAGACCGGATCGCTGTCCATCGACACCCCCGCGGCTGGAATGCGCCGATGCTGCGCCGGGCGGGGTGGTCGGGTCGTGTAGGGCCGGGATGGGTGCCCGGGACGGTAGCCGACCAACGGTCGGCTCTACCCCGGGTGGGGTGGTCGGGTCGTGTAGGGCCGGGATGGGTGCCCGGGACGGTAGCCGACCAACGGTCGGCTCTACCGGCGGGGGTTATCGCTTCTTTCGTACCAGCGCCGCCGAGGCGGCCAGCACCGCCCGGGTCAGCAGGGCCATCGTCTGCACATCGCCCTTCCAGTGCTGCCAGTACAGCGGCACGTCTTCCCACGCGCGCTGCTTCATGTAGACCAGGCGCCCGGCCTCGAGGTGGCGCTTGACCAGCGGCAGCGGGTTCATGGTCCAGCCCAGCCCCCCCAGGTTGGCCTGCACGAAGGCGCGGGTGGAGGGAATCCACCAGGTGGGCGCGGTCAGCGGCAGGTCCTCGCCGGCCAGGCGCCGGGCGAAGCGGGCCTGCAGGTCGTCCTTGCGGTTGAACACCAGCACCGGGGCCTGCGCCAGCGACTGCGCGTTGACCCCCTTGGAAAAGTGCTTCTCATGGAACGCCGGGGTGCAGGTGGCGGCATAGCGGATGCTGCCCAGCGCATGGATCTGGCAGCCCTGCACGGGCTCATCCAGCGTGGTCACCGCGCCCAGCACCGCGCCCTGGCGCAGCAGCGCCACGGTGTGGTCCTGGTCTTCCAGGCGCAGGTCCAGGGTGGTCCCGGTCTGCGCGGCGAAGCTGCGTGCCGCGTCGGGGAACCAGGTTTCCAGGCTGTCGTGGTTCACCGCGACCGGGATGCTGGCGTGCGGCAAGTCTTCGTCGGCCAGGCCCATCCGGTGCAGGGCGTCGTGCTCCAGCAGGGCGGTCTGTTCGGCCAGCTGCACCAGCACCTGGCCCTCGGGAGTGGCCACGGCGGGGGAGGAGCGTTTGACCAGCAGGCGTCCCACCCGGTCTTCCAGCGCCTTGATCCGCTGCGACACCGCCGAGGAGGTGACATTGAGCGACTGTGCGGCGCGCTCGAAACTGCCTTCGCGGACCACGGCGGCAAGGGCGCGAAGCTGGGCATGGTCGATCCGCATGGTCTTAAGCCTGGCTAATGGTGGTTAAGCAAGTTTAGCTCTACTTTTCCATGTTGCGGCGCGACAATATGCGCCATCCGGTGCTGTACGCCTTGGCGAGGCACCGCCCCCATACGCAAGACAAGGCGGTATCCCATGTTCTCCTTCATCTCCGGCGGCCCCGGTCTGGCCGCGTGGTTCAGTGGTGCGGCAACCGGCATCGGCCTGTTCGCGGTGGTCGGTGCACAGAGCGCCTTCATCCTGCGCCAGGGCATCCTGCGCAAGCACATCGTGCCGGTCGTGGCGACCTGTGCGGCCATCGATGGCATCTTCATCTTCGCCAGCGTGGCCGGCCTGCGCACCCTGACCCAGGCGCTGCCGTGGCTGACCACCGTGGTGCTGTGGGGCGGCGTGGCCTTCCTGGCGTGGTACGCCTGGCAGTCGGCGCGGCGTGCGCTGGCCGGTGGCGGCGGCATGCACGTGGACGACGGCGACAGCACCTCGCGCCGCGCGGTGCTGATGTCGGCGGTCGGCTTCTCGCTGATCAACCCGCATTTCTGGCTCGACATGATGGTCATCGGCGGCATCGCGGAGAACTTCGGCAATGCGCGCATGGCCTTCGCGGCCGGCGTGTTCACCGCCAGCTGCCTGTGGCTGACCGCCCAGGGCCTGGGCGCGCGCCTGCTGGCCCCGCTGTTCACCAAGCCTAAGACCTGGCGCATCCTCGACGGCACCATCGCAGTGATCCTGTCGATCCTCGCCTTGACCCTCGCGTTCCGCGGCATGCATTGAACTCTCTCCTCAGTGCATTCCTGGAATGGCACCGCTTGCGGTGCCATTTTTTTTGCAGTTTTCTTCGGGTGGCTCTGGCTTGCTAGAATCCGCTGCCGGCGATTCCGGCCAAAACAAAGGAATGGGAATGAAGCAGAGCATCACTAAATGGATGGCAACGGGGGCGGTCTGCGGCGTGCTGATGGTCGGCAGCCTGGCCTTGGCACATGCGGAAAGCGGGCAGGGGCTCGGGGTCTGCGAGGGAATCAATCTCAAGCTGCTGTTCCACACGACTCGTGCGAGAACCATCAACGATTCGATGGAATCGTGGATTGGGTCGGACTTGCGGAAGATCGTCTCAAAATGGGGCGCGCCGCAGTCCACGTTCGATAATCGCGACGGTTCCCGCATTATTTCGTGGAATACCGACGGTTGCACCCAGAGTTTCCAGACCGACGAGAAGGACGTGCTCCGGCTGTGGAGCGTGAGTGGCGACTGCGCGTGCGTATATTCCAACAACCCCAGGGATATTCCCAAGGACACGCCCGTCCCGCCGATGACGCTGTAGTCGTCTTGCCGACGCTGTAATGCATGTCCGAAGAATGGCACCGCTATCGGTGCCATTTTTTGGACTTTCGCCAAGGGGAGAAACGCCATCTTCCTTGGGACACGCCCGACAACCCCGCCAGCCATGCCCCTCACTGGCACCCGCGCGCGGCTTACGCCTAGAATCGGCCACCCGGACAAGGTGTCCGGATGTACAGGGGATAAGGATGCGCATGACGAAGTGGGCGGCGTTGGTCGCCATGGGGATGCTGGCCGGGCAGGCCACCGCAGTGGATCTGGAGCGCTACCTCAAGCGTGACCAGTTCACCGATATCAAGATCTCGCCCGATGGCGAGTACTACGCGGCCACCGTGCCGATGGAAGACCGCACCGCACTGGCCATCCTGCGCCGTACCGACGGCAAGATCGTCGGCTCGTTCGTGCCGCCGCCGAAGAACCATGCCACCGAGTTCGACTGGGTCAACCGCGAGCGCGTGCTGATCGGCCTGGCCGAAAAGATGGGGTCGCTGGACCAGCCGCGCCTCACCGGCGAGCTGTATGCCATGAACGCCGACGGTGGCCGTGGCGAACTGCTGGTTGGCTATCGCGTGGAAGGCAGCGGCCCCGGCACGCGCATCCAGCCCAAGAAGGTCGAGACCGTGGCCGCCTTCATGTTCGATGAGCTGGCCCAGGACGACCGCAACGTGCTGGTCTCGATCTGGCCGTTCGCCGAAGACCCCTTCACCCGCGTTGATCGCCTCGACGTGCAGAGCGGGCGTCGCACCACCATCGCCCGCTCGCCGGTGCGGCGCGCCGACTTCACCAGCGACAACGCCGGCCAGGTGCGGTTCGCCCACGGCGCCGGTGCCGACAACGTCAACAAGCTGTACTACCGCGAAGCCATGGGCGACACCTGGAAGCTGGTCAACGACGAGGCGGTCAACGACCGCATCGAACAGGCGATCGGCTTCTCGGCCGACAACCGCCTGGCCTACTTCACCAGCGAACAGGACAAGGGCCCGGACGTGATCGTGTCGTGGGACCCGGCCACCGGCAAGCGCACCCCGCTGCTGCGCGACCCGCAGGTGGACCCGAGCAGGATCATCCGCCGCCCCGGCACCTCCATTCCGGTGGGCGCGCTGTACCTGGGCGACAAGCCACGCACCCGCTTCTTCGACGAAACCTCGGCCGACGCGCGCCTGTACCACAGCCTGGAGGCCGCGTTCGGTGGCGACGCCATCTACATCACCTCCAGCACCCGCGACGGCAAGCAGCTGCTGGTCGAGGCGTGGTCCGGGCAGAACCCCGGTGACTTCTACATCTTCAACACCGACACCAAGAAGGCCGAGCACCTGATCAGCCGCAGCAGCTGGGTTGACGCCACAACCTCGGCCAAGGTCACCCCGGTGGCATTGAAGGCGCGCGATGGTCTGGACCTCAACGGGTTCCTCACCGTGCCGGCTGGCAAGGCCGGCGCGAAGCTGCCGATGGTGGTGCTGCCACATGGGGGTCCGTTCGGCGTCTTCGATGACGGCAGCTACGACATCGAACCGCAGCTGCTGGCCGCGGCCGGGTATGCGGTGCTGCAGGTCAACTTCCGCGGCTCGGGCAACTTCGGGCGTGCCTATCGCTCGGCCGGTGCGCGGCAGTGGGGCGGGGCCATGCAGGACGATCTCACCGACGCCACGCGCTGGGCGATTGCCCAGGGCCATGCCGATCCCGCGCGCATCTGCATCTACGGCGCCAGCTACGGCGGTTACGCCGCGTTGATGGGCGCGGCCAAGGAGCCGTCGCTGTACAAGTGCGCGGCCGGCTACGTGGGTGTGTACGACCTGCCGATGATGTTCACCAATGGCGACATCCAGAGCCAGGGCTCGGGCGAAACCTACCTCAAGGAATGGCTGGGCAACCCGCAGCAGCTGGGCGCGATGTCGCCGGTGAACCTGGCCGCGCAGATCAAGGTGCCGGTGTTCCTGGCGGCCGGCGGCGAAGACAAGCGCGCGCCGATCCAGCACACCAAGCGCATGGAAGCGGCCTTGAACAAGGCCGGCGTGCCGGTGGAATCGCTGTACTACCCGACCGAGGGCCACGGCTTCTATACCGACCCGCACCGCCGCGAGTACTACACCAAACTGCTGGCGTTCCTGTCCCGGCACCTGGGCGGTGACACCGCTGCGGCAGGCAAGCCCGCGCAACCCTGATCGCAGCGTTCGGCTGAGAACAACAACGGCACCGTGAGGTGCCGTTGTTGTGTGTGCGGATGGCTGAGTGCAGTAGATTACAAGTTGTTGCATGGTGCCCGGGCGCGACCCTGCGGGATGCTGGGCAGCTCTCCCTTGGGGTCTTCCCAGCATGTGGCGCAACCTGTCCTCGACGTCCCGCCTGCGGTCTTTCTCGTGCCGTTCAGCGCCTTTGCTGTTTGTTCTGTTCTGCAGTCCCTCCCGTGCGGCAGACATCGATGACGGTCTGCAGTTGACGGTGGAGCAGGCGCTCAAGATCGCAGTGCTCAGCGTCGAGGTGGACGAGTGGTCGATCCGGTTGCACAAATTGATGCGGGGAGGAGAGCCTACGGCGCCATTGAGCGAGCCCGACGCTGCGGTACTTCATGACACCGTCCAGTTGCTGACAATCGGCAAGCTGGTGACCGAAAATGTTGTCGCAGTGGCGTACGGCAACCGGCTTGAGGGCACAGCGGCAGGTCGTCTACTGGCGGCATCGCAAGCATGGGGATTTGCCGGCGACGGCGCTCGTTGCCTGGCACAGGACGTTCGGCGCGAGCCTGTTGATGGCGCACCTCCCGCCGCCGCACCCACCGATAGGGTGGGCTATCGCGTCCAGTACGTTTGCATTGCACCACATATGCACAAAAGCCGTGCGCTGACACAGCTGATGACGGCTGTCGTGCAGGGACAGGCCGCACCTTCGGTAGATGCACTGGAGCAGTCGATGTTGGCCGGCGAGCGCCGCGACGAGGCCCAGCCCCGGTCGATGAGCGGCAGCCTCCATTTGTCCAGCGATGCACACGGCCGTAACTGGACGAGCAGCGGTGCCATTGAGAACGAACAACTGCTGGCGGAAACAAAGGTGCCGCCCACTGTGTGGATGCCGGCGCCGGTGTCGCAGACCGAATCGGTGCGCACGGCGGTGCAGGAACTGATGCAGCGCATGCAGATTGCGGGGGAAGCGTCGGCAGAACTGCAGGATGCGATCGTCGCGCACCTCCTGCTGCGCTTTCCGGAAGTGTTGTGGGGTGGCGTGCGCGAGGACGTCACCGGGTTCGCGCGCGCAGTTGCCCGCCGCGTGGCCACGGCCGAATGCCGGGTGCAGGAGGTGCAGCAGGGGGAGGACAGGTATGAAGCGCACACCGTTCGCCTGGCGCAGGCAGCCTTGACATGCACGTTGCCCGCGCTGGAGTGGACGCTTGCCCCTCTGGACGCCCATGATCGTGATGCGACCGCCTTGGCCGCACGCTATCGCCAGTTCCTTCAGCGCGCGACGGAAGCGATCGCCACGTTACCTGCTCATGCGGCCGCAACCGCAGTGGACTTTCAGCAGGTGTCCGGGCCGAATGGCGAGGCATGGCACGCCGAGCCAGGTGCTGTGCCCAAGCTGCTGCTGGAGGGCATCCTGCCCGCGCCGTTGGTGAAAGAACTCGGCGGCCTGGCCCTGAACGCAGATGCGCTCCATCCGGATATGCGTTTCGAGCATCTTGACGGGCGCAATCTGGACGAGTCTGGACGCGTGCTTGTGCGCCGCTTCCTGCAGGAACTGCGCGCGGCCAGACGGGTGGAATGACGTGACACCGGCCGGGCGCTGATTGCCCGGGGTTCCCCTACTTGACCCCGTGCATCATCTTCTTCAGCAGCGGCGAACAGGCCAGGGCCACCGCCGCGCAGCCCAGGCCGATCCACATCAGCAGCCAGAACAGGTGCTCGTAGCTGGCGGCGGCGCTGGCGATGTTCATGGTTTCGCCTTCCGGCACCTCGATCGCGGCGAGCTTGCCGAACAGCGCGGCCAGCGTTTCGGAGAACGCGGTGGCCAGGAACCAGGTGCCCATCATCAGGCTGACCACGCGCGGCGCGGCCAGCTGGGTCACCGCCGACAGGCCCACCGGCGACAGGCACATCTCGCCGATCTCCAGGATCAGGTAGGCCAGTACCAGCCACCACACGCTGGCCATCTGCCCGGTCGCGCCCACCTGCTGCGCCGCCAGTGCCAGCGGCACGAACGACAGCGCGGCGAAGATCAGCCCGAACGAGGACTTCACCGGCTTGGACGGGTCCAGCCGACGCCGGTCCAGCCAGGCCCACAACGTGGCGAACAAGGGCGCCAGCACCACCAGGAACAACCCGCCCAGGTAGGTCAGCGAGCCGGCGGTCTGCGGAATCACCAGGCAGTCGCGGACCAGCATCACCAGCATCAGCACGACGATGCCGACGAACAGGTTGCGCGGTGCGGTCGAGCCGGGGGTGCGCTCGGACAGCCGCGCCGCCACCACGAAGCCCAGCGGCGCCAGCAGCAGCGAGGCGATCGACCACGGCAGCGGCGTGCCGCCCTGGATCACCAGGGAGGGCACCAGGTCCTTGGTCAGCAGGCGGTCGGTGAAGGTCACCCACGACCCGTAGGTCTGCTCGTACAGGGTGAAGAACACCAGCGCCATGAAGATCAGCGCCATCAGCGCGATCATCTGCTGGCGCTGCACCGGCGTGCAGCGGGTACCGGTGAACCAGGCGAACCACACCAGCACGCCACCCAGCACCACGATCATCAACATCAGCGCCAGGCTGATTTCACCGCCCAGCGCGAACGCGCCATTGGCCGCGGCCCACATCAGCGCCGCCACCGGCACCACGCCAAGCACGGCCACTGCATAGATCAGCCACTCGCGGCGGATGCCCAGCACGCGCTGGCGCAGTGCGGGCACGTCGGTCGGCTCGGCGTGGCCCTGCAGGTACTTCTGGCCCCACAGGAACATGCCCAGGCCGATCACCATGCCGATCCCGGCGGCGCCGAAGCCGTACTTCCAGCCGTAGGCCTCGCCGAGGAAGCCGCACACCAGCGAGGCAAACAGCGCGCCCAGGTTGATGCCGGCATAGAACAGCGAGAAGCCCGAATCGCGGCGCGGATCGTTTTCCGGGTACAGCTTGCCGACGATGGTGGAGATGTTGGGCTTGAGGAAGCCCACGCCCATGATGATCAGCGCAAGCGACAGGTAGGTGATGCCCAGCGCGGCGTCGTCGCGCACGATCTGGCCGTCGATGCGGGTGGCCGCGTGGCCTTCGAAGGCCATGCCCAGGTGCCCCAGCACCAGCAGCACGCCACCGAACACCACCGCCTTGCGCATGCCCAGCCAGCGGTCGGCCAGCAGGCCGCCGAACACCGGAATGCAGTACACCAGCCCGCCATACGCGCCCAGCAGGTCCAGCCCGGCCTTGTCGCCGAACAGGTGGTATTTGGTGAGGTACAGCAGCAACAGCGCCTTCATGCCGTAGAACGAGAACCGCTCCCACATCTCGGTGAAGAAGCAGACGTAGACGCCCTTGGGATGGCCAAGGAAATCGTCGGTGGCGGTCGAAGCGGAAGCGGGCAGGGCGGCTGCGGTCATCGAAGTGGCAACGGCAAAGAGGCGGCAATTATAGGAGCCACGCGCCACCAATGCCGGCCACGGGTAGTGCCGGCCGCTGGCCGGCAAACCCACTCACCCGGCAACGCCCGCCTTACAGATACCGCAACCATGCGATATCCCGCCGCCGGGCCTTCAACCGCGCAAACGCCCGGGTGGGCCAGTACAACGCCAGTGCCAGCACGGCGGTGATCGCCCACAGCGTGGCCACGTGGTCCACCCCGAAGTACCCGCCGTGGGTGTGCCCCCAGCGGGCTTCGGCCAGCACATACAACAGCTTCAGCACGTACAGGTGCAGCAGGTAGAAGAACATCGGGGCCGCGCCGATGCTGGCCAGCGGGGCCAGCGCCCGCGACAGCGCCGGCCGCTCGTACAGCCGCAGCACTAGCAGGCCGATGCCCAGGGTGAGCAGCAGGAACAGCAGCGACGGCGGGTACTTGGTGACATTGAGGACGCTCATCAGCGTCTGCCCGGCCGTGCCCAGCGCCTGCCACGGCGCATCGCCATAGACATTGAGCGCGCGCAGCACGACGAACCCCAGCAGCGCGCCACCACCGGCCCACAACAACCGTTTCTGGCGCAGCACCGCATCACCGCCACGCGCAAACCACGGCCCCAGCACGTACCCCAGCGCGATCACCCCGATCCACGGCAGCACCGGGTAGGAGGTGCGCAGGCGCAGGTGCGCGCCCAGCTCGATCCAGTCGCGCTGGTGCAGAACTTTCCACAGCACCGCCCACGCACCATTTCCCTGCACCTGCACGCCGTCCAGCAGGTTGTGGCCGGCGATCAAGCCCAGCGCCACAACCGCCAGCACCCCGCGCGGCAGCCACAGCAGGCCCGCCAGCGCGATCATGCTCAGCCCGATCGCCCAGATCACCTGCAGGTAGACCACGCTCGGCGGGAACTGCAGCGTCCAGGCAAGATTCACCACCAGCACTTCCAGCGCCACCAGGAACAGTCCGCGCTTGAGCAGGAACGCCGCGGTCGCGCGCTTGCCCTGGGCCTGGCCACTGCCATACAGCCACGCCGAGAGCCCGGTGAGCAGCACGAACACCGGCGCACACAGATGCGCCAGCAGGCGGCTGACGAACAGCGCCGGCTCGACCTGGTCCACCGCCATCGGGTCGGCCACCTGGGCGTGCAGGTAAAAGGTCTCGCGCACGTGGTCGAGCAGCATCAGCACGATCACCGTGCCGCGCAGCTGGTCGATCGAGGTCAGGCGGGGAGAGGCGAGGGCCACGGGCGCTCCGGTCGGTGGCGTGACAGGGTATAACATAACATTTAGGGCGTCGCCCATTGGTGCGCTGGCGGGCCGCGCCGGATGAGTGGTCCTCACCGCGGACAGGGCGCCTCGCTCCCGACCAGACGCGCGTCGATGCGGATCTGGATCACCTGCATTGCCCCGTCAGGCCTGGCCTTCCGTTCGACCGCCGTGATGATGTGCCAACTGTGGCTGGATGCGACCGGTGGCGACGGCTGAAGCCCGTACCGTCGACGTCCACCGCCCGCCATCGGCCGGCCGGGACCAACCGCACTGGACTTGACGCCCCCTGAACGCTAGCGTGAAAGGGATTTTTTGCCATCAGGGGCATCCATGAACAACGACGCTGCGCCCAAGCAGCTCACCCTCCGCGCGGTGGTGCTTGCCATCGTGCTGGCGGTGGTGCTGTCGGCCGCCAACGCCTACCTCGGTCTGTTCGCAGGCCTGACCATCGCCACCGCGATTCCCGCGGCCGTCATCTCCATGGGCGTGCTGCGCCTGCTCGGCGGTGGCACCATCCTTGAAAACAACATCGTCCAGACCGGCGCTTCGGCCGGTTCGTCGATCGCCGCCGGTGTCATCTTCACCATCCCCGCGCTGGTGATCATGGGCTACTGGCCGGACTTCAAGTACTGGTGGGTGCTGGGCATCGCCGGCCTCGGTGGCCTGCTGGGCGTGCTGTTCTCGGTGCCGCTGCGGCGTTCGATGATCGTCGAAGACCCGCTGCCGTTCCCGGAAGGCAAGGCGGCCGCCGAAGTGCTCAAGGCCGGTGAGAATCCCGGCCCGGGCCTGAAGATCCTGGCCGTGTCGGCGGTGATCGGTGCGTTCGTCAAGGTTGCGGCCGCCAGCGGCATGCGCCTGATCCCCGATGCCTGGGCGCAGTCGGCCTACATCGGCAGTTCCAAGATCACCGCCTTCATCGGCACCAACCTGTCGCCGGCGCTGCTGGGCGTGGGCTACATCGTCGGCCTCAATGTCGGCATCGTGGTGGTGTCCGGCTCGATCCTGTCCTGGCACATCGCCATCCCGCTGTACCAGGCGTTCTTCGTCAACAGCGACCCGGCCCTGGCCGCCTCCATCGCCACCGCGTCGTCCACCGACGCGGCGTTTGCGATCTGGAGCGCCAAGATCCGCTACCTCGGCGTGGGCGCAATGCTGATCGGCGGCGTGTGGACCCTGATCTCGCTGCGCAAGTCACTGTTCAACGGGGTCAAGAGCGGCTTCGCCGCTGCGCGCAAGAGTGGCGGTCCGGCCCTGGCCGAGACCGAGCGCGACCTGCCCATGAAGTGGATGCTGGTGGCGCTGGTGGTGTTCACCCTGCCGCTGCTGGCGCTGTACCAGGCCATCGTGGGCCAGTGGCACGTGTCGATCCCGATGACCATCATCATGATCGTCGCCGGCTTCCTGTTCGTTTCGGTGTCGGCCTACCTGGCCGGCCTGATCGGCTCGTCCAACAACCCGGTCTCGGGCATCACCATCTCCACCATCCTGTTCGCCTCGGCCGTGCTGGTGCTGCTGCTGGGCAAGAGCGGCCTGACCCCGGTCGGCGTGGGCGGTGCCCCGCTGGGTGCGGTGGCGGCCATCATGATCGGCGCGGTGGTGTGCTGCGCCGCCGCGGTCGGGGGGGACAACCTGCAGGACCTCAAGGCCGGCTACATCGTCGGTGCAACGCCGTGGAAGCAGCAGTTGATGCTGGGCATCGGCGCGTTCTCGTGCGCGCTGATCATGGCCCCGGTGCTGAACCTGCTGGCCACCGCGTACGGCATCGGTGCGCCCACCGCCGCCCATCCCAACGCCCTGGCGGCGCCGCAGGCCAATCTGATGGCCTCGGTGGCCAAGGGTCTGTTCGGTGGCCAGCTGCCGTGGACCTTCATCGCCATCGGTGCGGGCATCGGTGCGGTCATCATCGCCTTCGATGGCTGGCTGAAGTCGCGCGGGTCCCGTTTCCGCGTGCCGGTGCTGGCCGCGGCAATCGGCATCTACCTGCCGCTGGAGCTGATGGTGCCGATCTTCCTGGGCGGCCTGATCTCCTACCTGGTCGAGCGCTTCCACAAGGTGCGTGCCGAGGACGAAGAAGGCCGCGACCGCGTGCACAAGCCGGGCGTGCTGTTCGCTGCCGGCCTGATCACCGGTGAAGCGCTGATGGGTATCGCCATTGCGATCCCGATCGTGCTCAGTGGCCGCGCCGATGTGCTGGCGCTGCCGTTCGCCCTGCCGGGTGCCGACTGGATCGGCCTGGCCGTGCTGTTCCTGGTGGGCTGGCTGATCTACCGCACCGGCAAGCGGTCCGGCGGCAAGGTCTGACCGACCCGGTGTGACACCCGACAAACCCCGCCCCGGCGGGGTTTGTCGTTTCCGGGCAATGGCATGACCGATGGCCTTTGCCACGGCCACCCCCGCGGCCCTACCATCGGCGTTTTGCCGTTCCGCGGAGAACCCGATGAAACTTCGTTACGCCCTGCTGCCGTTGTGCCTGCTGACCGCGCTGCCGTCGCTGGCCGCCACGCGTGGCCTGGATGTGCGCGACATGATCGCGCTGGATCGGGTTTCGGCCCCGCTGCTCACCGCCGACGGTGGCAACGTGGTGTTCGCCAAGCGCGTGGTCGGCGCCGACAGCAAGGCCAGCACCGGCCTGTTCATCCGCAACCTGCGCACTCGCGACGCCGCCCCACCCAAGCCGCTCACCCCGGCCGGCTGGAACGTCAATTCGGCCGCGCTGTCGGCCGACGGCCAGAACGTGTACTTCCTGAGCGCCAAGGGCGGCAGCCAGCAGCTGTACGTGCAGCCGATCAATGGCGGCACCCCGCGCCAGCTGACCGACTTCCCGGTCGACGTGGACGGCTTCCACATCTCCCCGCAGGGCGACCGCGTGGTGTTCAGCAGCGGCGTGTTCCAGGCCTGTGGTTCGGACCTGGCCTGCACCAGCAAGAAGCTGGACGCGCACAAGGCGCGCAAGAACACCGGCGAAGTGTTCGACACGCTGTTCGTGCGCCATTGGGACACCTGGAACGATGGCCGCCGCAACACCCTGTTCGTGGCCCCGCTGCCGGCGGCCAAGGGCGCGCCGGTGAAGGGCGCCTCGGCGATCAGCGCCACCCTGGATGGCGATGCGCCGTCCAAGCCGTTCGGCGGCAATGACGACTTCGCCTGGGCCCCGGACGGCAAGACCGTGGTGGCCTCCATCCGCGTGGCCGGCAAGCAGGAACCGTGGTCGACCAACTTCGACCTGTACCAGCTGGACGTGGACGGCAAGCAGGCGCCGGTCAACCTGACCGCTGCCAACCCGGCCTGGGATGCCGGCCCGGTGTTCAGCGCCGACGGCAAGACCCTGTACTACCGCGCCATGAAGCGCCCGGGGTTCGAAGCCGACCGCTTCGGCGTGATGGCGCTGGACCTGGCCACCGGCAAGGCCCGCGAAATTGCGCCGACGTGGGACCGCTCGGCCGGCGAAATCGTGCTGAGCGCCGACGGCCGCAGCTTCTACACCGCCGCCGATGACCTGGGCGAGCACCGCCTGTTCAACATCGACATCGCCAGTGGCAAGGCCACCGTCGTCGCCGAGGGCGGCAGCATCGGCTCGCCGGTGATCGCCGGCACCACCCTGGCGTACACGAAGAACAGCCTCAAGAGCGGCGACCAGATCGTGGTGGCCAGCGCCGACGGCAGCAGCCCGCGCGACATCACCCCGAGCGCCGCGCAGATGCTGCCCGATGTGGCCTTCGGCGATTACGAGCAGTTCCAGTTCAAGGGCTGGAACAACGAGACCGTGCACGGTTACGTGGTCAAGCCGTACAACTACCAGGAAGGCAAGACCTACCCGGTGGCCTTCCTGATCCACGGCGGCCCGCAGGGCAGCTTCGGCAACGGCTGGAGCTACCGCTGGAACCCGCAGACCTACGCGGGCCAGGGCTATGCCGTGGTGATGATCGATTTCCACGGGTCCACCGGCTACGGCCAGGCGTTCACCGACGCGATCAGCCAGCACTGGGGCGACCGCCCGCTGGAAGACCTGCAGAAGGGCTGGGCCGCGGCGCAGAAGCAGTACGCCTTCCTCAACGGCGACAAGGCCTGTGCGCTCGGCGCCAGCTACGGCGGCTTCATGGTCAACTGGATCGCCGGTAACTGGAATTCGCCGTGGAAGTGCCTGGTCAACCATGACGGCGTGTTCGACCAGCGCATGATGGGCTACGCCACCGAAGAGCTGTGGTTCACCGAGTGGGAGCAGGGTGGCACGCCGTACCAGAAGGCGGCCAACTACGAGAAGTTCAACCCGGTCAACCACGTGTCTGACTGGAAGAAGCCGATCCTGATCATTCACGGCCAGCTCGACTACCGCATTCCGGTCGAACAGGGCCTGGCAGCGTTCACCGCGGCACAGCGCCAGGGCATCGAGTCCAAGTTCCTGTACTTCCCGGACGAGAACCACTGGGTGCTCAAGCCGCAGAACAGCGTGCAGTGGCACGACACCGTCAACGGCTGGTTGAAGCAGCACATCGGCGAATAAGCCGGATGGATGCGCCGCCCCACGGGGCGGCGCTTCTTTATCGGCGCATCGCCTCCCTGCCGCTGCACGCCGCGGCCGCCCACCAACGGTCGGCTCTACCTGCGGGTTTGTTCCCGGCACGCGCGAACGCGCGTGTCCCTTTACCAGGCATTTCCCACCCGTGAAAGCACCCGCCCTGATCCAGAACGACATCGTCGTCTTCGGCCTGATCGCCGCCACCCTCGGGGCCGTGTTCTGGACCGCCTCGCGCGAGCAGGGGCTGTGGAAGCGCTTCTACACGGTCGTGCCAGCGTTGCTGCTGTGCTACCTGATCCCCGGCATCTACAACACGTTCGGGCTGATCGACGGCCAGAACACGCACCTGTACAACCCCATCGCCCGCGACATCCTGTTGCCGGCGGCGCTGGTGCTGCTCACCCTGGCGGTGGACATCAAGGGCATCCTGCGGCTCGGGCCGAAGCTGATCGTGATGTACCTGGGCGCGTCCTTCAGCATCATGCTGGGCGCGGTGGTGGCGTTCCAGCTGATGAAGTGGCTGCACCCGGACACGGTGGCCGGCGACACATGGGCCGGTATGGCGGCGCTGGCCGGCAGCTGGATCGGGGGCGGCGCGAACATGCTGGCGATGCGCGAGGTGTTCGACGTCAACGCCACCACCTTCGGCCAGTTCGCGGTGGTGGACGTGGGCGTGGGTTATGTGTGGATGGCGGCGCTGATCTTCCTGGCCGGTCGGTCGGCGAAGATCGATGCGCGCAGCGGGGCCGATACGTCGGGTATCGACGAACTGAAACTGCGCATCGAGAAATTCCGCAGCGAGCATGAGCGGGTGGCGAGCCTGACCGATCTGATGCTGATCGTGGCGGTGGCGTTCGGGACGGTAGGGCTGTCGCACGCGATCGCCGGGCCGCTGTCGGCGTGGTTCAAGGGTCATGTGTCCTGGGCGTCGCAGTTCAGCCTGGACGCGCCGTTCGTGTGGGTGGTGGTGATTTCCACGACGTGCGGGTTGGCGTTGAGTTTCACCCGTGCACGCAACCTGGAAGGGGCGGGGGCATCGAAGCTGGGTTCGCTGCTGCTGTACTTCCTGATTGCCTGCATCGGGATGCAGATGGATCTGCTGGCGCTGCTGGACCGGCCGTGGCTGTTCCTGCTGGGCATCATCTGGATCGCGGTGCACATCGTGCTGCTGTGGGCGTTGGCGCGGGTGCTGAAGGTGCCGTTCTTCTATTTCGCCATCGGTTCGCAATCCAACATTGGCGGGCCGGCGTCTGCGCCTGTGGTTGCCGCGGCGTTCCATCCGTCGCTTGCGCCTGTGGGGGTGCTGTTGGGGACG
Source organism: Stenotrophomonas sp. 2619 (assembly GCF_040548725.1). NCBI lineage: Bacteria > Pseudomonadati > Pseudomonadota > Gammaproteobacteria > Lysobacterales > Lysobacteraceae > Stenotrophomonas > Stenotrophomonas sp. 2619. The sequence continues at coordinate 57,316 of NZ_JBEPSF010000011.1, read as the reverse complement.
ATGGGGTACGCCACCGGGACGTACCTGGCTTACATCGTTGGGATTACGTTGCGGGCTATGGCGGGGCAGTAGGTTTTATTGTTCGCAGCGGGCTTTGCTAGCGTTTTTGTTGCTGGGGGACGTGGTGCGGGGCGGTAGGGTTCAGCGGGGCACGCGTGAATCCATCCTTGGAGCTCATCGCAGCATCCATGCTGCTCAAGGCCCCGCTGAACCCTACCGCCCCGCACCCAGACAGTTCCGCGCTGGCGGTGGGGTAGGGGGAGCAAGAGCAGATGGCGCTTGGTCGCGCGCTGCATGCAAGGGGAGGATGTGAGGTGTTGTTGTTTCGCTCTTTCTTTTTGACGAGCACACGCAACGTGTGCGCTGCAGGGCTCTTCGAGGTATCGCCGTCAGCGACTTGCAGCGTAATACGCGCTGACGCTCTTCTATGATTTTGCGCTCTGCGCTCTGCGCTCTGCGCTCTGCGCTCTGCGCTCTGAGCCTTAGCCTTCACATCCGGTCGCAGCAGAGAACAGGGGCGCGAGGGAGGGGTATCCCCCGGCGGGACCTTGAGCAGCATGGATGCTGCGATGAGCTCCAAGGACGGATTTACGCGTGTCCCGCCGGGGGATACCCCTCCCTCGCGCCTCAAGCAGACGGCGAACAGAGCCGCTTCAAAAAGTCCCTAAACGGCCAACAGGCCGCGTTCGATCAACCACGCTTTGGCATCTTCCGCGTCCTGCTCGAACCGCGCCGAGTGAGCACCCGGGCGCCTATATGGTTGGCGCGTCGCCACGCGCCAAGAAGTGGCCGCCCGTGCGGATTTACGCAGGAAGAAGGCCGCGTTCGATCAACCACGCTTTGGCATCTTCCGCGTCCTGCTCGAACCATGCGCGCGTAGAGCCAAGGCGGTAGGTATACCCCCAGGCATCCATGTCCAGCATCAGGCGGTCGCTGCCCACGCCCGGCAGTTGCCCGGCCAGCACGATCTGCAGGTAGCAGGTGGCGTCTTCTTCGGGAACCGAATCGGTCGCGTCGGTGTGCACCAGCGCGCGTCGCTCCGGTGGCAGCACGATCAGATGGCAGGCCTCGTGCAGCATCGAGTGCACCGGCGTGTCGTCGCGCACGTACACATCGCTGCCGATGATCCCCGCCTCCGGCTCGCCCCAGTAACTGCCTGGAATCGGCGTTGCCGCGTCTACCCGATGCAGCCGCAGGTCGTGCGCGGCCAGCAGGGCAACGGCATCGTCAAAGTGGATATCGCCAACGCAGGTGACCTGCACATCGGCGGTGGCAACGTCGGTGGTCATGGCATGCATTCAACCGCCCCTCCCAACCGGAAGGGGCGACAAGGCTCAGGGCTGCTGCGGGCCTTCCGGCAAGGCGACGGAAATATCGAGCACATCGTGCTCCCCGTCCTTCACCAGATCGACCTTTACCGCATCCGCGTCGATGTTCACGTACTTCTTGATCACTTCCAGCAGCTCACGCTGCAGAAGCGGCAGGTAATCTGGGCCACCGCGATGGCTGCGCTCCTGCGCAATGATGATCTGCAGGCGGTTCTTCGCCGTTTCGGCCGTCGTCTTCTTCCGGTTCAGGAAATCGAACAGTCCCATGCTTACCCTCCGAACAGCTTGCTGAAGAAGCCTTTCTTCTCCACGGTGGTGAAGCGCATCGGACGCTCTTCGCCAAGAATGCGGCCAACCGCATCTTCATAGGCCTGGCCCGCCGCCGATTCGGGGTCCAGGATCACCGGCTCGCCCTTGTTGGACGCATTGAGCACGTCGCCCGACTCGGGCACCACGCCAATGGCCTTCAGGCCCAGCACTTCCTCAACGTCGGTAATGCTCAGCATCTCGCCACTTTCCACCCGGGCCGGGCTGTAGCGCGTGAGCAACAGGAACGCCGGCACGTTCTGGCCCGATTCGGCCTTGTGCGTCTTCGAATCCAGCAGCCCGATGATCCGGTCCGAGTCGCGTACCGACGACACTTCCGGGTTCACCACCACCACCGCACGGTCGGCGTAGTACATCGCCAGGAACGCACCCTTCTCGATACCGGCCGGCGAGTCGCAGATGATGTACTCGAAACCGTCCGCGGCCAGGTCCTTCAGGACCTTGCCCACGCCTTCCTGGGTCAGCGCATCCTTGTCGCGCGTCTGCGAGGCCGCCAGCACGTACAGGTTGTCGAAGCGCTTGTCCTTGATCAGCGACTGCTTGAGCGTCGCCTCGCCGTGGACCACGTTCACGAAGTCGTACACCACCCGGCGCTCGCACCCCATGATCAGATCCAGGTTGCGCAGGCCGACGTCGAAGTCGATCACCGCCACCTTCTTGCCGCGCCGCGCCAGGCCGCATGCCAGGCTGGCGCTGCTGGTGGTCTTGCCCACGCCGCCCTTGCCGGAAGTGACTACGATGATTTCAGCCAAAGGACTTCTCCTGATTCATATGGTTGGGCGCCGGATCAGTCCAGCGCCGCGATCTTGATCTGGTCCTGCTCCAGCCACACCTGCACGGCCTTGCCGCGCAGCGTGTCCGGAACATCGTCCAGTACCTTGTAATGGCCGGCAATGGCGACCAGTTCAGCATGGAATTCACGGCAGAAGATACGTGCCGTGGTGTTGCCTTGGGCACCGGCCAGGGCACGGCCCCGCAGCGTACCGTAGATATGGATGCTGCCATCGGCGATTACCTCGGCACCCGCGCCCACCGTGGCCATCACCGTCAGGTCGCAGTTCTCTGCGTACAGCTGCTGGCCCGAGCGCACGTTGCTGGTCTGCATGCGACCCGGCTGCGGTGCCTTGGCCGGGGTGGCCGGCACGGGGGCCGGCGTGGCCGCGCGGGCACGCCGTGCCGGTTCCGGTGCAGGCGCAGGGGCGGGCGGCGGCGGGGCGGCCGGGACCGCGTCCAGCTCGGCGCGTTCGTACTGTGCGCGGAACTTGGCCAGCAGCGGCAGCCCCAGCTGCTGCGACAGCAGCTCGGTTTCGGTGGTGCCGTAGGCCAGCGCCACCGGCAGCACGCCGGCGCTGCGCAGCCCATCCAGCAGGGCCTTGGCCGTGGCCACGTCCGGGATCTGGCTGAGCCCGCCGAAATCCAGGATCACCGCCGCGCGCCCGAACAGCTTCGGCGCCCGCGCCACGCGGTCGTGCATCTCACGGGTGAGGCGATCCACATCCAGGGTGCGGATGCGCAGGTTGGCGATTCCCACCTGGCCGATCTTCAGTTCACCGGCCTGTTCAAAATCCATGTTTGCCGCCACCTCAGGTCCCCGTCGGTCGATGCGCGCGCAGCGGCTCGCGACGGTGGCCCACCCAGGGCACGTCCGGCAGCTGGTCGCCGTAGGTGTCGTGCACCCACTGGTAACTGCACAGGTCCTTGAGCAGCATGCTGGCGCGCACGTCCACGTGGGCCATGTTGTTCTGCCCGACCTCGCGGAAGCCGAAGCTGCCATGGAACAGCAGCGCCGCGTCGGCGCCGTGGTCCAGGAACACCTCGCAGGTCATCTGCGGGTAGCGCAACTCGGCATAGCTCTGTGCATCGGCATAGAACGCACGGCCGACGCCACCGCCGCGACGGCGGCTGGCGACCACGATGCGGTCGATATAGAAGAATTTGCTGTCCAGCTGCTGCTGGAACCAGGCGAAGTTGCTGCTGTCGTGCTGGCTGTCGCTGCCGAAGCCGATCAAAAAGCCGGCCAGGTTGCCGTCGCGCTCGGCGACGCGGAAATACTCAGCGGTTTCATAGAACAGGCGCAGGCGGGCGGCATCCAGCGGCAGGATGGCCAGGCCGGCATTGTTGTTCAGGGCCAGGACGGAATCGAGCTCGTGCTCGCGCACGTCGCGGATGACAATCGACATTGTGACTCCGTGGGGTAACGCGGTTGGTCCATCAAGGGACCCTCATCGGATTATTGCACGGGTGGCGGGCCCGGGCGAATCGCCGCCCATGACTTATGTGGGAGTGCAGGGGCGCAGGTTCAGCCTAAGATGCGTCCATGCTGGGATACCTGAGCCAAACCCGAGTACTGCGACTGGCCGGCCTGTTCACCTGGGTCATGGTCGGCCTGCCCGTGGTCTATTCCCAGTACGAATCGCTGCTGCGCCACCGCGGCGACGGCCTGGACAGCTGGGCGGTCTGGCTGTTCACCGCCTACCTCACCTTCGGTGCCTGCTACTTCTGGTTGACCCGCGGCCTGCGCGACGGCGGCGGCCATTCGGCCTGGTACGACCGGGTCGTGCTGCTGCTGCTCACCACCTCGGCGCTGGGCGTGAGCTACCTGAGCGGGTCGGGCCTGGGCAGCATCCTGATGATGGTGGCCGCCGGGGTCATCCCGTGGATGCTGCAGGTGCGCGGCGGGGTCCTGTGGCTGCTGCTCAGCCAGTTGGCGGTGCTGCCGGTGTACTACCTGATCCTGCGCATGCCGCTGTTCGAGGCGCTGATGCAGTCGCTGCTGTACGGCGGGTTCTCCATGTTCATCTTCGTGACCAGCCTGGTCGCGCGGCAGCAGACCGACGCCCGTGAAGAACAGCGCCGGCTCAACACCGAACTGCGCGCCACCCGCGTGCTGCTGGCCGAGAGCGCCCGGGTCAACGAGCGCACCCGCATTTCGCGGGAACTGCACGACCTGCTGGGCCACCACCTCACCGCGCTCAGCCTGAACCTGGAAGTGGCCGGGCACCTCACCGACGGCCAGGCCCAGGAGCATGTGCACCAGGCCCATACCCTGGCCAAGCTGCTGCTCACCGACGTGCGCGAGGCGGTCAGCCAGATCCGCGACAGCGGCGCCATCGACCTGGCTGCCGCGCTGCGCCCGCTCACCGAGCAGGTGCCGTCGCTGGACATCCACCTGGACATCGCCGAACCGCTGAACGTCGAAGACCCCGAGCGCGCCCATGTGCTGCTGCGCTGCACCCAGGAAATCATCACCAATGCGGTGCGCCACGCCAACGCGCGCAACCTGTGGATCCAGGTAAGGCGTGAAAGTGAAGGCGAGGTGGTCATCCAGGCGCATGATGACGGGGTGGGCGCGGACGGCATCGTGGTCGGCAACGGCCTGCGCGGCATGCGTGAACGCTTGTATCAATGTGGCGGTGAGCTGCAGATTGAAACCCGCCGGGGTCAGGGCTTCCGCCTGCGCGCCTCGGTTCCCGGCGCGCCAGTGTTGATGCTGGCCCCTGTTACATGAGGAGTTCGTTGATGATTCGCGTCTGCCTGGTCGACGACCAAACCCTGGTGCGGCAGGGGATCCGCTCGCTGTTGGCGCTCGACGACGGGATCGAAGTGGTCGCCGAGGCCGCCGACGGCCGCCAGGCGGTCGAGGTGGTCCCGCAGATCCGTCCGGACGTGGTGCTGATGGACATGCGCATGCCCGTGATGTCCGGGCTGGAGGCGCTGCAGATGCTGTCGCGGCTGGGCCAGCTGCCGCCGACCATCATCCTGACCACCTTCGACGACGACCAGCTGGTACTGGCCGGGCTCAAGGCCGGTGCCAAGGGCTATCTCCTCAAGGACGTCACCCTGGAACAGCTGGTGGGCGCAATCCGCACCGTGGCTGACGGCGGTTCGCTGGTGCAGCCGGCGGTGACCCAGCGGCTGCTGTCCGGGCTGGAGCACATGCGCAATGAATTCGTCAGCCTGGACCGGCCCGACCCGCTGACCGACCGCGAGACCGAGATCCTGCGGCTGATGGCCAGTGGTTTCTCCAACAAGGAGATCGCCAATTCACTGGGCGTGGCCGAGGGCACGATCAAAAACCACGTGTCCAACATCCTGTCCAAGCTGGGCGTCCGCGACCGCACCCGCGCGGTATTGAAGGCCTTCGAGCTGCAGCTGGTCTGAGACCGCGCCAGGGCCACCGGCGCGCCATGGCCGGTGGTCTTTGTGCAATATCCTGAATATGCGCCGGATCCCTTGTGCCACAAGGGCTGCGCGCCGGAAAACGCCCCATTCGGCCGAATCCGGCAAAGAAATATTCCCGAACCGCTACGTGCTGACACGCGCGATACGTTATCGTTCCGCTCCTTGTCTATGCAAAACCGCTGCCGGCATGGAAACCGGTGCGCCAATCCTGATCTACAACACCCGCGAAGCCTGCTAGGATTGGCGCTTCGCTTCAATCAACCCGGCCGTGGGATCGGCCCCGGAGACTTCTGAATGACCCGTATTATCGAGTTCCTGATCGCCTTGGGGATCGTGGCTGGCCTGTTCGTCATCATTGGCGTATGTCTGCCGGGCGAGCGCCATATTTCCGAAAGCATCGAGACCAACCGCAAGATGACGATCGTGTTCGACACGGTCAACAGCCTGCGCCGCTTCAAGGACTGGAACCCGCTCTTGCTGCGCGATCCCGCCGTTGAACTGAAGCTCTCCGGCCCCGCTGCCGGCGTTGGCGCACGTCTGGATTATTCTTCCAAGGAAAGCTCGTTGGGCCAGGGCAGCTGGGAGATCACCGAGTCGGAGAAGAACAAGCTGGTGTCCATCGCCATCGAGGACCCGACCAAGGGCCACGACAAGAAGACCAGCTTCACCCTGGAGCCGACCGGCAAGGGTGGCCGCAACGTCAAGATCACCCAGGACTACAGCATCAAGTACGGCTTCAACCTGTTTGGCCGTTACGCGGGTCTGTATGTCAGCCGTCACGTTGGTGACGACCTGAAGCTGGGTCTGTCGCGCATGGCCAACATGCTGGCCACCGTGCCCAACATCGACTACCGCACCGCCGAAGCCCCGCTGACCGATCTGGCCATCGTGGACGTCCCGGTTGAAGACCTGCTGGTGGTCACCGCCGGTAACGTCGATCGCGGCCAGGAGACCATCACCAAGTCCATCAAGGACAACCAGGAGTGGATCAAGCGCGTGATGGAGGCCAATGACCTCGAAGCCGCCGGTCCGTTCCGCATCATCACCACCGATTTCGGCGCCGAGAAGTACGCCTTCGACGTGGCCCAGCCGGTCAAGAAGAAGGGCACCCAGGGTGCTGCTGCCGATGCCCTGACCGTCAAGATTGACGCCGGTGCCCCGGTGAAGTACGTGCACGTGGCCCCGCACCGTTCGGCCCACGCGGCCTACACCGGCCACATGGCTGGCCTGGACATCGCCCGCAACGCCCTGCGCGCGTGGTCGGTGACCAACGGCAACGAAGTGATCGACCGTCCGTACGAGTCCTGGAAGGACGGCGTGGACAAGTCGTTCACGCCGGAAGGCACGTACGACATCTACTGGGCCGTCAAGTAAACCGACGGTCACCGGTGATGTAACGCACGACGAAAAACGCGCCGCTTCCTGCGGCGCGTTTTTTTTTGCTCCGCCCGCGGAGCATTCCTCGAAGGATGTCCGCATGCTCAACCTGGAACGACGCGCACGCAAACCCTCCCTGCTGGCCTGCTTCGGTGGCCTGCTGGCCGCCACGGCCGTGGGCCTGTCGGCCTACGCCTCGCACGGCATCGCCGACCCGTTGGCACAGTCGCACGTGACCACCGCCGCGCTGTACGCCTTCGGCCACGGCGTGGCCCTGGCGGTCCTCGGGCCCACCCAGCAGAACAGCGGGGGCAAGCTGGCGCTGTATGTGCTGCTGATCGGCACCCTGCTGTTCTCCGGCAGCCTGGTGGCCGGGGCGTTGTGGAAGCTCAGCACGCAGCTGGCCCCGGTGGGCGGCACCGCGCTGATGCTGGGCTGGCTGGCCTACGGCCTGAACGCACTGCGCCGCTGACATGCCACGCTTCAGTCGCGGCTTCGACGTAGAGCAGGCGCACGCCTGGCTGAGCCGGCGGGACCGCCGCCTGGGCACGTGGATGAAACGGCTGGGTCCGATCGAGGCCCCGCCGGGCTGGTCCAAACGGTTCGACCCGGTCGATGCGCTGGCGCGCGCGATCCTGTTCCAGCAGCTCAGCGGCAAGGCCGCCTCGACCATCGTGGGGCGGGTGGAAGTGGCCATCGGCAGCCAGCGCCTGCATGCCGATACGCTGGGCCGGATCGGCGATGCCGCCCTGCGCGTCTGTGGGGTATCGGGCAACAAGGCTTTGGCGCTGCGCGACCTGGCCCGGCGCGAGGCCGACGGCCAGATTCCCGACCTGCGCCGGATGTCGGTGATGGGGCACGACGCGATCATCGACGCACTGGTGCCGATCCGCGGCATTGGCCGCTGGACCGTGGAGATGATGCTGATGTTCCGCCTCGGCCGCCCGGACATCCTGCCCATCGACGACCTCGGCATCCGCAAAGGCGCCCAGCGCGTGGACAAGGCCGAGGCCATGCCCACCCCGAAGGAACTGCAGGCACGCGGCGAAAAATGGGGCCCGTACCGGACCTACGCCAGCCTGTACCTGTGGCGCATCGCCGACTTCAGCGCCGACACCAAAGAAACAACCAACCGCTCGCAGGACTGATCAGCGGCAGGTGCCGGGCGCTGCCGGCAACCCATAGCGCCGGGGTGGCCCGGCAACGCAATCCGTAGCGCCGGGTGGCCTCAGCAATCCGTAGCGCCGGGTGGCCTCAACAATCCGTAGCGCCGGGCTCTGCCCGGCCACGCCGTGCAGCCACGAGCGGCCGGGCAGAGCCCGGCGCTACGCGGCTTCAGCCCAGCGCGTTCCCATCGCGCCAGCACCAGTGCCACGGCTCGTAGACGATGCCGTGCGGGTTGTCGCGCGGGTAGCTCAACTGGAAGCCGAACCGCGCGGCATTGTCCTGCAGCCACGCAAACGTGGCGGTGTGTTCGAAACTCTCTTCGGCCGGCGGTTCGCCGGGCGTGCCGATATCCAGCGCGAAGCCGCTGTGGTGTTCGCTGTAGCCGGGGGCGGCGTTGACCTGCAGGATGTCGGCCACGGCCAGTCCGCGCGCGCGCTTGCGCTCGAAAATACCCAGCTGGTAGGCATGGCTGCGGTAGCCGGAGATCGCATCCAGCGCGATGCCTTCCGCAGCGGCGGCCAGCTGCAGGCGCTGCCAGCCGCGTGCGGCAGAGCGGCGCAGCCACAGGGGCCGCCGGTAGCGATCGAAGCCGGCCAGGTGCAGCTGCGCCGGTTCGGCCTCCAGCGCCAGCCCGGTGGTGGCTTCATAGCCGTCTGCATCGATCTCCAGCTGCGCCAGCCGCTGCTGCAGGCCGCTCAGTGGCAGCAGCATGCTGTCGGCCACCGCGCGGCGGCCAGGGGCCAGCGCCCGCTGGTCCAGCGCGTCGAGCGCGGCTTCAATGCCATCCTCGCGCATCAAGCGCGGTACCAGGGGCAGGACGCCGTGCGCGGTGGCCACGGCCAGGTAGCGGCCATCCCGCTTGCGGCGCAGTACCCAGCGCGCCCGGGCCAGCGCGCGCGCGTCGGCGTTGCTGCGTGCGCGCAGCAGGCCGCCGGGCCACAGTTCGATGTCGGCGGTGTTGATCAGCAGGGCAGGGGCGCGGCGCATGCGATCAGCTTAGTGCGTGCGCCCGGGCACGGCCAGCGCCTGCAGGGCGGCCAGCAGCTCGCGGGGTTTTTCCGGGCTCAGCACCAGCACGCTGCCATCGCGCAGCGGCAGGTACAGCACGCGGCTGGCATCGGTGAGCAGGCAGAACGCCTTGCGCCGGTCACGCATGCGGTAGTGCCCGGACAGGAAGCCGGGCATGCCGTAGCCATTGGTCTTCACCACCGGCTTGAGACTGCCATGCTCGGCCAGGTCCACCACCCGCGCCTGGTCCAGTTGCAGGGCATCCACCGCCACCCGCTTGCGATAGAACGTGGACACCACCTCCAGGTCGCGGCCCTGCAGCTGGATGCGGCGGCGGAAATACGCCGCGCTCAGTACCGCGGTGATCACCGCCAGGAACGGCAGCGTCAGGCCCAGCTCGTGCGGGGTGCGCTGGGCCGACTGCAGCGTGGTGGCCACGATCAGCGCTGCCACGGCCAGCATCGGCACCCACAGCCACAGCAGGCGCCAGACCGGCGCCGGGGCCACGGCAAAGTCCGTGTCGGTCGCGCGCGCCGTACTCATGGCTGCGCCCGGATCCACGCGGCCACGTCATCGATCAGCGCCGGCAGCACGTGGCCCGGGCGGCTGTATTCCTGCAGCGAGCCCGGTCCTTCGCCGGCGATGCCGAGGTGGTTCAACGGCGGGTAGTACTTGAAGCTGACCTGGCGCTGGCGGGCAAGGCCGCGCTGCCAGAGCTGCCAATCGGTGTCCACCACCTGGAAGTCACGGCCGCCCTGCAGCAACAGCATCGGCAGCGGCGACGACCGGGCATCGGCAACCGGATCGATCGCCTCGAACGTGCGCCAGTAGTGGGCCGGCAGGCGCAGCGGCAGATCGGCCGCAGGCACGTCGGCATCACTGCGGGCGGCGGCGATCTGGCGGTCCAAAGTGTCCAGGAAGGCTTGTTCGTCCGCGCTGATCTGGCCGTCCAGCCCGAGCAGGTAGCGGTTCTGTTCGGGCAGCAGGGTCAGCAGCGAGCGGGCCGGTGCTGCCCACAGGACCAGCCCGGCCACCTTGCCCGACTTCGCGGCGATGCGCGGCGCCAGCATGCCGCCCTGGCTGTGCCCCATGACGTAGATATGGCGCGGATCGATCCCGCTGTCGGCGGCCAGCGTTGCCACGGCGACAACCGCGTCGTCGGTGGTCTCATCGTCCATGGTGTAGCGGTCGCCGCTGAAATCCTGCGGGCGCACGCGGCTGCGCTTCTCAAAGCGCAGCACCGCGATGCCCTGCGCGGCCAGGCCGCGCGCCACGTCCAGGAACGGGCGGTTGGCACCGATGGTTTCATCCCGGTCCTGCGGCCCGGAGCCGTGCACCAGCACCACCGCACGCACGCGGCCGTCGCTCTGCGGCCGGGCCAGCGTGCCGGGCAGGGTGCCCGTGACAGTCACCACGTCCAGGGGCACTTCGGCATAGGTGGCATCGGCGGGTACCGATGGCGCGGCGGCAGGGTTGGCGGGCTTGAAATGCAGCCCGGCGATACGGCCCTGCTCGTCCACCACCATGCTGGCGTCCACGGTGCCGGAGGCAAACTGCAGGGACTGCACCACCGCGTCGGGGCGGTGGCTGGTGGAGATGATCTCCGCTGCGCCGCGGCCACGGGGTTCGCCGAACGATTGCCACAGGGCCAACAAGCGGGGCGCAGGGACGGCCTCGGCCATTTCCGGGGTGAACATCGCCACGGCGGCGGCACCGTCACCGGCCTGGAGGTGGTCGAGCAACTGGGTGGCCACCTGTGCCGGTGGCGTCGCCGCCGAGGCCGCAAAGGCCAGCGTGGACAACAGCAGCGCAGCACTGCGCCGAAGCAGGGCGGCCATCTCAGACCTCCTTCTTGAACAGCAGCACCGCCACGCCCATCGGCTGGGTCTGCAGCACGTTCACCAGTTCCCAGCCGAGCTGGCCATGACGGTTGAGTTCGGTCTGCAGGTCATCGGACTTCAGCCCGGTCCACGACGGCTTTACTTCGACAGTCAGGTAGCTCCAACGCTTGCTCATGGTGTGCTCTCCTCGCTTGCATCCGGTTTGGGAAGGCGGCCGGCCTTGCGCAGTGCATCGCGCAGTACGTATTCGATCTGCGCGTTGGCGCTGCGCAACTCGTCATCGGCCCACCGCTGCAGCGCCGCGAGGATCTCGGCATTGATGCGCAGCGGATAGGCTTTCTTCTCGCTCATGCGGGCATCAGTACAGCGAGCCGGCGTTGACCACCGGCTGGGTGCCACGGTCCGAGCAGAGCACGGTGAGCAGGTTGCTCACCATGTGCGCCTTGCGCTCTTCATCCAGCTGCACCACGCCGTTCTTCTGCAGCTCGGCCAGCGCCATTTCCACCATGCCCACCGCGCCGGCGACGATCCGCGTGCGCGCGGCGATCACGGCATTGGCCTGCTGGCGCTGCAGCATCGCCTGGGCAATTTCCGGTGCGTAGGCCAGGTGGCTGATGCGCGCATCGATCACCTGCACGCCGGCATCGGCCAGGCGCTCGGCCAGTTCGTCCTTGAGGTGCTGGGAGATCTCGGCGGCGTGGCTGCGCAGCGACAGCTGGCCTTCCTCGTGCTGGTCGTAGGGGTAGCTGGTGGCCATCGCGCGCAGCGCCGATTCGGACTGGATGTGCACGAAGCTCTCGTAGTCATCCACGTTGTAGACGGCCTCGGAAGCGTCCACCACCTGCCAGACGATCACCGCGGCAATCTCGATCGGGCTGCCGTCCAGCTCGTTGACCTTGAGCTTGCCGCTTTCGAAGTTGCGCACGCGCTGGCTGACCTTCTTCTTGCTGAAGAACGGGTTGTTCCAGCGCAGGCCGTTGTCCTTGACCGTGCCCACGTACTTGCCGAACAGGCTCAGCACCACCGCCTGGTTGGGCTGCACCGTGTACAGGCCGGTCAGGCTGAGCATGGCCACGATCGCCAGCGCGACGCCGCCCAACATCAGGCCGGGCGACACCGGAAGCGTGCGCGCGCCTGCGATGAACAGCCACGCGGACAGCCCCAGCAGGACCAGCACCCCGAGCAGGAACGGCAGGCCGGACAGCGAACGGGTGGGCATCTCTTTCATGGCGGGCGTCCTTGGGTGGTTGGCTTGAACGATATCAAATTGATATCAGGTTGCAAGTGCCCCGGTTTCGCCCACGAGGAAGCCTTAAAATGCGCTCCCACCCCTGTTGCCCGGAATACCGCCATGTCCACGCTCGGCACGCCGTTGTCTCCCTCCGCCACCCGCGTCCTGCTGCTGGGCTCCGGTGAACTGGGCAAGGAGGTCGCCATCGAGCTGCAGCGCCTGGGGGTGGAGGTGATCGCCGCCGACCGCTATGCCGATGCGCCGGCCATGCAGGTGGCGCACCGCTCGCACGTGATCGACATGCTGGATGCGATGGCGCTGCGCGCGCTGATCGCCAAGGAGCAGCCGCACCTGGTGGTCCCGGAAATCGAAGCGATCCACACCGAAACCCTGGTCCAGCTGGAGCAGGAAAGCGGCCTGCGGGTGATCCCGACCGCGCGCGCCGCCCGCCTCACCATGGACCGCGAAGGCATCCGTCGGCTGGCCGCTGAAACCCTCGGTCTGCCCACCTCGCCGTACCGGTTCGTGGATACCGAGGCCGAGTACCGCGCCGCAGTGGCCGCGATCGGCCTGCCGTGCGTGGTCAAGCCGGTGATGTCGTCCTCGGGCAAGGGCCAGAGCACGCTGCGCAGCGAGGCCGACATCGCCCCGGCCTGGGAATACGCGCAGACCGGTGGCCGTGCCGGCGCCGGGCGCTGCATCGTGGAAGGCTTCATCGACTTCGAGTACGAAATCACCCTGCTGACCGTGCGGCATGCGGCCGGCACCGCGTTCTGTGCACCGATCGGGCACTGGCAGAAGGACGGCGACTACCGCGAAAGCTGGCAGCCGCAGCCGATGTCGCCGCGCGCGCTGGCGCGTGCCGAGGAAATCTCGCAGGCGATCACCGATGACCTCGGTGGCTGGGGCCTGTTCGGCGTGGAGCTGTTCGTGAAGGGCGACGAAGTGTGGTTCAGCGAAGTGTCGCCGCGCCCGCATGACACCGGGCTGGTGACGCTGGCGTCGCAGGAGCTGAGCGAGTTTGCCCTGCATGCGCGCGCGATCCTGGGCCTGCCGATTCCGCTGATCCGCCAGAACGGTCCGTCGGCCTCGTGCGCGATGCTGGCCCATGGCGAAGGCGTGCCGTTCTTCAGCAACGTGGCCGAAGCGCTGGTGCAGCCGGATTCGGCGCTGCGCCTGTTCGGCAAGCCGAGCGTGCATGGGCACCGCCGCGTGGGTGTGACCCTGGCGCGTGGCGCGGATATCGATGCGGCGCGGAAGATTGCGCGTGAGGCGGCGGAGGCGATCGGGATCGAATTGCGGTGATGGACCGGGGGCGACGACCTGCGGTCGTCGCCAACCCACCCTGACGCGACGACCAACGGTCGTCGCCTACCGCGGGGGAACGATCAACGCACGTCCACCCACACCAGGTGGTGGTCGCTGCCATCGGCGATCTTCGCTTCCGGGCTTTCATTGGCCGGCCAGAACACGCCGCTGCCTACGAACGCGAAGCCGACGGAGGGCAGCACGTAGTCCAGCCGCATCGTGCCCGACTTCGGGCCGAAATCGCCGGTGGCATGGAAGGGTGCGCCCCTGCGCACGATGCCCTTTTCCGCATACGCCAGGCTGTTCTGCTCGGCGCCCACGCTGCGCGGGGTCGGGTAGCGCAGCACGCGCGGGTTCTCGATCAGCTCCACGATCGCCTCGTGGCGGCCATCGCCGTCGACCGGGTCGTTGTTGAGGTCGCCCAGGATCACGAAGCGGGCGTCCTGCTGCAGGCCACCACACTGGCCCTTGTCGTCACACAGCCAGGGTTTGCTGCCGGCCGCCAGGTATTCCTGCCACAGCCGCAGTTCGTCGTGGTTGCGCGCGGCGTTGCGCTTCTCCGGGCCGTCGAACACCGGCGGGGTGGGGTGGGACACCAGCGCATGCACCACGCCGTTGGGCGTGGTCACCGGTACGTCCCAATGCGACTTGGACGACAGCCGCAGCTGCGACCAGACGTGGTCGTTGTAGAAGGACTTTCCAGTGCGCGGATCGATCGGGCGCAGCGCGCCGGGCAGCGTGCTCCACTTCAGCAGCTGGAAGCTGCGCACCTTGGTTTCATCGATGGGATAGCGCGACAGCACCAGCATGCCGTACTGGCCCGGGTGCAGGCCGTAGCCCCATGCATCGTTGCCACGCGCGCGGCCGTCGCCGCCGATCTGCCCGTTGTTGTCCAGGTCCAGCCCGCTCTGCACGCCGGTGTTGACCGGGGCCAGGTAACGGTAGGCGTAGTGCAGCGGTTTGCCGCCGCCGGGTTGGGCGGTTTCCAGGTAGCGCTGCTGGAACAGGTCGGCGGCGCGGTGCGCGTCGTCGTAGTCGAACTCGTTGAGCAGCACCAGGTCCGGGCGGACCTGCTGCAGTACCGCGGCGATCTTGCGGGCGTGCTCGCTGTCGCCTTCCAGCTCGGCGATCAGCCCGCCGGTCTCGTCGCTGTACAGCGAGGTGTTGTAGGTGGCAATCCGCAGCGGCTCGGGGGAGGCTTCCTGCATGGCGGTCTTGGCGGGGGTCTGTGCGCAGGCGCTGCACAGCAGGGCCAGGGCAAGGATCAGGGGATGGGCTTTCATGCGCCTATTCTGCACTGGCGCGCATTGCATTGCTGGGTCAGTCAGCGCCCTTCCCGGGCATCGTCGAATTCGTGCCAGCGGCGCCCGTCGTAGGCCTCCAGCGGGCGGAACCGGCGCTTGTAATCCATCTTGCGGTGGTCGCGGATCCAGTAGCCCAGGTACAGGTGCGGCAGCTGCTCGCGCCGGGCCCAGGCAATCTGCTGCAGGATCGCGAACGTGCCCAGGCTGCGGTGGGCGTGCTCGGGGTCGAAGAAGGTGTACACCGCCGACAGCCCCTGCGGGGTGACATCGGTGACCGCGACTCCGAGCAGCTCGCCGCGCCTGCCGGTCTGGCCGGGCGCGCGCAGTTCCATGAAGCGGCCCTGTGCCCATTGCCCGATCAGAAACTGGTCGAATTCGTGCGGGCCGTGCCCGTCCATGCCGCCCTGCGCGTGGCGGTGGGTGAGGTAGCGGTGGTAGAGCGCGAACTGCTCTTCGGTCTGCTCGGCCGCCACGATCCGCACTTCGAGATCCGCGTTGCGGGCCAGGCAGCGGCGCTGGCTGCGGTCCGGGGCGAAGCGCGCCACCGGAATACGCACCGACACGCAGGCGTGGCAGTTGGCACAGTGCGGCCGGTACACCAGGTCGCCCGAGCGCCGGAAACCCCAGCTCAACGCCATCGGGTACAGCGTGCCCAGCCGCGCATCGTGCGGGTCCAGCACCAGGTCGCGCGCGGCCCGTTCCGGCCAGTAACCACAGGGGTGGTCACCGGTCTGGAACAGTCGCAGCTCGTCGTCGCGGTCGCCATGAATTGCCATGCCCACAGCATAGCGCCGGGGCGTCGCAGCGGGCGCGACTGTCCGCCAGATGAACATGACCGGCCCGGCTGTCAACGCCGCCGGCAGCCACGCGTTGTTGTAGGCGTGGGTGCCGATGCACCGCACGCCGATTTCCCCTACCGGAGTGACCCATGCGCAATCGCAAACCCCTTCTGCTGCTGGCCCTGCTGCTGTCCACCGGCGCCGCCGGCCTGGCCATGGCCGCCGACGTGCCGCCCCCGGCCGGCGCACCGCCCCGCGCCAAGCTGGACACCAATGGCGATGGCGTCATCGACCGTGCCGAAGCCGCCAAGGCGCCGCGCCTGGCCGCGCAGTTCGACACGCTGGACAAGAACAAGGACGGCAAGCTCTCGCGCGACGAACTGCCGCGTTGGCACGGCGCACGCCATGGTCGCGGCCCGGGTGGCCGTGGCGAGATGATGGCCAAACTGGATACCAACAAGGACGGCCGCATCAGCCGCGAGGAAGCCAAGGCCGACCCGCGCCTGGCCGCGCGCTTCGACCAGATGGACGTCAACAAGGACGGCTACCTGGACAAGGCCGACCGCGAGCTGGGCCGCAAGCAGCACCGCGATGCGTGGTTCGCCGCGGCCGACACCAACAAGGACGGCCAGCTGAGCAAGGCCGAGTTCGATGCGGCCAAGGGGCCGGTCGGTGGCCCGCGTGGCGGCCACCGCGATGGCAAGCCGCCGATGCCGCCGAAGGCACCGGCAGCAAAGTAAGCCTTCGCCGCACTACTCACGGGCGCCGGTCATCGACCGGCGCCCGTGTCGTTCAGAGCCGCCCGGTGCGCACCAGGCTGTACAGCACCAGCGCGGCCACGCCCAGGGTGACCAGCACCACCGCCCAACGGCCGTACATCAGCTGGAAGGTCCAGCTTGGTCCGCTGCGGCCATGGCGCGCCGCATCGCGTGCCAGCATCGGCGCCATCACCTTCTGCAGCGGGAACAGGCACTGGTAGTTGACCGCGGCCATGCCAAGCGCCATCGCCGACAACAGCATCCAGACCGGCGCTTCCAGCACGCTCAGCATCAGCACCGACACGCACATCACCATCGCGGTGACGCTGCTCAGCACCACGAACCGGCGGATCTGCTCCCGTTCGCCGGACGATTCGGCATACGACAACAGGTAGCGCCCGCCGAGATAGCTGCCCAGCATGCCGCCGACCAGGCCGCCGATGACCGCGCCCAGGCTCAGCATCTGGTCCGGGGTCGCGTTCTGGCTGAGCGCCGCGCTGAGCGAGCCCAACGCCGTGCCGCCCGAGACCGTGGCCCCGCCCAGGCCGAGCTTGCCGGTGCCCAGCCCGGTGCCGAGCAGGATCGCGGCACTGGCGGTGCCGGGGGCGGCGACCATCAGCACCGAGGCAATGGTGGTGGCGAACGCGGCGCTGGGGGCGCTGCTGCGCGCGAAATCGCCGAAACGGCGCAGCATTTCCTCACGCACGCTGGCGCGGGCGCGCGACAGGCGCTTGCGCACGGCGGCATCGCTGAGCCCGAGCAGGTCGGCCACCTGCTGTGAGCGCTGGCCCTCGCGGTAGTACAGCAGCAGGGTTTCGCGGGCGTCTTCGGGCAGGGCCGAAATGATCTCTTCGGCCGCCAGTTCCTCTTCCACCCGCTGCAGACGCTCGGGCGCGGTCGGGCCGGGATCGGCGGCCATGCTGATCGCGATTTCGGCCGCTTCGCCGGAGAGCGGGCGGCCGCGGTTGGCGCGCAGCCAGTCGCGGGCCAGGTTGCGGGTGATCTGGCGCAGCCACGGCAGGAAGCTGGACGGATTGCTCAGCTGGTTGAGCTGCTGCCAGGCCTTGATGAAGGCCTCCTGCGCGATGTCCTCGCTGGCCTGCACGTCGCGGGTGATCGCCAGGGCGATCGCAGTGACGGTGTTCTGGCAGGCCAGCACGATGCGCCCGTAGGACTGGGTGCAACCAGAGGCAGCCGCGGGCAGTTCGCGTTCCAGGGTGGCGGTCAGCTGGGGCGTCATGGCGTCGTTTCCGGAGGTGATCCGAGTATGACGAAGGCCGCGAAAGAATGTGACCGCGTGGGGCCGACCGGTTGCCTGTGACCCGCTAGTGCCGGCCGGCTGCCTGTGACCGGTAGGGCCGGCCGCTGGCCGGCTCTGCATGGACCTGGCCGCAGGAGCAGCCGGGCAGCCGGGCAGAGCCCGGCGCTACGCGGATCGGGCGGTGCGGGATGCCGGGCAGAGCCCGGCGCTACGGGGATCGGGCGGTGCGGGTTGCCGGGCAGAGCCCGGCGCTACGGGGATCGGGCGGCGCGGGTTGCCGGGCAGAGCCCGGCGTTACGCGGATCGGGCGGTGCGGGTAGCCGGGCAGAGCCCGGCGCTACGCGGATCGGGCGGTGCGGGATGCCGGGCAGAGCCCGGCGCTGCGCGGATCGGGCGGTGCGGGTTGCCGGGCAGAGCCCGGCGCTACGCGGATCGGGCGGTGCGGGTTGCCGGGCAGAGCCCGGCGTTATGGGATCGGGCCGGGCAGCGCCCGGCAGGGCCGGTTACTTCGCCGGTTGGATCCGGACCCGCACTTCGTCGTCTTCCGGGGGCGCAGGCTGGGCCGGGGCTGCGGCCGGGGCCTGCTGTACGGCGGGGGCCGCCACCGGCGGGGCGCTGCGGTGGCGCATCACCACCACCATCGCCACGGCCGCAATGACCAGCAGCAGGCCGATACGGATGCGCCAGGCCCAGTTGCGGCGTGGGGCCACTTCGCCCACCTGGTCGCGGAAGGCGAACTCGGCGGTGGGGTGGTCGCGCCGGGTGGTTTCCAGCAGGCGCGCGTCGCGCAGGATCTCGCGCGCGCGCGGCTGGTCATTGGCGTGCACTACCCACAGCGTGGGATGGGTGGTGGCCTTGCTGGTATCCAGGTAGCTGAACTGGCTGCCGCGCTTGCTGTGGTACGAGCGGCCGTTGGTGATGCGCACCTCGATACCGGCATCGCGCAGCAGCTGGGCCACGCCTTCCACGGTTTCCACGCGCTGGCTGTTGAAAATCTGTCTCATGTCAGTCCTTGGCCGGTACGGCGGCGGCCGCGGCACTGTCGGGTACCACGCGGATCAGGCCTTCCTGGGCGGTGCTCGCCACCAGCAGGCCATCGCGGGTGAAGAACTGGCCCCGGGCCAGTCCGCGGGAATCCTGCGCGCTGGGGCTGTCCAGCGAGTACAGCAGCCAGTCGTCGGCGCGGAACGGGCGATGGAACCAGATCGCGTGGTCGAGCGAGGCCATCTGCACGTGCGGCTGGTAGTAGCTGATGCCGTGCGGGAATGTCGCCGTGCCCAGCAGGTGGAAGTCCGAGGCATAGGCCAGCAGCGCCTGGTGCAGTTCCGGCGCGTCGCCCACTTTTTCATTCAGGCGCAGCCAGACCTGGTGGTAGGGCGGGCGCTTGGGCGGGTTGAGTTCGTCGCGCGGGTAGACGTGGCGGAACTCGAACGGGCCGCCGCGTGACAGCCAGCGCTGCACCTTGATCGGCAGGCGTTCGAGCACCTCCGGCGGCAGCGGGCGGTTGGGTTCGATGTCTTCCGGCTGCGGCACTTCGGGCATCTTGTGCTGGTGCTCGGCGCCCTGTTCGGCCTGCTGGAACGAGGCCGCGCAGAAGAAGATCACCTTGCCATGCTGGATCGCGGTGACCCGGCGCACCGAAAAACTGCCGCCGTCGCGGGTGCGGTCCACGTCGTAGACGATGGGGTGGTCGATGTTGCCAGCGCGCAGGAAGTAGGCGTGCAGCGAATGCACGTGGCGACCGTTGTCCACGGTGGCCTGCGCGGCCGACAGTGCCTGGCCCAGCACCTGCCCGCCGAACACGTACTTGGTCCCGATATCGCGGCTCTGGCCGCGGAACAGGTTGTCTTCCAGGCGCTCGAGCGTGAGCAGATCGATCAGCTCGGAAACGACGGGTTCGTGCGTGTCGGACAAGGGAAGCAACCTGAGGGTGGGCGAACCCAAATTATAGGGTAGTGCCGGCCGCTGGCCGGCAATCAGGCGAAGAACGATCGAAGCAGTGCGGGGTTGCCGGCCAGCGGCCGGCACTACCGGGTTGGGGTCTTCGAAGCAGTCCGGGGTTGCCGGCCAGCGGCCGGCACCGGGTCGGGCGTTCGAAGCAGTGCGGGGTTGCCGGCCAGCGGCCGGCACTACCGGGTCAGGCCTTGCCGAGTCGGGCTGCCAGCTGCTGCAGCGCCTGCTGGGCGTCCGGGGCGTACCAGGCCTCGACGAAGCGGTCGAGCTGGATCAGGTCGGCGTGCAGGGCCTCGTGCAGGTCGGCGCGGGCGATGGCGCGGGTCAGCAGCATCGGCTGCCGGGGCAGCTTGAGCAGGCGCTGCAACCACGCCACGGCGCGCGGCACCACCTGGGCGGCATCGGCCAGTTCGTCCACCAGCCCGATCTCCAGCGCACGCTCGGCCGGCACCATTTCACCGCCCACCAGCAACTGGGTGGCGCGATGATGGCCGACCACGCGGCGCATCAGGCGCTGGATGCCTTCCGGGGCCACCAGCCCCACCTGGACTTCGTTCAGGCCGATTACGGTCGGCTGGGCCGGGTCCGGGCTGCGCGCCAGCACCCGGTAATCGCAGCACAGCGCCAGCACGCAGCCGCCGGCCGGGGCATGGCCGGTCAGCGCGGCCACCACCGGCACCCGGCATTCGGCCAGGGTGCGCACCGCGCCGAAGAAGGCCTGCCAGCTGTCGAGCAGCTTGTGCTTGTCCTCGCCATGGCCGAGCAGGTGCGGCACGTCCATGCCGGCGCTGAAGATGCGCTCGCTGCCCGACAGCACGATGCCGTGCGCGTCATCGGCCATGGCCTGGTTGATCGCGTGGATCAGGTGGCGGCACAACTCGGTGTCCAGCGCGTTGACCGGCGGGCGCGCCAGCCGCAGTTCGCGGATGGGGCCATGGTTGATCACCTCGATAAGCGTCGTCATGCTGCGATCTCGTTGCGGACAGGGAACTGAGGCGATGATAACCAAACCATTCGCGTGCGTATTGTTGAGCGTGTGTGCGCTCGCAACATCGGCCGCCGCCGCCGCCGCCGCCGCCGCCGCCGCCGCCGAGCCGGCCTGCGTGTCGGTGCGGGAGGGCTGGGTGCGGCTGCCGCCGGGGCCGATGCCGATGGCAGCCGGCTACGGCAAGATCCGCAACGACTGCCGCAGCGCGGTGGTGGTAATCGGCGCCGGGAGCAAGGCGTTCGGAGACGTGTCGTTACATGAAACGACGCTGGTGGAGGGCATCAGCCGCATGCGCGAAGTGGAGCGGCTGCCGATTGCGGCCGGCGCCACGGTCGAGCTGAAACCCGGTGGCCTGCACCTGATGCTGATGCAACCGGAGGTGGCCTTGAAGGAGGGCGCCGCGCTGCCGCTGCGGCTCAGCCTTGACGATGGGCGCAAGGTGGACGGCACCTTGCAGGTGCGCAAAGCGGTGCCGTGAGGCGGGCATGGGATGTTCCAGACGCCCGATTGACCGGCGTTACGACCAGTCGAAGGTAAACAGCACCGTGCGGCTGCGCGGCGCATAGAACATCAGGATCGCGTCGGCGCCGCCGGCGCACCAGTTGTAGGACGCGACATCGGCGACATGGAAAAATGGCTCGCCGTCGCGCGTGATGCGGACGCCGTCGTCGGGAAGATGCGCGCTGTCGTTGCGGAAGTGCAGGCTGCCGCGCTGCGTGGTGCCGGCCAGGTCGTCGATCCGGAATGCCGACGGGATCGTGCTGTAGTCGGTCCAGTTGCCGTACCAGAACGGACCGCCCAGATTGTCCAGGTAGGCCTGCTGCTGCGGCGCTTCGTCTTCGTCATCGACGTCCACGCCGCTGACCAGCACGCCGTGCTGCTGGAAATACGCACGGGCTGCGGCATGGCTGTCCTGCATTTCCGCGGCGTGCTCACGCAGGTCCTCATCGACGGGCAGCGCCTCGCTGTTCTGCGGCGCGCGCTGGAAATAGCCTTCGTTGCCGAGGAAGCGCAGTCGGTTGTCGTCCTGCAGTTCGAAGGCCAGCCAGTTGCTGCTGGTGAAGGCGTTGTGGTGCGCCTCGGTGCCATCGCCCAGGCAGCCTTCGTATGGTTCGATCGGGCACAGCAGCGTGACCACGCTCCCGGCCAGTTCCGGCCGCAGCAGGCCCAGGTCGATGGCGATCAACGGCAGCAGATGGTCGGCCAGCCAGGGCTGGTCGGGGGCGAACACATCGACGGGAAACGGCGTGAGCCCCGGCTGCAACACGCGGACATCGGTCTGATGAAACATGGCGATCCTTTGCATACAACACGTTAACGGCGCCCGAGGAAATCCCGGTGGTGCCGGCCGCTGGCCGGCAACCATGCACATCCATCCGGGGTCTTGAGGTTGCCGGCCAGCGGCCGGCACTACCTTCAGGTGGACGCGGTGCGGATCGCGTCGGGCAGCGGCGCGCTCTTGCCGGTCTGGGTGTCCATCCACACCACCACCACGTTGCCATCCGAATACAGCCTGGTGTCGTCCTTCTGGTCCACGATGCGATGGCCGATGGTGACGCTGCTGTTGCCGAGGCGTTCCACGAACAGCTCCACCACGATGTCGTTGGGCCACACGATCGGCAGGCGGTAGTTGACGTTGGTGGCCGCCACCACCGGGGCGATGCGGTCGGTCATCGACACGCCGTCCACGCCCAGCATCCAGCGCACGCGCGCCTCTTCCAGGTAGGAGATGTACTTGGCGTTGTTGACGTGGCCCATGCTGTCCATGTCACGCCAGCGCACGCTGATCGGTACGCGGGCCAGGATCTTGTGTTCGCTGCTCATCAGGCGTCCTTCTTCTTCTTGCTGGCGGTGCTGGTCTTGCTGGCCTTGCCGGTGCTCTTGGCCGCGGCGGCCTTCTTGGCCGGCTTCTCCGGCTTGGCCTTGCGGGGCGGGCGCGCATCGGGCTTGTTGGCCATCGCGGCGGGCTGCTGCGGGCGGGCACTGATCGAGGGCAGCATCTTGGCCAGGAACTGTCCGGTGTACGAGGTCGGGCAGGCCGCCACGTCTTCCGGCGTACCGGTGACCAGGATGGTGCCACCACGGTGGCCGCCTTCCGGACCCAGATCGACGATCCAGTCGGCGGTCTTGATCACGTCCAGGTTGTGCTCGATCACCACCACCGTGTTGCCTTCGTCGCGCAGCTTGTGCAGCACGCCGAGCAGCGCCTCGATGTCATGGAAGTGCAGGCCGGTGGTGGGCTCATCCAGGATGTACAGGGTGCGGCCGGTATCGCGCCGCGACAGTTCCTTGGACAGCTTCACGCGCTGCGCCTCGCCACCGGACAGCGTGGTCGCGCTCTGGCCCAGCTTGATGTAGCTCAGGCCCACGTCGACCAGCGTTTCCAGCTTGCGCGCGATGCTCGGCACCGGCTCGAACAGCTTCAGCGCATCTTCGACGGTCATCTGCAGCACGTCGTTGATGTTGAAGCCCTTGTACAGGATCTCCAGCGTTTCACGGTTGTAGCGCTTGCCATGGCACACATCGCAGGGCACGTACACGTCGGGCAGGAAGTGCATTTCCACCTTGATCAGGCCATCGCCCTGGCACGCTTCGCAGCGGCCACCACGCACGTTGAAGCTGAAGCGCCCCGGCGAATAGCCGCGCGCACGCGCTTCGGGCACCTGTGCGTACAGTTCGCGCAGCGGCGTGAACAGGCCGGTGTAGGTGGCCGGGTTCGAGCGCGGGGTGCGGCCGATCGGCGACTGGTCGATGTCCACGACCTTGTCGAACAGGTCCAGGCCTTCGACCTCCTTGTACGGCGCGATCGCGTGCGAAGAGCCGTTGATCTCGTTGGCAGCCAGCGAGAACAGGGTGTCGTTGATCAGGGTCGACTTGCCCGAGCCGGACACGCCGGTGATGCAGGTCAGCAGGCCCGACGGAATGTCCAGGTCCACGCCCTTGAGGTTGTTGCCGCTGGCACCGCGCAGGTGCAGGGTCATCTTCGGGTTGGGCTTGTGCCGGCGCGCGGGAATCTCGATGGCGCGCTTGCCCGACAGGTACTGCCCGGTGAGCGAACGCGGCGCGTCCAGGATGTCCTGCAGGGTGCCCTGGCCGACGATCTCGCCGCCATGCACGCCCGCGCCCGGCCCGATGTCCAGCACGTAGTCGGCCAGGCGGATGGCGTCTTCGTCGTGCTCGACCACGATCACCGTATTGCCCAGGTCACGCAGGCGGGTGAGGGTGCCGAGCAGGCGTTCGTTGTCGCGCTGGTGCAGGCCGATGGACGGCTCATCGAGCACGTACATCACGCCGACCAGGCCGGCGCCGATCTGGCTGGCCAGGCGGATGCGCTGGGCCTCGCCGCCGGACAGGGTGTCGGCCTTGCGTTCCAGGGTGAGGTAATCCAGGCCCACGTCGACCAGGAAGCCCAGGCGTTCGCCGATCTCCTTGACGATCTTGCCGGCGATCTCGCCGCGCCAGCCGGGCAGGGTCATGCCGCTGAAGAACTTCAGCGCTTCGTCGATCGGCAGCACCACCAGTTCCGGCAGCGCACGGTCGGCCACGAACACGTTGCGCGCAGCCTTGTTCAGGCGCTGGCCCTGGCATTCAGGGCAGTTGCGCTCGCTGATGTACTTGGCCAGTTCCTCGCGCACCGCCGCCGATTCGGTTTCCTTGTAGCGGCGTTCCAGGTTCGGAATGATGCCCTCGAAGCGGTGCTTGCGCTGGGTGCGGCCACCGGCTTCGGTGAAGTAGGTGAAGGTGATGGTCTCTTCGCCGCTGCCGTACAGCACGGCCTGGCGCACGTCCTCGGGCAGGGTCTGCCAGGCCGCATCGGTGTCGAACTTGTAGTGCTTGGCCAGCGAGGCGATCAGCTGGAAGTAGTACGCATTGCGGCGGTCCCAGCCGCGCACGGCACCGGCCGACAGCGACAGCTCCGGGTGCACCACCACGCGCGAGGGGTCGAAGAACTCGGCCATGCCCAGCCCGTCGCAGCCCGGGCAGGCGCCCACCGGCGAATTGAACGAGAACAGGCGCGGTTCCAGCTCCGGCAGCGAGTAGTCGCAGACCGGGCAGCTGTACTTGGACGAGAACAGGTGCGCGGGCGCGTCTTCGACGTCCAGCGACTGCACCGAGACCATGCCGTCGCCCAGCTTCAGCGCGGTTTCGAAGCTCTCGGCCAGGCGCTGCTTGATGTCCTCGCGCGGGCGGAAGCGGTCGATCACCGCCTCGATGGTGTGCTTCTGGCGCAGTGCCAGCGGCGGTACCGCGTCGATTTCATGCAGGACGCCGTCCACGCGCACGCGCACGAAGCCCTGCGCGCGCAGCTGGTCGAACACCTGGGCGTGCTCGCCCTTGCGCTCGCGGATCACCGGGGCCAGCAGCATGTAGCGCTGCTCGGCGTCCAGGCTGAGCACGTGGTCGACCATCTGGCTGACCGTCTGGGCTTCCAGCGGGTAGCCGTGGTCGGGGCAGCGCGGGCTGCCGACGCGGGCGTACAGCAGGCGCAGGTAGTCGTAGATCTCGGTGATGGTGCCCACGGTGGAACGCGGGTTGTGCGAGGTCGACTTCTGCTCGATCGAGATCGCCGGGGACAGGCCCTCGATGTGGTCCAGGTCCGGCTTTTCCATCACGCTCAGGAACTGCCGGGCGTACGCCGACAGCGATTCCACGTAGCGGCGCTGGCCTTCAGCGTAGATGGTGTCGAACGCCAACGAGGACTTGCCCGAGCCGGACAGGCCGGTGATGACAATCAGCTTGTCGCGGGGCAGGTCGAGATCGATGTTCTTGAGGTTGTGCGTCCGCGCGCCGCGGATGCGGATGAAATCCATCGCCATGGGGGATCCGTTGTGGGGCTCTGGCCCGGAGGGCCGGCAAGCGGGTGGGGCAAGCGGAGACGGCAATCGGTCAGCCTACCGAGCTTGGGATTTGGGGGCAATCGCGCACATTGCCAGCCCCGGGTCTCACCGCCTGAGACCTCCCGGGGCGTTACCTGAACAGGATTCAGCCCCAGACAGGGCAAGGCGGGGGGTGACTTGACCCGACCCACTACCAGTCATTAAAATCCCGCTTCTGTCTGCCCTCGATGGCGGCAGTCCATAGACCACAATAACTACAGAGGAAGTCTGGTCATGTACGCAGTACTGGTAACCGGCGGTAAGCAATACCGCGTGGCGCAGGGCGAAACGCTCCGCGTCGAAAAACTCGAAGCCGACGTCGGCAACGAGATCACGTTCGACACCATCCTGATGCTGGGTGACAGCGACGGCATCAAGCTGGGCGACGCGCTGAGCGGCGCTTCGGTCACTGCCAAGGTCGTGTCCCAGGGTCGTGCTGACAAGGTCCGGATCATCAAGTTCCGTCGCCGCAAGCACCACATGAAGCGCCAGGGTCACCGTCAGTACTACACCGAAATCGAGATCACCGGCATTGCCGGTGGCAGCAAGTAATAAGGAGAACCAGTCATGGCACATAAAAAAGGCGTAGGCTCTTCGCGCAACGGTCGCGACTCCAACCCGAAGTACCTCGGCGTCAAGATCTTCGGTGGCCAGGCCATCGATGCCGGCAACATCATCGTGCGTCAGCGCGGCACCCAGTTCCACCCGGGTAGCGGCGTTGGCCTCGGCCGTGACCACACCCTGTTCGCGCTCGTCGACGGCAAGGTGGAGTTCTCGGTCAAGGGCCCGAAGAAGCGTCGTACCGTCAGCGTCGTCGCCGAAGCCTGATCTTCGCGATACGCAGGCGCCCACGCCTAGCGCGTGGGGCCGCTGACGAAAGCCCCGCTTCGGCGGGGTTTTTGTTTTTTGTTTTTGTTCGAACATGGGCGGGGATCCTTCCCGCCACCGTCCACGGATCGTACCGGGGACGTTAGACTCTGCGGTCGGGTGCATCCGCTGCCCGCCGCCTCCAGTTGGCATCCAGAATCATGAAACTTGTAGACGAAGCAGAAATCCAGGTCACCGCCGGCAATGGCGGCAACGGCTGCGTCGGTTTCCGTCGCGAGAAGTTCATTCCGCTGGGCGGCCCGGACGGTGGCGATGGTGGCAATGGCGGCAACGTCTGGATCCGCGCCGACGCCAACCTGAACACCCTGGTCGACTTCCGCCACGAGCGCATCTTCAAGGCGCAGCGCGGTGAGAACGGCATGGGCCGCCAGGCCTACGGCAAGGGCGGCGAAGACCTGGTCATCACCGTGCCGGTCGGCACCGTGGTCATGAACGTGGCCACCGATGAAGTCATCGGCGACCTGACCCAGCACGACGACCGCCTGCTGGTGGCCAAGGGCGGCCGCGGCGGCCTGGGCAACATGCACTTCAAGAGCTCCACCAACCGTTCGCCGCGCCAGGCGCTGCCGGGCGAAGAGGGTGAAGAGCGCCTGCTCAAGCTGGAGCTGAAGCTGCTGGCCGACGTGGGCCTGCTGGGCTTCCCCAATGCCGGCAAGAGCACGCTGATCCGTGCGGTGTCCGCTGCCACCCCGAAGGTGGCCGATTACCCGTTCACCACGCTGTACCCGAACCTGGGTGTGGTGCGCGTTGAAAATTACCGCAGCTTCGTCATCGCCGACATTCCCGGCCTGATCGAAGGGGCGGCCGACGGTGCCGGCCTGGGTGCGCAGTTCCTGCGCCACCTGCAGCGCACCCGCCTGCTGCTGCACCTGGTGGACATCTCGCCGATGGAAGGTGGCGTGGAAGGTGTTTCGCCGATCGAGCAGGTCCGTGCGATCGAGCGCGAGCTGGAAAAGCACGATCCGGAGCTGCTGGACAAGCCGCGCTGGCTGGTGCTGAACAAGGCCGACCTGATGTTCGAGGACGAGGCCAAGGCCGCGGCCGAGAAGATCGTCGCCGAGCTGGGCTGGACCCAGCCGTGGTACCTGGTCTCGGCGCTGGGCCGTGAAGGCACCTGGCCGATCATGACCAACATCATGGCCTTCTTCGATCGCCAGAAGGAAGACGAGGCGCAAGCGCGCGATGCGTACTGAGCGCCTCCGCGCGCCCCTGAACAACCCGGCTGCGGCCGGGTTTTTCTGTGGTGCGCCCGCGCCGCGTGTGCATGGCCTCGTAGAGCCGGGCTCTGCCCGGCTGGCGTCCAACGTTCACGATATCGCCGCGAAGGGCAGCCGGGCAGAGCCCGGCGCTACGGCCCGGCTGGCGTTCGGCGTTCCTGATATCGCCGCGAAGGGCAGCCGGGCAGAGCCCGGCGCTACGGCTTGGCTTGCGTGCAGCCGGGCAGAATCTGGCGTTACGGATCTGCGGGCAACAAAAAACCCGGCCGGGGCCGGGTCTTTTTCTGCGGCTGGGTCGAAGCCACGCGTGGCGTGGCTCTACGACACCCGCAGCGCCGTATCAGGCAGCCTTGATGGCCTTGATGCGCGCGGTCAGGCGGCTCTTGTGGCGAGCAGCCTTGTTCTTGTGGATCAGACCACGCGAGCTGAAACGGTCGAGGATCGGCTGGGCAACAGCGAAGGCTGCCTCGGCGCCGGCGGCGTCATTGGCATCCAGAGCCTTGATCACCTTCTTGACAGCGGTGCGCAGCATCGAACGCTGAGCCGTATTGCGCGCGTTGCGCACGACGGTCTGCTTGGCGCGCTTCTTGGCGGACTTGATATTGGCCACAGTGGTGGTTTCCTGAAAAATCGGTGTAATGGGAACAGCAAGCTGGAAAGTATGATGGCTCGAAAAATGTACGTCAAGTCAATTGTCAAGAGGGAACACGGGTGAGTTCACCAAGGATGTTGCGGGGTCTGCTGTCTTTCAGCAGCATGACCATGATTTCGCGG
The DNA here is from genome assembly GCF_040548725.1 of Stenotrophomonas sp. 2619. NCBI lineage: Bacteria > Pseudomonadati > Pseudomonadota > Gammaproteobacteria > Lysobacterales > Lysobacteraceae > Stenotrophomonas > Stenotrophomonas sp. 2619. The sequence continues at coordinate 28,748 of NZ_JBEPSF010000011.1, read as the reverse complement.
GTGTTGGGGCTGGTTCGCGACCAGGTCATCACCACCACGTTCGGCACCAATGCGGTCACCGATGCCTTCTGGGTGGCCTTCCGGGTGCCCAACTTCCTCCGCCGGCTGTTCGCGGAGGGCTCGTTCGCCACCGCCTTCGTGCCTGTGTTCACGGAAGTGAAGGAAACCCGCCCCCACACCGAGCTGCGCGAGCTGATGTCGCGGGTGGCCGGCACCCTGGGTGGCGTGTTGATGCTGGTCACCGCGCTGGCGCTGATCTTCGCGCCGCAACTGGCGACCCTGTTCTCCAGCGGGGTGGACACCGACCCGGCCAAGCATGGCCTGCTGGTGGACCTGTTCCGGCTGACCTTCCCGTTCCTGCTGTTCGTGTCGCTGACCGCGCTGGCGGGCGGCGCCCTGAACAGCTTCCAGCGCTTTGCGATGCCGGCGCTGACCCCGGTCATCCTCAACCTGTGCATGATCGCCGGCGCGGTGTGGCTGGCGCCCCGGCTGGGCGGCACCCCGGAGAAGCAGATCCTGGCCCTGGGCTGGGCGGTGCTGGCGGCGGGCCTGCTGCAGCTGCTGTTCCAGCTGCCGTCGCTGAAGGGCATCAACCTGCTGACCCTGCCGCGCTGGGGCTGGCGGCATCCGGGCGTGCGCAAGGTGCTCACCCTGATGGTGCCGACCCTGTTCGGCTCCTCGGTGGCCCAGATCAACCTGCTGCTGGATACCGTGATCGCCGCCAAGCTCACCGACGGCTCGCAGTCCTGGCTGTCACTGGCCGACCGCTTCCTGGAGCTGCCGCTGGGCGTGTTCGGCGTGGCGCTGGGCACGGTGATCCTGCCGGCGCTGGCCCGCCACCACGTCAGCACCGACAAGGCCGGCTTCTCCAGCGCGCTGGACTGGGGCCTGCGCACGACCCTGCTGATTTCGGTGCCGGCCATGCTGGGCCTGGTGCTGCTGGCCGAGCCGCTGATCGCCACGCTGTTCCAGTACAAGGAGTTCACTGCCTTCGACACCCGCATGACCGCGTTGTCGGTCTACGGCCTGAGCTTCGGCCTGCCGGCATTCGCGCTGCTCAAGGTGGTGCTGCCGGCGTTCTACGCGCGCCAGGACACCCGCACCCCGGTCCGCGCCGGTATCGTCGCGCTGGTGGCCAACATGGTCTTCAACTTCCTCCTGCTGGCCGTGCTGTACCAGGTGATGGTGCCGGACGCGCTGAAGGCGCAGGGCGTGTGGGTCGCGCTGGGCAAGCAGCCGGGCCTGCATCTGGCGCTGGGCATCGCCAGCGCGCTGTCCAGTTACCTGAACCTTGGCCTGCTCTGGTACTGGCTGGGCAAGACCGATGTGTACCAGCGCAAGCCCGGCTGGGCCGGCTACGTGACCCGCCTGAGCCTGGCCTGCGCGGCCATGGTGGCGGTGCTGCTGGCCCTGCTGCACGGCATGTCCGGCTTCACCGAGATGGACAAGTGGCACCGGATGGGCAACCTCGCGCTGCTGGTCGGCGGCGGCGGCCTGACCTACCTGGTGGCCCTGGTGGCGATGGGGTTCCGCCCGCGCCACCTGCGCGAGCATTGATCCGTGGACACCCCGGCTATACTTCATGGCTATCCCTTGCACTCCATCGGCCCTGGTGGGCCCGATTCCCAGTTGATGAGCAGGTTGTTCAGAAGCATTGAAGGCGGGCCACTGTTCCCGCACGGAAGCGTGGTCTGCATCGGCGCATTCGACGGCCTGCATCTTGGCCATCGTGCGTTGGTGCGGCATGCGGTGGCGCGCGCCCGCGCGTTGGGCGTGGCCGCCGTGGCGGTGGCGTTCGAACCGTTGCCGCGCGAGTACTTCGCCCAGGGCGAGCCGCCGCCGCGGCTGACCCTGGCCCGCGACAAAGTGGCCATGCTCAACGAACTGGGCGTGGATGCAGTGGGCCTGCTGCGCTTCGATGCGCGCATGGCCGCCATGCAGGCCGAAGACTTCGTCCAGCAGCTGCTGGTGCAGCGCCTGAGTGCGCGGGAAGTCTGGATCGGGCCGGAGTTCTGCTTCGGCAACCGCCGTCGCGGCGACCTGGCGCTGTTGCAGGCCATGGGCGCGGAGCGCGGCTTCACCGCCGGGGAAATCGAGCCGGTGGACCTGCACGGCGAGCGCATTTCCAGCACCCGCATCCGCCAGCTGTTGCGCGAGGGCAACTTCACCCACGCCAACGACCTGCTCGGCCGTCCGTATTCGATCGGGGGCCGGGTAGTGCGCGGGCGCCAGCTGGGCCGTACGCTGGGCTTCCCGACGGCGAACCTGCGCTTCCCCAAGACCCCGGCGCTGTCGGGCATCTACGCCACCTGGGTGCACGGCGTGTTCGACCAGCCGTGGCCGTCGGTGTCCAGCTTCGGCACCCGTCCCACCGTGGACGGCGTGGAGCCGCTGCTGGAAGCGCACCTGTTCGATTTCCAGGGCGACCTGTACGGTCGTCATATTGAAGTGGAATTCGTCGCCAAGCTGCGCGACGAAGAGAAGTTCCAAGATCTGGCCGCGTTGACCGACCAGATGCACCGTGACGCCGAACAGGCGCGTCACATCCTTTCCGAACACAGATTGCGAGCCACTGCGTGAGCCAGGACTACAAAGCCACCCTTCATCTGCCGGCAACCGAATTCCCGATGCGCGGCGACCTGCCCAAGCGCGAGCCGGGCATTCTGTCGCGCTGGGAAGACGAGGGCCTGTACGCCCGCCTGCGCGACAACGCGCAGGGTCGCCCGCTGTTCGTGCTGCACGACGGCCCGCCCTATGCCAACGGCCAGATCCACCTGGGCCACGCGGTCAACAAGATCCTCAAGGACATCATCGTCAAGTCGCGCTACCTGGCCGGCTTCGATGCGCCCTACGTGCCGGGCTGGGATTGCCACGGCCTGCCGATCGAGATCGCGGTCGAGAAGAAGTGGGGCAAGGTCGGGGTCAAGCTGGACGCCGAGCAGTTCCGCCAGAAGTGCCGCGAATTCGCCGAAGAGCAGATCGAGCTGCAGCGCCGCGACTTCAAGCGCCTGGGCGTGATCGGTGATTGGGACAACCCGTACAAGACGCTGAGCTTCGACTTCGAGGCCAACGAGATCCGCGCGCTGTCCAAGGTGTTCGCCAACGGCCACATCGTGCGCGGCGCCAAGCCGGTGCATTGGTGCTTCGACTGCGGCTCGGCGCTGGCGGAAGCGGAAATCGAATACCAGGACAAGACCTCGCCGGCGATCGACGTGGCCTACGCCGCGCGTGATTCCCAGCAGCTGGCCGCGCGCTTCGGCGCGACCCTGCCGGCCGATGTCGAGGTAGCCGTGCCGATCTGGACCACCACCCCGTGGACGCTGCCGGCCTCGCTGGCGGTGTCCCTCGGTGCGGAGATCGAGTACGTGCTGGCCGAAGGTCCGGCCCACAACGGCGCGCGCCGTTGGTTGGTGCTTGCCGCCGCACTGGCCGAGCGTTCGCTGCAGCGCTACGGCCTGGAAGACCTGGTCGTGCACGGTCGTGCCACCGGCGCCGCGCTGGAAAACCTGCTGCTGGCCCATCCGTTCTATGCCACCCGCGACATTCCGCTGCTCAACGGCGACCACGTCTCCGATGAAGACGGTACCGGCGCGGTGCACACCGCCCCCGGCCACGGCCAGGAAGACTTCGTGGTCAGCCAGCAGTACGGGCTGATGGAGAAGTACAACGCAGGCCAGATCAACCCGGTCGACGGCCGCGGCGTGTACCTGTCTTCGACGCCGCCGGCTGGCGATGTCGAACTGGCCGGTGTGCACCTGTGGAAGGCACAGCCGCTGATCGTCGACGCGCTGCGCGCGTCCGGCGCGCTGCTGGCCTTCGTCGAGATCGTGCACAGCTACCCGCACTGCTGGCGTCACAAGACGCCGGTGGTGTTCCGCGCCACCCCGCAGTGGTTCATCTCGATGGACAAGGCCAACCTGCGCAGCGATGCGATGGCCGCCATCGACAACGTCGGCTGGTTCCCGAGCTGGGGCAAGGCCCGCATCGGCGGCATGGTCGAAGGGCGCCCGGACTGGTGCATCAGCCGCCAGCGCACCTGGGGCGTGCCGATCGCGATGTTCACCCACCGCGAAACCGGCGAGCCGCATCCGCGCACCGTTGAACTGATGCAGCAGGTGGCCGACCGCGTGGAGCGGGGCGGCATCGACGTCTGGTATTCGCTGGACAGCGCCGAGCTGCTCGGCGACGACGCCGCGCAGTACGAGAAGGTCACCGACATCCTGGATGTGTGGTTCGATTCCGGCGTGACCCACGAAGGCGTGCTGCTGGCGCGAGGCTTCGGCAAGCCGGCCGACCTGTACCTGGAAGGCTCGGACCAGCACCGCGGCTGGTTCCAGTCCTCGCTGCTCACCGGCGTGGCCATCGACAAGCATGCCCCGTACAAGCAGTGCCTCACCCATGGCTTCACCGTGGATGAGAAGGGCCGCAAGATGTCCAAGTCGCTGGGCAACGGCATCGAGCCGCAGGACATCATGAAGACGCTGGGCGCGGACATCCTGCGCCTGTGGATCGCCTCGGCCGACTACAGCAATGAAATGTCGCTGTCGCAGGAGATCCTCAAGCGCAATGCCGACGCCTACCGGCGCCTGCGCAACACCGCGCGCTTCCTGCTGGGCAACCTGGACGGCTTCGACCCGGCCCAGCATCGGGTGGCACCGGCCGACATGGTCGCGCTGGACCGCTGGATCGTGCATCGCGCCTTCGAGGTGCAGGAGAAGATCAAGGCCGCCTACACCAGCTACACCATGGCCGAGATCGTGCAGCTGCTGCTGAACTTCTGCAGCGTCGACCTGGGCTCGCTGTACCTGGACGTCACCAAGGACCGGCTGTACACCATGCCGGTGGACTCGCGCGGCCGCCGCTCGGCGCAGACCGCGATGTACCACATCGCCGAAGCGTTCACCCGCTGGATCGCCCCGATCCTGAGCTTCACCGCCGACGAGCTGTGGGGCTACCTGCCGGGCGAACGCAAGGACAACGTGCTGTTTGCCACCTGGTACGACGGTCTGGAACCGCTGCCGGCCGACGCGCCGCTCACCGCCGCCGATTTCGACCAGCTGCTGGCCCTGCGCGAGCAGGTGTCCAAGGTGCTCGAGCCGATGCGCGCCAACGGTGCCATCGGTGCGGCGCTGGAAGCGGAGATCACCGTGGCCGCCGACGCGGACACCGCCGCCCGCTGGCAGCCGCTGGCGGACGAACTGCGCTTCCTGCTGATCAGTGGCGATGTGCAAGTGCGCCCGGCGACCACCGATGAGGTGTTTGTCAGCGCGCAGCCGACTGAAAAAACCAAGTGCGTGCGCTGTTGGCATTACCGTGCCGACGTGGGCACGGTGGCGGCCCATCCGGAACTGTGCGGTCGCTGCGTGACCAACATCGACGGTGCCGGCGAAGATCGGCGGTGGTTCTGATGAGCGCCGTCCGTCCGCGTCCCAATGCGTTGGTGTGGTTGCTGCTGTCGGTGGCGATCATCGGCCTGGACCAGTGGAGCAAGGCCTGGGTGCTGTCCAGCCTGCCCGAGTACCAGCCAGTGGTGGTCATCGAGGGCTTCTGGAACTGGTTCCGCACCTACAACACCGGTGCGGCATTCAGCTTCCTGAGCGATGCTGGTGGCTGGCAGCTGTGGTTCTTCACCGCGCTGGCGGTGGGCATCAGTGGCCTGATGGCGTTCTGGCTGTCGCGCACCGCCCGTGCCCACTGGCGCAGCGCAGTGCCTTACGCGCTGGTGATCGGCGGGGCGATCGGCAACGTGATCGACCGGCTGATGCACGGCCACGTGGTGGATTTCATCCAGTGGCACATCGGTGACCATTACTGGCCCTCGTTCAACATCGCCGACGCGGCGATCGTGGTCGGCGCGGTCGGGATCGCTGTGTTTGGCCTGTTCGACGGCAAGTCCGAGAAAAAAGCGGGATAATTCCCTCCTGTTTCCTGCAATCAACCGGCCGCGTGCCGGCCGGAGTATCTGACCGATGGACGTGTTGCTCGCCAATCCGCGTGGTTTCTGTGCCGGTGTCGATCGTGCGATCGAGATCGTCAAGCGCGCGATCGAGACCCTTGGGGCGCCGATCTACGTGCGCCACGAGGTCGTGCACAACCGTTTCGTGGTGGATGACCTGAAGGCGCGCGGTGCGATCTTCGTCGAGGAACTCGACGAAGTGCCCGACGACAACACCGTCATCTTCAGCGCCCACGGCGTGTCCCAGGCCGTGCGCCAGGAAGCCGAGCGCCGTGGCCTGAAAGTGTTCGATGCCACCTGCCCGCTGGTCACCAAGGTACACCTGGAAGTGGCCCGCCACTGCCGGGCCGGCCGCGACGTGGTGCTGATCGGCCACGCCGGCCACCCGGAAGTGGAAGGCACCATGGGCCAGTGGAACCGCGAGCGCGGCACCGGCCGGATCTACCTGGTGGAAGACGTTGAAGACGTGGCCACGCTGGAGATCGAGCAGCCGGAAAACTTCGCCTACACCACCCAGACCACGCTGTCGGTGGACGACACGCGCGGCATCATCGAGGCCATGCGGGCGCGCTTCCCGGCCATGCAGGGGCCGAAGAACGACGACATCTGCTACGCCACCCAGAACCGCCAGGACGCCGTGCGCGACCTGGCCCAGCGCTGCGACCTGGTGCTGGTGGTGGGCTCGCCGAACAGCTCCAACTCCAACCGTCTCAGTGAACTGGCGCGCCGTGAAGGCGTGGAGTCGTACCTGATCGACGGCGCCCACGAAATCGACCCGGCATGGGTGGCAGGCAAGAAGCACATCGGCCTGACCGCTGGCGCCTCGGCACCGCAGGTGCTGGTGGACGGCGTGATCGCACGCTTGAAGGAACTGGGTGCCACCGGCGTCGGCGAACTCGACGGCGAGCCGGAATCGATGGTGTTCGCGCTGCCCAAGGAACTACGGCTGCGGTTGATCAGCTGAGCCACGTCGCTGCGTCAGTGTCCCCGCCAAGGCCCGCGAATGCGGGCCTTGTTGTTGCTGGGCCTGCGCCGCCAACCGGCATCGTGAGGAACGGGCCTTGACGACCGCGTTGGCCACGGTCGAGCATGGATGAACGCGTCATGCGCATCAGCGTGGCGCGCAGGGAGCGGCCGTGCCGCCATGGATCGAGCCACACAAGGAGTGAAGGATGAGCAAGCAGGCAACGCCGGCCACCGCGCCGGCAGCAATGAAGAGCGGCCAAGATGACGTCGCCGCGCTGTTCCACCAGTTGCGCACCCAGAACCGACTGTTGAAGCTGGTGCTTGGCGGGGTGCTGACCGTGGGCGGTGCACTGGCGCTGATGGGCGCGCGGACGCCGCCATCGCGCGCCACCTTCGACGAGATCAACGTGGCCAGGATCAACATCGTCGGCGCCGACGGCGGCCGTTCCATGGTCATTGCCGCGCGCGGGCTGCTGCCGGAGCCGGTCGTCGACGGCAAGGAGATCAAGAGCGGTCGGGGTCCCATGCCGGGCATGTTGTTCTACAACGGCGTGGGTGATGAGGTTGGAGGCCTGATCTACGACGGCAAGCTGGATGCGAAGGGCAAGCCCAGCGCGGGCGTGCACTTGTCGATGGACCGCTTCGGCGGCGACCAGCAGTTGGCGGTGCATCACTACGAAGTCAATGGCCACATGGAAACCGGGTTGTCGGTCTACGACCGCGGCCTGCACCAGGACTACGACGCGCTCTACCAGCAGTACCAGGCCGCACCGGCCGGCCCGGAAAAGCAGGCCCTGCGGCAGAAGTGGAAAGACGCCGGCGGCGAACAGACCCAGCGGTTGTTCGTGGGTCGCACCCGTGGCGACTCTTCGGCGCTGATCCTGGCCGATGCCGCCGGCCGGCCGCGCATCATGATGACCGTCAGCCCCGGCGGCGAACCGGCGCTGGCCTTCATGGATGACAAGGGCAACGTCATCCAGTCGCTCCCGCAGGCGGGCACCGCCAAACAGTAAACCCCCGATACGCTGTCGTTACGCAGGCAGAGCCACGCCATGCGTGGCTGCTTCCTGCGGGGTCACCCGATTGCCGACGCGGCGCGCACCAGACGCGCCGCGCCGGGTGTCGCTTTGCCCGTTCTGGCCGCTGCCCCACGCATGACCTTTGGCCATGGGGCAGGGCAGTGGCGAGGGCTAGGATCGCCTCTATCACCGCCGGAGCGTTGCCGATGAACATGCGTACCACCGTCCTGTCCGTGCTGCTGGCACTTACTGCCACCGGCGTACAGGCGCAGACGCCGCCCCCGCAGGATGTCGCCTGGCCGGGTGTGCTGCGCATCGAGGTGGACGCACGCGACATCGGCCGGCGCATCTTCAAGGTCAAGGCCACCATTCCGGCCAAGCCTGGCCCGCTCACCCTGCTGTATCCGCAGTGGCTGCCCGGTGCGCATTCGCCCAGTGGCCCGATCGACAAGGTGGCCGGGCTGGTGGTCACCGCCAACGGCAAGCCGCTGCAATGGACGCGCGATCAGTACGACGTGTACGCCTTCAAGGTGAATGTGCCCGACGGTGCCAGCGAAGTGGTGGCCGAGTTCAAGTTCCTGTCGTCGCAGGGCGGCAGCCAGGGCCGGGTGGTGATGACCCCGGAAATGCTCAACCTGCAGTGGAACGCCAACTCGCTGTATCCGGCCGGCGTGATCACCCGCAACCTGCAGGCGCAGGCCAGCGTGACCCTGCCCAAGGGCTGGAACTACGCCACCGCGCTGGAAACCGAGCGCCGCGACGGTGACACCGTGGTGTTCAAGCCGATCAGCTACGACCACCTGGTCGATTCGCCGCTGTTCGCCGGCCGCTACTACCAGCAGTTCGACCTGGATCCGGGCGCCAAGGTGCCGGTGCGCCTGAACGTGTTTGCCGACGATGCCAAATCGCTGGTCGCCAAGCCCGAACAGCTGCAGGCGCACCGCGCGCTGGTGCAGCAGATCTACAAGCTGTACGGCGCGCGCCACTTCGATCATTACGACTTCCTGCTGGCGCTGACCAGCAAGCTCGGCGGCATCGGCCTGGAGCACCAGCGCTCCAGCGAGAACAGCGCCGAGCCGGGCTATTTCACCGAGTGGGACAAGAACTGGCTGGGCCGCGACCTGCTGCCGCACGAGTTCAACCACTCCTGGAATGGCAAGTACCGGCGCGGTGCGGACCTGTCCACGCCCAACTTCAACGTGCCGATGGGCGACAGCCTGCTGTGGCTGTATGAAGGCCAGACCCAGTTCTGGGGCCAGGTGCTGGCCGCGCGCTCGGGGTTGTGGAGCGTGCAGCAGACCCGCGAAACCCTCGCCAACGTGGCGGCCACCTACGATCGCGGCCGGCCGGGCCTGGCGTGGCGCGCGCTGCAGGACACCACCAACGATCCCACCATCGCCCAGCGTCGCGCGCTGGCCTTCCGCAACTACCAGCTGAGCGAGGACTACTATTCCGGTGGCCAGATGGTGTGGCTGGAAGTGGAAGGCAAGCTGCGTGCGCTGACCGGCAACAAGCGCAGCCTCGACGATTTCGCCAAGGCGTTCTTCGGCGTGAACGACGGCGACTGGAACGTCCATCCCTACACCTTCGAGGACGTGGTGCACACCTTGAACGGGATCGCGCCGTTTGACTGGGCCAGCTTCCTGCGCGAGCGCCTGGACGGGCATGGTTCGCTCACCGGCGGGTTGGACGCGGCCGGCTGGAAACTGGTCTACACCGATACCCCGAGCGACGCGGTCAAGGCGCAGGAAACCCGTGCCGCCGGCATCAACCTGACGTACTCGCTCGGCGTCAGCGTGGCCAACACCGGGGCGCTGACCGACGTGCTGTGGGACAGCCCGGCGTTCAACGCCGGCCTGGCACCGGGCATGACAGTGCTGGCCGTCAACGGGCGCGTGTTCAAGGGCGACGTGCTGAAGGACGCGGTGACGGCCGCCAAGACCGACAAGGCGCCGATTACCCTGCTGGTGCGCAGTTTCGACCGCATCGACACGGTGAGCCTGGACTACCACGGTGGCCTGCTGTACCCGTCGCTGCAGCGCATCGCCGGCAAGCCTGATCGCTTGGCCGAGCTGTGGAAAGCCCGATGACCTCGCGCGGCCGCGATCTACTCATCGTGGCCGTGGCCATCGCCGCCATCGTCGGCGCGGGCCTGGACGGCGATGGACGTTGGGTGCACTGGCTGGCCAAACCACTCGCTACCTTGTTGATCGCTTCGATCGCATGGCAGGCGGGTCAGGTCGCCCGCAGCCCGGCCACCTCAACAACACGGCCAGCAGCCGGCTACCGCCGTGCGGTGCTGGCCGGCATGGGCCTGTCCTGCCTCGGCGACATCGCCCTGATGCTGCCGATGGACGCCTTCGTGCCGGGCTTGGTCGCGTTCCTGCTGGCGCATGTCTGCTACATCATCGCCTTCCGCGCCGGCATCCACGCCGGGCGCGGACTGGGCGTGGCGGCCGTGCTGCTCGGTGCCTTCGCCGCGGGCAACCTCATCGCGTTGTGGCCGCACCTGCCGGCCGACATGCGCGTGCCGGTGCTGGCCTACGTGGTGGTGCTGGCGGTCATGGCGATCCTCGCGCTGGCGCGGCACTGGCGCGCGCCGGCACCGCAGGGCGTCGACCGGCGCGGCACGGCGTGGGCGGCGGGCGGCGCGGTGCTGTTCGTGGCCAGCGATTGCCTGCTGGCTTGGGACCGTTTTGGCGGTGGGTTGCCGATGGCCAGCCTGCTGGTGCTGAGTACGTACTACGCCGCGCAATACGGCATTGCGCGATCGGTTCCGGGCGCACACGGCACGCGCGGAGGTTGATTGCGGCTGCGCCGCGGCTCAGTCCGCGGCGCCCACATCCTGTGCACTGACGCACGTGCGTCGCGGCGGACACAGCCGGTCCAGCAGTGCCAGGGTCACCCCGTTGCTCCAGCCGAAGCCATCCTGCAGCGGGTACTCGCCGCCACCGCCGCCACTGGCTGAGCCGTCCACCACGTACTTCTCCACCAACTTGCCGTCGCTGTCGTACACGGCCTGCACGGTGTCCAGGAAGCGCGTGCCGATGCGACGCGCCAGCGTGTTCTCGCCATAGCGCTGCAGCCCATCCACCGCGACCCACTGCAGCGGTGCCCAGCCGTTGGGGGCGTCCCACTGCTGCCCGGTACGCACGGTGGTGGTGAGCAGGCCGCCCTGGCGCAGCAACTGCGCGTCCACCGCTGCTGCCGTCTGCCGGGCCTGCGCGCGGGTGGCTACCTGCAGCCAGAGCGGAAACAGCGCCGCTGCAGTGAGGGCAGGGCGGGTTTGACCGCGCTCGATATCGCGATCCACGTACCAGCCCTGGGTGGCGTCCCAGAGCAATGTATTGATCGCCTTCTGGCGCGCCTTCGCCCGCTGCTCGTAATCGCGTGTCGCAGCGCGGTCCCCCGCCGCCTTGCTCGCGCGGGCCACGGTTTTTTCCAGATGGAACAGCAGGCTGTTCAAGTCCACCGGCACGATGGCGGTGGTGTGGATGCTGCCCAGCGTGGCCGGGTCGGCCAGCCAACGGGAGCTGAAATCCCAGCCGGACTCCGCCCCCGCGCGCAGGTCGCGATACACCTGCGATGGCGCGCGCTGTGGCGCCTGCGCGGCGGTGGCCAGATCGTCGGTCCACGATTCAGTACGCGGCACCGCACGCCCATCCCAGTAGCGGTTGAGCAGTTGGCCGTCGGCCAGCCGCACCACGCGCTCGCTGGCCGCACCCGGTTGCAGGCCGTCGGCACCGCGCATCCAGAACGCATGCTCGGTACGCAGTTGGGGCAGGTAGCGGCGGTAGGCCTCATCGCCTTCGTGGGTGGCCAGCAGGTCCACCATCACGCTGAAGAACGGCGGCTGCGAGCGGCTCAGGTAGTAGCTGCGGTTGCCGTTGGGGATGTGCCCGTACTGGTCCAGCTGCCAGGCGAAGTTGTCGACCATGTCGCGCACCTGCTGCCAGCGCCCGCTGGACGCCAGCCCCAGCATCGTGAAGTAGCTGTCCCAGTAATAGACCTCGCGGAAACGGCCGCCGGGCACCACGTAGGGCTTGGGCAGCGGCAGCAGCGAGCCATGCGGGTCCACCGTGGGGGTGGCGCGGGTCAGCACCGGCCACAGGCCGTCGATGTGGGCACGCAGGGTTTCGCCGGCCGGAGGCACATAGGGCGCCGTATCGCCGGGCACCGTGAACTGGGCGGCGACGAAGGCGGGCAGGCTGTAGCCCGGCTGCGTCTGCGCCTGCTGCCAGTGATCAAGCAGCGCACGGGCATCCTGGCGCGGGATGGCGTCGGCGAAGGTCTTCTGGTCCTTGAACAGGTGAGCGCCCTGGACTTGCTGGAACAGCGGCTGCCACTGTTGGTCGGGTGGCTGCGGCGCCTGGCGGGCGGGTTCGGCGGCGCCGGTGCTGGCGGTGCAGAGCAGGGCGGCCAGCATGAGGCCGGTCAGTCGGGAACAGGCGGGCATCGGGGGCTTCCAGGCGGGACAGGGCCACTGTAGGCGGCCTTGCGTCAACGCGTGGTGGGGTGGGGAGTGTGTGCCTTTCCCTTGGTGGCGGGCTGGGGCGGTGCCAATTGACCGCTTGGGGGCCTCCACCGTAGAATTGCCTGCTCAGCCGGAATAGCTCAGTTGGTAGAGCGGCGCATTCGTAATGCGTAGGTCGTAGGTTCGATTCCTATTTCCGGCACCAGATACAGCAAAAAGCCCCGGCCTTGGTCGGGGCTTTTTGTTTGGGCTGTGCTCGGAACTATTTGATGGGAAAGGGGTTCGCGCCCAGCTGAGTGCTGGCCGGGCTTCGTTGCTGCGAGTTGCGGATGGGTCGTGTCCGCGCGCCGAGGCCGCGGTACCATCGACAGGGCGGCTTCAGGGTGACTTAGCTGGAGACGATACTTCCTTGTACAGCCGCTATCCTGAGATCCGGGATGCTGCTGGGCCAAAGGCTGATGAGCGGGACGCTCTTGCAGTTCCGACAGATGACTGACGAGAAAGGTCGCCGTCTTTAAGCTCCGGTCGAAGACCCCTCTCGGGCAAGATCATACCGGCTAAACTCTCACGAGTGTCGATACAGGGGAATGGAATGCCTTCGAAGATCATCATTGAAAACCTGCGCCATATCAAACGTCTAGAATTTGAAATCCCGAGTCAGGGATTGTGGCTGCTTACTGGTGCAAATGGCACGGGGAAGACTTCACTGCTCGGATGCATCAGGCGTATCGGATTTAGTAACTCCTTTCCCCTTCATTTCCCTGCCTCGAAAAAATCCGATCGATTGGATTCCTACGAGGGAGCGACAATCTCTTACGAGACACCAGGTGGAGACGTTTCATACACGTACCGAACTGAACGGTGGGTTCCTACGCCGAAGAAAAACAGCAAGGTTCTATCGCTCTTGCCGTACCCGAACGTGCTTTACATTGCGGCGAATGCAGATCGAATCGAGCCGAGTCAGGAGGATTTCTCGCCTAGACGAGTGCGCGCCGCCCCGCAAGGAATAATTGATGCGGCTAACAGGATATTCTGCACGGACAAGTTCGACGCTTTGAAGACAATCAATGTGCGCCGAGGAGTGGGGAGTCAGGCGTTCTTGATTGAGCTTCCCGATGTAGGAGGAAAGAAGCAGTACTTCTCAGAAAAGAACCTTAGCTTGGGTGAGCTGTGTATCATTAAGCTGCTACGAATGCTGCAGGATTGCCCTGACAACTCCCTCTTGTTGATAGACGAGCTTGAGCTTGCGCTTCATCCTACAGCACAGGCAGAGTTGCTTAGCCATCTGGGTGAGATTGCTGGCAGCAAGTCCTTGACCGTTATTGTGTCTACGCACTCTTCCACATTGATCAAGCAAGCCTCACGTGACAGCCTGTTGTTCCTTCAGGAGACGGAAGACGGCGTTGTTCAATGTACACGCGGCTGCTTCCCGTCTTATGTCCTGGGCGCACTGGCCTATCGTGAAGAGGCGGCATCCGACATTTTGATATATGTAGAAGATGAGTCTGCCAGAATTGTTGTGGAACAGTTGGTCCGGCATGCGATGACGCGTTTGTACGCAGACGGATCTATCTGTCCAGGTGTTAGTGCTGTTCCGGTCGGGGGGGTTGCAAATGTGCTTCGCTTTTTCGTTCGTCAAACTCCGTTGCTTCCGGCGATCACAAAGGCGTACATGGTCCTTGACGCAGATGCTCAGCAGTCAATCGCGGATGCAAGGGTTGAGGAGATTGTTAGAATCGCGGCGGAACAGGCTGCAAATATTTCCTACCTGCCTTACACGCCAGAACTGGGGCTTGTAGAGTATCTTCATGGAAATAGAACGGAAGCGTTGATGAAACTGAGACAGCATTTCGTCCTCAACACCTTGAGTCTTCGCGCTCAAGACATTCCGTTAGTGCCGGATGATGCGGCCAAGCCCCGGAAGGTGGCCAAGGGAATCGTGGATAAGGTTTGCGATCTGTTGGCTCAACAGCTGCCTAATGCAAGTTCATCGGACGTCGAGGTTGCATTGCTGAAGTTGCTAGCGGACCACACGTTCAGAAACTCGATGCCTAGAGTCATGCAGCAATTTGGACCGATCCTTCGGGGATAAGCGAAGCTGCGCGCGGACGGTCCTCATCCAAACACCGCCTCGCATCCTGTCCTAAGTTGGCCTTATCGCCACTTACGGACGCTCGCGGACGCAGAGCTTCTATGAGGCGTATCGCAAGCACTACGTGGCGCGCTTCGTGCGACGCGAGGGGCGTGAGCCGCACGGCTTTGCTTACCGTATCCACGGTCTGGAAGCAGGTGACTTCACTAGCATCTGGCGGGCACGCCAGCGCGCGGATGCGATGGGGGTGCCCTACGAGCGGTATGTCATTGAGCTAATGCTGGATGCTGACGCTAGCGGGACGCGACAGCTGCCACGGCCGAATCAGCTTTGCAGTGACTCCAAACTGCCCATGCTGCTCGAGCGCTTGGAGCAGAAGCGGGCAGAAGGAATTTTCGATCCCTTTGCAAAGGACTTCGACCCGCGATTCTATGCGGCTAACTTCGTGGGCGACCAACAGCAGCTGGACGCCCTGGCGTGGATCGAGGAGCAGATGGCAAAGGCTGGGAGCGTTCGCAAACCGGTGGCGCTCAATCGCTTCATGTGCATCGAGCAGCTGATTTCGGAAGCAGAGGCTATGCGCCGGTTTGGGCAGGAGCTCGTCAATGAGGCTAAGGCCCACCGAGGGGGTTACACCTCGCGTACTCCGGTGGTGCTTGATGCCCCCGGGCCCTCCGATCCAGCCTGCTTTGGTATGCGCACCGAAGGGCATGCAATCTGCAGCCAATGTCCGGTAGCCGGGCGTTGCACCGAATTTCGTGCCGAAGTCGAGGAAAGGGTCCAGGAGCGATTCGGGGTGCTGAACGTTCCGAAGGAGCGTAAGCGCATTGCGGCCCGAGACCGCAAGCGTCGACAGCGCGAGCGAGAGCGCAGTGGGACCGCTATGACGGATCAGGAGCTTCACCGGGTTCTGAAGGAGGCAGGGGATCCCAAGGTGATCCAGAGGCGCGAGAAGGACAAGCAGGGCCGGGATAGGAAGAAACGCAAGAGCCAGGCGTAGGCAAGGGTCCGGCACTAGGCGAGATGTCACGCTTCCCTATATTCATTAGCTCTTACTTATAAGCTTTAACATACATAGGGAAGCGTGACATCGAGGCCTCCCAGCCCTGAGATCCTAGCGCTCAAGAGGTTGGCTTCCGGCAGGCGCTGCCGCCCCGACGCCCCCCCCCGGAAGGGTACGAGTTGGTGTTCAATTTGCATCTCCTTACGCGTTCTCCCTCGGCTGGATCCCTCGTAGCCGATCCTCCGGCCTTCTAGAGGCACACCGGTTTCCCGTCCGTTAGGACCCTGTCTCGGGAGCTCTGCATGCCCTTGCGGCCTCTGCCGTGTATGAAGCGCTGCTGCCGATCCGCGTCATACCTAGCCTAGGTGACGTGATCATTAGCCGGAGATCTGGGTGATGCAGTTGTGGTTCAATCACTGATAGCGCAAGTCTGTCTCTGCCGACCGGGTGCCGGTGCGGGCAGGGCTGACCGTCACTTTCGCGAGCGCGAGGAATGCTGCCGTTTGCCCCATGCTAAGCGCTACTAAAGCGCATGCTGCCTGAGTTCAGCACGCAGGACGCGGGCGGCGGTGTATGAGTCGATGCCTGCACTCGCAAGACATGGGGGCCATGTATGAAGCGTAAGGTGGTGTTCGGCCTTGTAAGGGCGGTAAAAAATGTGTGCCCTTCACGTCTCATCCCCTGCGACCGATATGCTCAAGGATGCACAAAACAATCACCGGGACGGCTAAATGGATCGTTGGACGTGGATGATGGTAAGGATGTATGTGCCCGCACTTGGGGTCTTGGCGCTAGGTTTGCTACTGATGCTGCCGTTGGGAACGCTCCGGGAGAGTCCGGTGCTTGCAGGGGTGTATGCGATGGTGCGATGGGTCCCGGCGTTGGCTATCGCTGTATCGGTCACCCTTGGACTCGTCGCTACTCTAAGGCTTTGGCGCTGGGATCAAGGGCGCAGCGCTTTGGTTTGCGAATGCGGTGGCTTGCTGGGACGGGAGCGTCGTGGGCGTTTTGGTGCATATCGAAAGTGTCTCGCCTGCAACCGCAACGTCAATGATAGGTACTACACGTAGGTTCGGTTCCGGGTCCGAACACCACAAGCCGCTGTCCGCCTTGAAAGCAGGCATGAGCCCCATCTGGCTTTCCCTTGGGGCTTCACGGGCCCGAATCAGCTCAAAGTGACGGCTCCCCGGCTTACAAGACACTTATCGGCACCCCGGCGGCCAGTTGAGGTTGGCTAAGTCGTTGTTCCCAAAGGACATCAGGCTATCTCTGGTGCCATGAGTAACTGCATCAGTACTGCGCGGTAGACCGGCTGAGCCGCTGGTGTCGGCAAAGGCACTACTAGTACTCTAGGTCGCACAAGTGAGCGATTGGGGTGGATTCGTTGCCATGAAGATGACGACATGGGGATTTTTCAGGCGTGAGGGGGGCTTTTCCTTCGTCACCTACATGTTTGATGTTCTGTCAGATGGACTCGAAACGGAGGGGAGAAAGTGATCATTCCTCCGCGAGCCATCTTTACTGGAGATCCCAGCTGCTGGCCCGTGACCGGTCTTTCAGATCGGGAGGCGCTTGATCCAGAAGGCGTGGGAATCGACCTTAGGCTGGATAAAGTTCATGTCATTGCAGATGGTGGTGAGCTGCTGGTGGAGACTCGGCGGACTTCAACTTCACATTCCGTCGATGCTGATGATGAAGGGTGCTACGTCTTCTCACCTGGGAATTGGTACCTCGTCACGACGGTGGAGTCGATGAATCTCCCGATGAACCTAGCTGCGACTATTTTCCCTAGAAGCACGCTATTTAGAAGTGGTGTCGCACTTCACTCGAGCGTAGTTCCACCGGGATATTGCGGGGCGCTGACTTTTGGTCTTAGTGTGGGCGGGGGAAGTGATTTTGTGATCCAGCGTTATGCTCGATTCTGCCATCTCGTCGTTGCTACTGTCGCTGATGGCGCTACGCCTTATCGCGGGCAGTGGCAGGGGGGGCGAGTTTCTCAGCCATCCCCAGAGAGGCAGAAATAATGAGTGTGATAGAAATCAGTGGCAGAATTGCAAGGGACGAAAGGGCCTTCTCGGATGCAGGGTTGTCCGATAGGAGCCTTTTGTACTTAAAGGGTGGTCTGGATCCGGGCGCGTACTCGATTGATTTGAGCGTCGGAGGGGCCTGGAACGAAAGCTATGGGTTGACTTCAGGGCAGTTGTATCGGATCCCTCAGGATGGTCTCGACATAGGGAGGCATGGGTCCATCGTGATTGAAGTCGCAGAGGACATTAGAGTTCCGCATAACATGTACGGAATCTTAGTTCCCACCGGTAGCCTGTTCCTTGATCGAGGGATACTTATTGCCCCGGCTAAGGTTGAGCCGTCTTTTTCCGGTTTTTTGAAATTGAGGCTTTTCAATACTACCGGCTACAAATATTGTCTGAAAAGTGGTGACAAGATTGCATCTGTCGTTTTTTTCTCTACTGAGAACACGTCGTTCCAGCCCAGGGTTGAGAAGACAAGCTTGACGATAGATGGCAAGGTGCCACTTAAGAAGAGCTTGTGGGGCTGGGTGGTGCGAAATCGTAATCAAATAATTACTTGGTTGATTGCTATAGTGTTCAGTTCTGCGTCGGGCGCATTCTTTTCAGGCTTGCGCGAGCGGTCTCCCGTCCAAGATGGTGGCCAAAACGTGCATTCGTCCGAAACCATGAATATCAAGGGCAGGTGATGCTAGTTGTATCTGAAAACCTAAAGGGTATTGCTAAGTCTTTTGATGTTTGTCCGGGCAGTCTTGTTGAGGAGTTTTCCCTAAAGATACTGCTCGACAGGACGGTTAGGCGAATGCGTGATGATGCCTGGGAGTCATCCCCGGTGCGTTATGGTGCTAGGTATAATGCCGATGACTTTTTCTTTCCGGAAGAGCAGATTTCGGATTCCTTAATGCTGCTGCCGGGTCAGAATTGCCTTGCTTGCTCGCAGCATGAGTACTTCATGCCCCCGGGTTATTTCGGCCTCGTGCAAACTAAGGGGAGTCTTGCACGTCTATTCGTCACTGCCACCGCGAACGACGGGCAGGTGGAGCCGGGGTATAAAGGAAAGATAACTTTGGAGTTGTCGAATCTTGCGAAATTTGCCGTTAGCATTCCGGGTGGTAGCGAAGTTGCGCAGATGTTTGTCTTTCGGTGTAGCAGTAACTCAATTACCCCCTACAATGGCCGCTATCAGAACGCGCAGGGTCCGACGGTGGCTACCTTCTAGCATGCGGGGCTTTGGGGGGGGGGGCGCTTACTTTGTGATTGATGTAGTGGACCTAGCACCGCTGGCGCCTCAAATGGTTGGTGGTTGACCGGCTTCATTCCCCTTACGGGCAGCTCGGTCCAAGAGAGTCGGCGAATCTCAGTGCGACCATGAATGAGGCGGGCTAACTTGTTGGGGCTTACGCGTCCGCCGCATGTTGGGAGGAATAGGCTGCGGACCGGCTTGCAGCACAGAAGTGCTGGTTATGTGTTCTGCATAAAGCGTTGCAAGCTCGGGTTGGTCCAAGGCGGAAAGCTCTTCACGAATGAGGCCGGGCTCGGGTGGCATGAATCCCGACAACTCTTCCTGGGCCGTCTGCGAGTAGACTTGCCGCATTCGGTGGAAGAACTCCATTGAATCGCCTATCCGACGGTGACGCCGTCTGGCATCTTGGAGTTGGAAGACGTTGAACCCTGTAATCTTGATCCCGGTACAGATCGCCATGTTTGAACAGACTTTTAAGAATATCGACGACATCCTGCACAAGGACGCTGGCTGCACGAGCGAGCTCGATTACACCGAGCAGTCCTCTTGGCTACTCTTCCTGAAGTACCTCGACGCACTCGAAGCCGACAAGGCGAGCGAAGCCGCGCTTGAAGGCAAGCCTTACCGTTACATCATCGAACAGGCCTACCGCTGGGAGAGTTGGGCAGCGCCCAAGGGGGCCGACGGCAAGCTTGATCACAACGCGGCGCTCATCGGCGACGATCTACGTGAGTTCGTTAACGCCAAGCTGTTCCCGTATCTCGCCGGCTTCAAACAGCGCGCCAGCGGCCCCAACACCATTGAATACAAGATCGGCGAGGTCTTCGGCGAGATCAAGAATAAGATCCAGAGCGGCTACAACCTGCGCGACGTGATCGAGCGCGTCGACGAGCTGCGTTTTGGCGCACAGGCCGAGAAGCACGAGCTCTCGCACCTGTACGAAGCCAAGATCAAGAACATGGGCAACGCCGGCCGTAATGGCGGCGAGTACTACACGCCCCGACCGCTCATCCGCGCCATGATCAGGGTGATCAAGCCCAGGATCGGCGAGCGCATCTACGACGGCGCCTGTGGCTCGGCCGGCTTCTTGTGCGAGGCCTTTGAGTACCTCTCCGACCAGCCGGGCCTGACCACGGCCGACCTCCACACCCTGCAGACGAACACGTTTTACGGCAAGGAGAAGAAGAGCCTAGCGTACGTGATCGCGATCATGAACATGATCTTGCACGGCATCGAGGCCCCGAACGTAATCCACGCCAACACGCTGGCGGAGAACATCGCCGACATCCAGGACAAGGACCGCTTCGACATCATCTTGGCCAACCCGCCCTTTGGCGGCAAGGAGCGCAAGGAGGTCCAGCAAAACTTCCCCATCAAGACCGGCGAAACCGCCTTCCTGTTCCTGCAGCACTTCATCAAGACGCTCAAGGCCGGGGGGCGGGCGGCGATCGTCATCAAAAACACCTTCCTGTCGAACACCGACAACGCCTCGACCAGCATCCGCAAGCTGCTGCTGGAGAGCTGCAATCTGCACACGGTTCTCGACTGTCCGGGCGGCACATTCCAAGGTGCCGGCGTGAAGACGGTTGTGCTGTTCTTCGAGAAGGGCGCCAAGACCCGAAGTGTCTGGTACTACCAGCTCGACCCGGGCCGTAGCCTGGGCAAGACCACCGCACTGAACGATGCCGACCTGTTGGAGTTCGTCGAGCTGCAGAAGACCTTCGCCGATTCCCCCAAGAGTTGGACCCTGGACGCGACAAGCATCGACACCACTACCTATGACTTGTCGGTCAAGAACCCGAATGGTGGCCAAGTGGTCACGCTGCGAAGCCCGCAAGAGATCCTCGACGAAATCGCCGCCCTCGACGCCGAAAGCGCCGGGATTCTAGCCGCGATCCGGGAGCTGGTGGCGTGATGGAGGGATGGGAGTACAAGCCGCTGAGCGAGATCTGCGGCTTCCAGCGTGGGCTCACTTATGCAAAGGCGGACGAGGCGGACTCTCCTGGCCATACCGTGCTGCGAGCAAACAATATCGCTTTGGCATCGCATGAGCTCGACTTGAGCGAGCTAAAGTTCATTTCGGATTCGGTCGCGGTTCCTGCGTCAAAGATCGTTCGTCCAGGGTCGCTGATCGTGTGCACAGCAAGTGGCAGCAAGGCCCATCTTGGTAAGGTCGCCTACATCGACTCTGACTACGGCTACGCTTTCGGTGGCTTTATGGGTCAGCTCACGCCTTACGAAGGGGTTGATGGCCGCTACCTGTTCTATGTGCTGATCTCGTCGGGGTACAAGGAGTTCATCGCGACTCTGTCCGATGGCGTCAACATCAACAACCTCAAGTTCGACGATCTGGGTCGTTTCTCGGTCGCGATGCCCCCTCTGCCCGAGCAGCGCCGCCTCGTCGCGATCCTCGACGAAGCCTTCGAGGCCATCGCCACGGCCAAGGTCAACGCCGAGAAGAACCTGCGGAACGCGAGGGAGCTGTTCAGGAGCGAAGCGAAGAGCATCTTCCTGCGGGGCGCAGCATGCTGGCCGACTAAGACAGTCGACCAGCTGTCGACGAATCTTGACAGTAGGCGCGTGCCCATCACCAAGAGCGACAGGAGGGCGGGTGAGTTCCCTTACTACGGTGCTTCAGGCATCGTGGACTATGTGGCTGACTACATCTTTGACGGTGATACCCTGCTGGTGTCCGAGGACGGCGCAAACTTGCTTGCACGATCGACGCCCATCGCTTTCTCGGTCAGTGGTCTGTACTGGGTCAATAACCACGCCCACATTCTCAAGTTCGCGAACATGGCGACACAAAAGTTCGTTGAGTTCTATCTGGAGAGCATTCCGCTTGATGAGTACATCACTGGCGCTGCCCAGCCGAAGCTGAACCAGAAGGCTCTGAACTCCATTCCGATCCCGATCCCGGCCACGTTGAACGAACAAGTAAAAGTCGTAGCTAGATTGGAGAGAGGGTTGGAGCAAAGTGAACAGCTCCAGCGGGTGTACGAGCGCAAGCGCAACGCCCTCGACGAGCTCAAGAAGTTGCTGCTGCACCAGGCCTTCACTGGCCAGCTCACGGCCAAGTCCATCGACGAGCAACTGGAAGCGGTGACATGAACGAATCCGAAACCCGCGCCGAGCGCATCGACCCCGCCCTCAAGGAGGCCGGTTGGGGTGTGGTGGACGGCAGCCGCATTCGCAGGGAGGTCATCGCGCCCGGCCGCCTGCAGGGCAAAGGCCAGCGGGCCAAGGCCGAGATCGCCGACTACGTGTTGATCTACCGGAACACTAAGCTCGCTGTCATCGAGGCTAAGGCCTGGGACAAGCCCCACACCGAGGGCCTGGCGCAGGCCAAGCAGTACGCGCGGAAGCTGGCGGTGCGCTTCACCTACGCCACCAATGGCCAGGCCATCTACGGCGTGGACATGGCCACGGGTGAGGAGGGTGATGTCGCCGCCTACCCGAGCCCCGACGAACTCTGGGCCAAGACCTTTGCGGAACCCAACGCCTGGCGCGACCGCTTCGCCGGCGTGCCCTTCGAGGACAAGGGCGGCGCCTGGGAAAGCCGCTACTACCAGGAGATCGCGATCCGGCGCGTGCTCGAAGCCATCGCCGAGGGCCGCAAGCGTATCCTGCTGACCCTGGCCACCGGAACCGGCAAGACAGCGATTGCCTTCCAGATCGCCTGGAAACTGTTCCAGAGTCGCTGGAATGTCGCCGACTGGGATGGGCAGGGAGAATCCTCGCGGCGCCCGCGCATCCTGTTACTGGCTGATCGGAACATCCTCGCCGACCAGGCCTACAACGCCTTCTCGGCTTTCCCCGACGATGCCCTCGTGCGCATCGCACCGGACGAGATCAAGAAGAAGGGCCGGGTACCCAAGAATGGCAGCATCTTCTTCACGATCTTCCAGACCTTCATGAGCGGCGCGCCCAAGGATGGGCAACCCTCTTCCTACTTCGGCGAATACCCCCCGGACTTCTTCGACCTCATCGTCATTGACGAGTGCCACCGTGGCGGTGCCAACGACGAAGGCCAGTGGCACGCGATCCTGAACTACTTCGCGCCGGCCGTGCAGCTGGGCCTCACGGCCACGCCCAAGCGTCGGGGCAACACGGACACCTATGCGTACTTCGGTGAGCCGGTCTACACCTACTCGCTGAAGGAAGGCATCAACGACGGCTACCTGACCCCCTTCAAGGTCAAGCAGATCGCCACCACGATCGACGACTACACCTATACTCCAGACGACGCGGTGGTAGAGGGCGAGGTCGTGCCCGGCAAGCGCTACGTCGAAGGTGACTTCAACCGCGCAATCATCATCCCCGAGCGCGAGGAGTACCGGGTCAAGCTCTTCATGGGTATGATCGAGCAGAGCGAGAAGACCATCGTCTTCTGCGCCACCCAGCCGCACGCGCTGATGGTGCGCGATCTGATCAACCAAGTGAAGGCGAGCAAAGACCCAGATTACTGCGTGCGCGTGACGGCCGACGACGGCGCGCGGGGCGAGCAGGCGCTGCGCGACTTCCAAGACAACGAGAAGACGATCCCGACGATCCTGACGACCTCACAGAAACTCTCAACCGGCGTGGATGCGCGCAACGTGCGCAACATCGTGCTGATGCGGCCCATCAATTCGATGATCGAGTTCAAGCAGATCGTCGGCCGCGGCACACGCCTATATGACGGCAAAGACCACTTCACGATCTATGACTTCGTGAGGGCGCACCACCATTTCAGCGACCCAGAGTGGGACGGCGAGCTGCAGGAGCCGGAACTGCCAGGGCAGCCCCGCCCACCGCGAGAGCCGGAGCCCAACCCGGAGCCACCGCCGATGGGCGATCCGGAGCCGCCGCGGCAGAAGCTCAAGGTCAAGCTGGCCGATGGCAAGGCTCGAACCATCCAGAGCATGTCGGCAACGACTTTCTGGAGCGCGGACGGGCGGCCGATGTCGGCCGCGCAGTTCCTCGAAGCCTTATTCGGAACCCTACCAGAGTTCTTCAAGGACGAGGACGAGTTACGCCGGATCTGGAGCGCGCCCGAGACCCGTAAGAAACTACTGACCGACCTAGCTGAGCGCGGCTTCGGCAAGGAGCCGCTGGCCGAGATGCAGAAGGTCATCGAGGCCGAAAAGAGTGATCTTTTTGACGTTCTGGCCTATGTCGCCTATGCCCGAGACCCGCTTTCGCGGGAAGATCGAGCGGAAGCCGCGCGCATCGCTGGAGCCGGCGAGTTTACCGACAAGCAGCAGGCGTTCATTGACTTCGTACTCGCGCAGTACGTCAAGCAGGGCGTGGACGAGCTTGACGCGGAGAAGTTGTCACCGCTCTTGCGGCTTCGGTACAGGGCGCTGAACGACGCCTTTGCAGAGCTCGGCGAGCCAGAGCTTGTGCGACGGGTTTTTATGGACTTCCAGCGACATCTATATGAATCGCTCAGGGTTCCATAGAGACCCGGCAGCCATAAACCATAGGTTAGTCGGTATAGGCTTCAGCGATCGAGTGACCGTATAGATAAGGAGCGTCCTCATCCGCGTCTGGGGCTGGCGGGATGGAGTTGTCCATAAGCCGAGGCTTACTTGGCGCTTACCGCCAGTCGGGACAGTCCCGGTAAGACTCCGGAACGACCCGTTGGACACTTGCCAGGCGAGCTCGGTGTGCCGTTCCTGTGGCGACGGTCCATGCCGGTCCGCTTGGCCGGAGTCGGGTTCATCCGATCAGTTGCTAGTCTCCTGGGCCGATAGTAGGGGCGCTAGGCTGGGTTCGTAATGCGTAGGTCGTAGGTTCGATTCCTATTTCCGGCACCAGATACAGCAAAAAGCCCCGGCCTTGGTCGGGGCTTTTTGTTTGTGGCGATACCGCCGTTGGTAGTGTCGGCCGCTGGCCGGCGACCCAGTAGTGCCAGCCCATGGCTGGCAGCCCAGAATTTCCAAGCCGCGCGACCCACTCGCCCCAGCGGCGATGCCAACGGTAACGTGATCGAGCGCTATGACTACGAGCCCTGCGGTGCCGTCGTCGGTGGTCAGGCCACGGATGGGCCGGGGTATAACGTACATGTCAGTGATGCAGCCACCGGTCTGAGTTACATGCAACAGCGGTACATGGATCCGCAGTTGGGGGTGTTCCTGTCTGTGGACCCGGTAGCGGTAAGTTCCGTTGATGGCAAAAACTTCAACCGTTACTGGTACGTGTCGACTAATCCCATCTCAAAGATTGATCCGGATGGTCGATGCGACGGACCATGGACTTGCGCGATTGATCGCGACATCGCAGCGATGAATAGCGGTGACATGACGCAGGATGAATTTGCATCTCGATCGGAGGCCCGTGCAGCAGGAGCAGTTATTGGAGCGTCTGCAGGCCCCGCCATTGTGGCAACGGATGGTCGTGTCGTTCCTCTGACTGCCAATCTGATGCGGCTTCTCGGCAGGAAGGAGATCAGTCCTGAAGCAAGGAGAGATGTCCGTTCATTGGAAAAGAAAATCGAAGAACATCAAAGGAAGCTTCAAGATTTCAAAGATAATCCAACTGTCAGGCCTGGAATGGAGAAGCTTCCGCAGGAGCTGGTTGCTCGACAGCAGTAACGACGGATCAAACATCTTGAACAAGAGGTAAAGGCATTCAGAGGAAATATTGAAAAGCTCAAGAATCCCCGCCACCGCCACCGAGGCCCGGATCATGATGATGAATTTTGGTTCTCGCAGAGTTTTCCTATGCGATGTCGAATCCTTTGAACGTATCGAAAGTAGGATAAATAGTGAGAATTATGCGTTGTTGCTTCCTGCTTCAAGAATGTCTGAGGTCGAGTCGTCATTGAGTTTTGCACTCCAGGCGGTTCGTTTGGGGTGCAAGGAGATTTGTTGCGTTGGCCAGTTTTCCGATGCGCTGGAGGACGCTCTTGATGCAGTGCTGGAGCTCGAGGGAAAGCTTGAAGTAGCAACGACTTCCTTGCCGGTAGAAAGCGAGGCTCTTGAGTACTTCCTCTTCACGGCTGGCGGTGCGGAGCCGGGCATGGATTTGGTTGCGGTAGTGGAGAATAACTCCGCTCTCAGGTGCACGCTGGCCTCTTTGATCAGATGAAGGACAGTCCACACGAAATGAGCCGGTGTGTGTCCCCCCCCCGTTTTTACTGCCACAAGCAATTGCACGGGAGAGATTGGTAATGAATGAGGCGATCGTACCTAAAGATGGTGAGAACGAGATTGCGGTGCCGCAAGCTTGGCGGCCCATCCTCGCAGCCATCGTTGATGCGCTGATCCAAGGTAGCGAACCATCGCTATCGCAGGTAACCCTTCAGGCTCCAGATGTGTGGGCAAGCGCGCAAGAGAGCATTCGCGCGTATGGCGCACACTTGAAAAGGCTGCCAAGCGAGTCTTGGAGCTCTTCCGTATGCATTTGGTGTGGAGATTTTTGGAACGTTCTGGTTGATCTTTACACAGAAGAGGAGGGGAGGAGTGATCTAGTGCTTCAAGCTCACGTGTACGAAGTTGGCGAAGGATATCGATACGAGGTGGTTTTGGTATACGTGCCGTAGAGACTGTGGGTCTGTTCGAATTTCATCGGTTTTCAGCTTGAGTTGTAGCTGAACAGGCGGCTACATGGGGTGGGGTCGTCCACTGCGGACGATCCGCATCCAGACACCGCCTCGCATCATGTCCTAAGTTGACCTTATCGCCACTTACAGAAAGTCGGTCAATGTCATCCGCCCTCAACAAGCGCATCGTACTCACAACCGAGCCCAAGGATCGCCCCTACGAGCTCAGGGATGCTTAGCTTCGCGGTCTGATTCTTCGCGTGCAGTCCTCAGGGCGCAAGGCTTGGACCGTTACCTGGGCGCACGGTAAGTACCGTACATTGGGTTCGGTCGATCACCTGACCCGGGACCGAGCCCGGCAAGCGGTGGCTGAATACGTTTAGTCCGGATTGCCGACGCTCGCAAAGTCCAAGCCCACTAGTTGCACGCTCGAAACGCTGCTCAACGAGCATTTCGAGCCTTGGACGATAGCTGAGCTCAAGGGTGGTCGTCAGTACCCGGACCGCATCCGATCGGTGTTCCCGTGGCTAAAATCGGAGAGCACGGCGTATTCGGTCGCGACACCAACAGTTCAGCTGGGAAGAGCATAGACATTCCCGCTAACGGAAATAAATCACATGAAACCCTTCACTACGATTGATTCTCTGGCTGATGGATCGCTCTACCTTCCAGCGCAGCTTAAGGGGCTGGATTCATTCGATCAACTTGATTTGTTACGAGGGGCGGAAGTAACGCGTTGCTGCATTCCTGCTGCTCAGCGCTCGGATCTTGCGTGGTCGGCCTGCCTGGAGTTCAGTTCTGGGTACTCACTTGAAATTACTTCATCCAGCACCTTGGTTAGTGGCTGGGATGAGTATGGGACGATCAATCTTGCTCTGGCACCAAGCGCCGTCAGCGATGGGGATCAGGTTGGCCTCTCGGTACTGGTGGGCTTTGTAGTAGGCCAGATCAGCATCCTTCGGTGGCAACGTGATGGCATCCTTGTCGATGCGGGAATAGAGTTCCGTTCAAAGCATGGCGGAGAGACGTTCAGTGCCGTAGCTGTCGACATTCCGGGTGCCTTTTCGATGTCGTTTCCTGGTGGCGCCCCCAAAAATTGGCAGTTCCCTGCGGACGAGTACGCGCGGGTAGATGTATGAATGCGTAGGTCGTAGGTTCGATTCCTGTTTCCGGTACCAAATACAGCAGAAAGTCCTGGCCTTGGCCGGGGCTGTTTTGTGTTCTGGTAGCGCCGGGCCATGCCCGGCGGAACGCGCGTCCCCAGTAGTGCCAGCCCACGGCTGGCAGCCCAGGATTTCCGAACCTCGCGGCCTACTCACCCCGTCGGCTTCCCAGGCGCTTAGTTCCTCATACGATTCCTGACCTGGAAACCGCAGCTGGCTATTCCTGTGCTATGAATAGTCAGCCTTGCTCGAAGGCTCTTTCAGGGATTGGAAGGATGCGCAGGTTCGGGGGAGCTGCAAGCGGTGTGTTGACCCGCTTCAGGGGAATTGAAGGTCGAATTCGGAAGCTGGGAGCGTTTGGCGCTTGGCTGAGCTGCGTGCTGCTGACTGGCCTTGGCTTGTCGCCAGCCGCAATTGCCCAAACGACGGTCACGTACATCCACACCGATGCACTGGGCTCGGTTGTGGCCGAGAGCGATGCCAGTGGCAACGTAGTCAAGCGCTATGACTACGAGCCCAATGGGAGCGGTGGTTGGTGGCCAAGTTGAAGATGGCCCGGGGTACACAGGGCACGTAAGCGATGCGGCCACTGGGCTGAGCTACATGCAGCAGCGGTACATGGATCCGCAGTTGGGTGTGTTCCTGTCGGTGAATCCGGTGACGGCGTATCAGCAGCCGGTGGGGCAGTTCAATCGGTATCGGTATGCGAACGGGAATGCGTATCGCTTCACCGACCCAGACGGACGCCTGTCACGTGGTACGGGATGGACCGAGAGACAATGGAATCAGTTCGACCGCGCCCAACAAAGTGCCGCAGGTAGCTTGGAGAAGGCGGCTGGAAAGATCACCGGCGCCATGGCCGAAGGAGGTAAATCGCTTCAGCGCGCCGAGAAGGCATTTGAGCGGAACTTTGGCGCTGGCTCAGCGACGGCAGAGAATATGTCCAAGGCAGCCTCGGATATGAGTCCCATGGCTGCGGTATTGCGGGATACCAGCACAGGAGCTATCCCGGCTAGTGGCATGACGGGCGCACAAATCACCGCCACGTATGGGGGCGGTGGAGATACCTTGGCGGGGGTGCCTACTACCGGGCCGAAAATGGCCATCGTCAACACTACGCATGCGAGTTTTAGTGATTCCTCCAAATTGGCCTGGGGGGGGGGGGGGGGGGGGGGGGCCCGGGGGGGGGGGGGGAGGGGGGGGGGAAAAAATAAAAAAATAATAAAAACTAAAAAAAAAAAAAATATACTAACCCAACAAAAAAAAAAAAAAAAAAA
>NZ_JBEPSF010000010.1:0-184236 GCF_040548725.1 Stenotrophomonas sp. 2619 | reverse complement strand
CGGCGAATGTCCTCCGGCGTCGGCCTGCGGCCGCCCCCTCCCCCTTTACTTCGCCTCCAAGGGCATGGGGGCCCAGCGCCCGACCCACCGACAGCGCCAGAAAAGCCTGGCTTCCCCTGCTACCGCAAGCCGAGCCCCGTGGCAGCCGGTAGGCTCCTGGGCAAAGTAAAGGAGGAGGCCGCCACGCGGCCGGGGGACATTTGCGCCAGGAGCCTACCGGCTGCTGCGGGGCCCTCACGCTCGCAACCGGCCCGATCGGAGACGCCAGCCGATCCAAACAGCGCCTGCACGCCCGACCGCCCGCGTAGCGTCGTGCTCACGCTGCCACGGCGCTTGCAGCACGACGCTCCCCAGATGGGAGAAGAACCAAAAAAAAGCCCGGTCATGCGACCGGGCTTTCATTCACTCCGTGAGGGCAGTGCTTACCAGCGCATGCCCGCGAAGGGGTTCCAGCTGGTGTCACCCTTCACCTTTTCCAGGTAATAGGAGTAGTTGGCGGTCAGGGCGATCAGCAGCGACCACGCAATGGCGATGCCGTTGCCGACAGCCTTGGGCATGAAGGCGGCCACCACCATCACCACGATCGACAGGCCCAGGATGGTCAGGGCCTTGCGCCACATGCCCAGGATCAGGAAGTAGATCCAGCTGAAGAACAGCGCGAAGAAGTTGAAGTTGACCTTGATCTTCTCGCCGAACGGCAGCTGCTTGTATGCGGCCTTGAAGGCCGGCGAACTCGGGGCGCCATGCTGGTTGAAGAAGTTGAAGCGGAACTGCCACTTCGGGCTGAGCGGTGCAGAAGAAGAGGTATTGGAGTCCATGTCCGTCGTATGTGTGTAAACGCTTACATGATAGCTGTGGACTTCGGCCTAGCGCCAGTATTTTGGCGCCCCCGAGGGGGGAGTGCAGGGGCCGTCACACATTCGAAAACGTTTTGATATAGGGTGCGCATTCCGCGCGGCGGGGAGCCGTGGGGCGTATCGGAATGCATCGAGAAAACCAGACCATGTCGAGTGTTGTCACCCTGCCCGAACGCGCTGAAGCGGGTCCGTGCATCGCGCCTTGCCCTATTGCCACCCAGGCCCAGCACCAGCTGGCGCAGCTGCAGTTCTCGCAGTCCGCGTCGCGTGCGTTGGCGCGCCCGCCGGTAGTGGCCGACATCGCGGCGGCCAGCACACCGCTGACCGCCTGATCGGCACGCGCGCGGGGAGCCCCCGCGCGCGGCTACGCACGCCTCAGAAGCGCGCGGTCATGCCCAGGAAGTAGCTGCGGCCGGCCACGAAGTAGTCGGTGGCGCCTTCGGCGTACAGCTTCTTGTCGGCCAGGTTGCTCACCCCGCCGCGCACGGTCAGCGTGCTGTTGACGTGCCACGCCGCGGTCAGGTCATACAGCGTGTAGGCCTTGATGAAGGTGCTGGCGATGCCGGCCTGCTTGCCGGTGTACTGCGCCGACACCGTTGCCGAGAACGCATCCACCGGGGTCCAGTCCACCGAGGAGTAGCCGGAGAACTCCGGCGTGTCGATCAGGTTCTCACCGGTGGTGAGGTTCTTGGCTTCCTTCATCCAGGTGGCCGCGGTGCGCCAGCGCCAGTGTTCGCCCAGGCTCAGGTTGACGTTGCCTTCCATGCCGCTGGTGCGGGCGCGCTCGACATTGTCCATGCGCGTCCACCAGTAACCGTTGAAGAAGCCGAGGGGTTCGTACTCGATCTTGTTCTTGAAGTCGGTGTGGAAGTAGGTCAGCCCGGTGTCCACGGTGCCGTTGTCGAAGTTGAAGCCGATCTCGCGGTTGGTGCTGGTTTCCGGATCCAGGTTCGGGTTGCCGGCCATGTAGCAGCCGCCGGTGACATACCCCAGCGGGCGCAGCGAACCGCAGCCGCGGCCGCCGGACTGGGTGGCGGCCGACGCCGCGTTCTCGGTCAGGCTGGGTGCGCGGAAGCCCTTGGAGATGCCGCCGCGCAGCGTCCAGCTTTCGGCCGGGTGGTAGACCAGGTACGCACGCGGGCTGACGTGACTGCCGAACTGCTCGTGGTGGTCCAGCCGCGCGCCGAGGGTGAGGGCAAGCGTTTCGTGCAGCTTCAGCTCGTCCTCGACGAACACCGCCCAGGTATCCACTTCCAGCGATGCGCCGTTCACCGGGTTGCCGGCGTAGTCCACCGGGGCCTGGCCGATGGTGTCGGTGTTGGTCAGCTCCTGGCGCTTCCACTGGCCGCCCACGCTCAGCTGGTGGTCCACCCACAGGGTGAACGGCGTGCTCAGGCTGCCTTCCAGGATCATGTCCTTGGCTTCGGAGCGGCCGGTCGGGCCGATGTCGTTCTTGAATTCGGTCCAGTAGCCGGTGACCTTGGAGGTGCCGAAGGACCAGTTGCCGGTGTGGCTCAGCGACAGGCTGGTGCGCTTGAGCTCGCTGGCGCCCCAGGCGCCGTCGCCTTCGTCTTCCAGCGAGGTGCTGGCAAAGGCCTGCTGCACGCCGTAGCCGGCGTCGAACTGCAGGCTCTGCGCGTCGCTCAGCTTCCAGTCCAGCAGGGCATCGAAGTTGCGGTCCTTCTCGCCGCCATAGGAATTGCCGTACATGCCGCCATTGCTGCGGTCCGAGTCGCGGTTGGTGTAGCTGGCGCCGACGCGCATGCCGATGTTTTCGGTCAGCGGGCCGGAGAAGTTGGTGCCGATCTGCTGGGTATCCCCGCGCTTGCTGTCCTGCGGCGAGGTGTAGCTGTGGGTGGCGCTGCCGCCCCAGGTGGCGCCGATGCGGCGGGTGATGATGTTGATCACCCCGCCCATCGCATCCGAACCGTACAGCGAGGACATCGGGCCACGCACCACTTCGATGCGCTCGATCTGGTCCGGCGAGATCCAGTTGAGGTCCTGGCGGCCCAGGTCGGGGCGGTAGTTGGTGGAGGCCGAGCTGCCCACGCGCTTGCCGTCCACCAGGATCAGCGTGTAGTTGGACGGCATGCCGCGCAGCTTGATCTTGGACTGTTCGCCGGCGGCGCTGAGTCCGCCGGTGACCCCGGGAATGCGGCTGAGCAGGGTGCCCAGGTCATGCACGGGCTGGCGCTCGATATCCTCGCGCGAGATCACACTGATGCTGGCCGGGGCATCCTTGATCCATTGCTGGTTGCCCGAGGCGGTGACCACCACGGTGTCGAGGTTCTTGGCGGCGGGCTCGCCGGCGGCGTCGGCCAGCGCAACGGCCGGGGTGGCCAGCAGCAGGCACACGGCCATCGCCAGCGGTGCACGGACCAGGCGCGCAGGACGACGGTGCAGGGGGGAGGGGCGGGGAGCAGACATGAGGGTCTTCCATGGAGGGGTAAGGAGTACCCGACCGGGAAGCGACTCGCGAAGACAGCACGACGAAGCAGGCAACCCGACCGGAGGGACTGCGCACGGCGCGGGGCCGACGCGTCTGGGTGGGTAGTGCGGAAACGCATGCCTGCCTGGTTAACGTAATGATAACCGTTTACAAAATGAATGGGGAGAGCCCTGTGCCATAAGGCCTGCGGCGTTCTGTCGCAGCGAGGCCGTGGATGCCGCGGCCCGGCCAGGCTGAATGGGGAGGAATCACGAAAGGAACTTTCGCGCCCGGCTTACATTTGCCCCCCTATGCTGAGCCGCATTTTTCGTCTCGGTACGGTGGAGAGTTCGTGGGTTCCGGTAGTGACAGACAACAGCTGCGTGCCGGCCACGGCCCCGCGCAGGCAGGACGCAAGCACGCCGCTGGGCGTGTCGGGATCTGGATGACCCTCTCCGCACCGGGCACGCCCGGCCTGTCATCACCCACGCAGGGGCGCCACCGATGAGTGTGCAGTCCGTCATGCACGTGGCCGATGCCGGGCAGGCGATCCTGCCGGCCGAAGTGCCGATGTCGATGCCCGAGCAGTCCTTCAGGGACGGCCGGCTGCAGGTGCCGCGGCAGCGCACTGCGCCGCGGTTGATGGCATTGCGGCGCTTCTACATCCTGGGCGGCACGGGGGCGATGACCCTCGCCGCGACCGTGATGATGTGGAAGGTGCTGGCCATGAATGGCATCAGCGTGCTCGAGGCCTGCCTGCTGGTGCTGTTCGTGGCGCTGTTCGCGTGGATCGCGCTGTCGTTCTCCGGCGCGGTGGCCGGCTTCCTCACCGCCGTGTTCGACCGGGGCTACAAGCTCGGCATCGACCCGGACCAGCCGTTGCCGGTCGTCCACACCCGCACCGCGCTGCTGATGCCCACCTACAACGAAGACCCGCGCCGGCTGCTGGCCGGCCTGCAGGCCATCTACGAATCGGTGGCCGACACCGGGCAGCTGGCGCAGTTCGATTTCTTCGTGCTCAGCGACACCCGCCGCGAGGACATCGGCCGGGCCGAAGAGCAGGCGTTCGCCGCGCTGTGCGATGCCGTGGGCGGACACGACCGCCTGTTCTACCGGCGCCGCGGCGACAACAGCGGGCGGAAGGCGGGCAACATCGCCGACTGGGTGCGTCGCTTCGGCGGTGGCTACCCGCAGATGCTGATCCTGGACGCCGACAGCCTGATGACCGGCGACACCATCGTGCGCCTGGTGGCGGGCATGGAACACAACCCCGACGTGGGGCTGATCCAGACCCTGCCGGCGGTGATCGGCGGGCGCACGCTGTTTGCGCGCATGCAGCAGTTCGGCGGGCGCGTGTACGGCCCGGTGATCGGCCGTGGCGTGGCCTGGTGGCATGGCGCGGAAAGCAACTACTGGGGCCACAACGCCATCATCCGCACCCAGGCCTTCGCCGAGAACGCCGGCCTGCCCGCGCTGCCGGGGCGCGAGCCGTTCGGCGGCCACGTGCTCAGCCATGATTTCGTCGAAGCGGCGCTGATGCGTCGCGGCGGCTGGGCCACGCACATGGTGCCCTACCTCAAGGGCAGCTATGAAGAAGGCCCGCCCACCCTGACCGACATGCTGGTCCGTGACCGGCGCTGGTGCCAGGGCAACCTGCAGCACGCCAAGGTGGTCGGTTCCAAGGGCCTGCACTGGGTCAGCCGCATGCACATGATGATCGGCATCGGCCACTACTTCACCGCGCCGATGTGGGGCATGTTGATGCTGGTCGGCATTGCCATCCCGCTGTTCCAGGGCGGCATCGATTTCAACGAAGTGCTGCACCTGTCGCCGAGCCTGTACTGGCGTCACCAGGACGAAGAGAAGGTGATCCGCATGTTCGCCATCACCATGGTGGTGCTGCTCACCCCCAAGGTGCTGGGCTACGTGGCCATGCTGCTGGACCGGGTGGAGCGCCGCGGCTGTGGCGGCGGCATCCGCGCGCTGCTGTCGATGCTGCTGGAAACCCTGCTGGCCGCACTGATGGCGCCGGTGGTGATGTACGTGCAGTCGCGCGGCGTGGCCGAGGTGCTGGCCGGCAAGGATTCGGGCTGGGATGCGCAGCAGCGCGACGACGGCGGCATCTCGTGGCCGGCGCTCATCCGCGGCTATGGCGGGCTGAGCGTGTTCGGGCTGTTCATGGGCGTCCTGGCCTATGCCGTGTCGCCGTCGCTGGCGGCGTGGATGGCCCCGGTGGTGGTGGGCATGGTGCTGGCCATTCCGGTGGTGGCGCTGACCTCCTCGCGCAGTGCCGGTACGCTCATGCATCGGTTGCGGCTGATGGAGATTCCCGAGGAAACCGCACCGCCCAAGGTACTGGTGCGCGCGGCCGAACTGCGCAGGGCCGCAGCGGAGCACACCGCGCTGGGCTGAGCGGCGCGGCATAATGCGGTTCGACCGTAGTGGAGCCGCATCATGCTGGACAGCGTCATCAACGAAACCGGTACCGACCCGCAATGGGCGGTGCTGTGGCTGCACGGCCTGGGCGCCGACGGCAACGACTTCGCCCCGATCGTGCCCGAGCTGCTGCGCCCGCACTGGCCGGCCATCCGCTTCGTGTTCCCGCATGCGCCGGTACAGCCGATCACGATCAACAACGGCGTGCCGATGCGCGCCTGGTACGACATCGTCAGCATGGACTTCCGCTCGCGCGCCGACGCGGCCGGCGTGGCGGCCTCGGTGCAGGCCCTGGATACCCTCATCGACCAGCAGGTGGCCGCCGGCATTCCGGCCGAGCGCATCCTGCTGGCCGGCTTCTCGCAGGGTGGGGCGGTGATCCTGAGCGCGGTGCTGCGCCGCAGCCGCCCCATCGGTGGCCTGATCGCGCTGTCCACCTACCTGCCCGACCCGGAGACCGCTGCCGCCCAGCGTGCCCCGGACGGCATCCGGCCGCCGGTGTTCATGGCCCACGGCGTGCAGGACCCGGTGATTCCGCAGGCGATCGCCGCGCACACCGCGCAGACGTTGAAGGACCTCGGTTTCCCGCTGGAGTGGCATTCCTACCCGATGGCGCACCAGGTCTGCGCCGAGGAGCTGGAGGCGCTGGGCGACTGGCTGGACGCACGGTTCCAGGCCGCCTGAGCCATGAACGACCCGCGCCAGCAGCCGTGGTTGCCCGAGCTGTGCCGGTTGCCGCGGCTGGCGGCGATGCTCGGCCTGGCCGAGCTGGTGGTGGTGGTGGTGGCGTTGGCGCCCGATGGCAGCCGCCACTGGAGCGTGTCGGATTTCCTCTCGGCCAGCGGCTTTGCGTTGTGGCTGTCGCTGGCGGTCACGGTGTGCCTGTGCGCGGCGCGCACCGCGTTGTCGCGGTTGCCTGAAGCGGCCGGCACGGCGCTGGCGGTGGCCATGACCGTGCTGATCGCCGCCGCCTGCGCCGGCGTCGTGCACGGCCTGTACGGCGTGCTCGATGCCGAGGGTTTCGCCCGGCACATCGGGTTCTGGCGCTTCACCCTGGGCAGCGCCACCATGACCGCCCTGATCGTGGCGCTGGCGCTGCGCTACTTCTACGTCAGCGATCGCTGGGCCGCGCAGGTAGTGGCCAACGCGCGTGCCCAGGCCGACGCGCTGCAGGCGCGGATCCGCCCGCATTTCCTGTTCAACAGCATGAACCTGATCGCCAGCCTGGTGCGCCGCGACCCGGTGGTGGCCGAGCGCGCCGTGCTGGACCTGTCCGACCTGTTCCGCGCGGCGCTTGGCGCGGGCGAGGGCGACTCCACCCTGCAGGCCGAGTGCGAACTGGCCGAGCGTTACCTGTCGATCGAATCGCTGCGCTTGGGCGAACGCCTGCAGGTGCAGTGGCAACGCGAGGAACCGTTGCCCTGGTCGCTGCCGATGCCGCCGCTGGTGCTGCAGCCGTTGGTGGAAAATGCGGTGCTGCACGGCATTTCGCGGCTGCCCGGGGGCGGCACCATTGTCATCGCGGTGTCGTGCGCGGACGGCCAACTGCATATCCGGGTGCACAACCCCGCGCCGGACCCGCAGGGTCGCGCGCTGCCGCTGACCCAGGGCGCCGGCCATGCGCAGCGCAGCATCGCCCACCGGCTGGCGTGGCGCTTCGGCCCGGCCGCGCGGATGACGGGAGCATGGAGCGACGGCTACTATGCGTGCGACATCACCATTCCGGTGCCGTGAGGAAACAGCCTTGAAGGTGGTCATTGCCGACGATGAGCCGCTGGCCCGCGAGCGCCTGCGCAGCCTGCTGGCCGAACAGGCCGGCGTCGAGGTGGTGGCCGAGGCCGAGAACGGCGAAGAAGCCCTGCATGCCTGTGCCGCACTGCAGCCGGACCTGGTGCTGCTGGATATCGCCATGCCCGGCCTGGACGGGCTGGAAGCGGCCCGCCACCTGGCCACCTTCGACCCGCGCCCGGCGGTGGTGTTCTGCACCGCCTATGACGCCCATGCGCTGTCGGCCTTCGAGGCCGCCGCGATCGACTACCTGATGAAACCGGTGCGCCCGGAACGGCTGGCCGCGGCGCTGGAACGTGCGCGCACTTTCCTGGCCGGGCGCAGCGGGCATCCCGGTACGCCCAGCCAGCAGGCCCGCACCTTGCTGTGCGCGCGCCTGCGCGGCAGCCTGCGGCTGATTCCGATCGAGGACATCCACTACCTGCAGGCC
Organism: Stenotrophomonas sp. 2619; assembly: GCF_040548725.1. Taxonomy (NCBI): domain Bacteria; kingdom Pseudomonadati; phylum Pseudomonadota; class Gammaproteobacteria; order Lysobacterales; family Lysobacteraceae; genus Stenotrophomonas; species Stenotrophomonas sp. 2619. Next base: position 176,297 of record NZ_JBEPSF010000010.1, on the reverse strand, counting down.
GAGGAAAAGTACGTGGTGGTGCACCACGCGCGGGGCGAAGACCTCATCGAGGAATCGCTGAAGTCGCTGGAAGAGGAATTCGTCGGCCGGTTCGTGCGCATCCACCGCAACTGCCTGGTGGCCCGCCACGAGCTGCTCGAGCTGCGACGAAATGGCGCAGGCCAGGTCCAGGCCGTGCTGCGCCATGGCAAAGCCCCGCTGGAGGTCAGCCGGCGCTGCGTGGCCAGCATCAAGCAGGACCTCCTGTAGGTATCGATACGCGGAGTGTCCGCGCGGCGAAGCATGCCGCCGTTGGCCGATACGCCCTGCTGCGCGGATAATGGCGGCATGACAACCCTGCGCATCGCCACCCGTAAGAGCCCGCTTGCCCTGTGGCAGAGCGAACACGTTGCCGACCGTCTGCGCCAGGTGCACCCCGGGCTGGACGTGGTGCTGGTGCCGATGAGCACCCGGGGCGATGAAGTGCTGGACCGTTCGCTGGCCGCCATCGGCGGCAAGGGTCTGTTCCTGAAGGAGCTGGAGCTGGCGATGCTGCGCGGCGATGCCGATTGCGCGGTGCACTCGCTCAAGGACGTGCCGATGGAGCTGGACGCCCCGTTCGCGCTGCCGGCCATGCTGACCCGCCACGATCCGGCCGACGGCTTCATCTCCAACCTGTATGCCTCGGTGGACGCGTTGCCGATCGGCGCACGCGTGGGCACCTCGTCGCTGCGCCGCCAGGCCCAGCTGCGCGCGATGCGCCCGGACCTGGAACTGCTGGACCTGCGGGGCAACGTCAACACGCGCCTGGCCAAGCTCGACAACGGCGGCTACGACGCGATCGTGCTGGCGGTGGCCGGGCTGGAGCGGCTGGGCCTGGGCGGGCGCATCGTGGCCCGTTTGAACGCACCGGCATGGTTGCCGGCCCCGGCGCAGGGCGCGGTAACGGTGGAATGCAATGGCGAGGATGCCCGGGTGATGGCGTTGTTTGCCGCGCTCGACGATCCACGCACCCGTGCCTGTGTCGAAGCCGAGCGCGCCATGAACCGTGCGCTGCATGGCAGCTGCCACGTGCCGGTGGCCGGGTTCGCGCAGTGGGAAGGCGAGGATCTGTTCCTGCAGGGCCTGGTCGGCGGGGTGGCCGATGGCCGCCTGGTGCGTGCCGAGGCGCGTGGCCCGGGCCGTGACCCGGATGCGCTGGGCAGGCAGGTGGCGGCCGGGTTGCTGGCCGGTGGGGCAGGGGAATTGTTGGGCGTTTAGCCGGGGTGCCGGGCGTGCCGGCAGCTAGGGTGTCGGCAGCCGACCAACGGTCGGCTCTACCGGGCGGCAGAGCCGATCGGGGACACCGTTATTTGAATTTGTAGACCACGTTCATGGTGGTCAGGGTGTCGGTCTTGCGCTTGTCTTCGGCCACGTCGCTGTTGTAACGCGCCTGCCAGCCGGCCTTCAGCGCCAGGTGTTCGTTCATGCTCACCGACACGCCGAAATCGTTCTGGCCGAAGGTGTTGTACGAACCCGACTCCACCAGCAGCGTGTTGACCAGGTCGGTGTTGGGGGTCAGCGAGTACTTCACGTCGAACAGGCCACGGCCGATCAGGCCGGTGCGGGTTTCATCGTCTTCGGTGTTGTGCGTGCGGCGCACACCGGGGCCGATCTGCGCGTCCATGTAGAAGCGGTCGCCTTCCACCAGCCGGGTGCCGTAACCCAGACCGAACGAGCTCTGGCGGTCGTAGGTGGCGAAGTCGTCGCGTTCGTAACGCACCGTGGCCGTCAGCTGGCGGTGCTCGCCCAGCTGCAACGCGCTGCCGGCGCTCCCGGTGTAGCGGTTGGCGGTGGTGTTGCGGCGCTTGGTAACGGTGCCGTCATCGGCGGTCTCGACATATTCCGAGCGCGAGCGCAGCCCGAACAGGTCCATGCTGTGCACCCAGTCGTCGTCGGTGTAACGCAGGCGCAGCCGACCGTTGGCACTTTCGGTGTTGCTGTTGCCCCGGGCCGAGGCGAAGCCCAGCTCACCGCCGCTGCCGCTCCATGGCGAGGTCATCGCAGCCGGATCGGTGGTGTCCTGGGCGAACGCCGCCGGGGCGCACAACAGCAGGGGAACAAGCAACGAGACGCGCAGGGACATCAACGGTTCTCCGGATCAACCAGTGGGGGACGGGCAACGGGGGATGATACTTGATGCATCCGGCGCGAAATTCCCGCCCTCTGCCGCCGCTTTAGGCGGGGTTCGGTCGAACGGCCTGTTCAGGGAAGATCGATGCGCAGCGCCGGGTCGTCGAACCGCGAGAAGCGCAGCGTGATCCGGAACGTCTCGCCCTTGGTCTGGCCCTGGCGCTCGATCTGCACCGGCAGGCCCTGTGCGTTGATCCAGTACAGCATGCCGTCCGGCGCGGCGCTGGCGTGGCGCACCCGGTATTTGTGGGCCGGTTGGCCGCCGATGGCGTCGCTGCCCAGGTCGTCCACCTGCAGCTGGGCCGGGGCCACGTCTGCCGGCAAGGGATTGCGCCACTGCGCCAGCAGGCCCAGCGGCACCGGCACCTGGCGGACCTCGCCGGCGCGTTGCAGGAAGAAGGTGTCGCCGATGATCAGCTGCGGGCCGTCATCGGTGATCAGCCGGTAGCGGTCGGGGGCAACGAAGTCCATCGTCGCCTCGACCGTGCGCGGCCCCTGCATGCGCAGGCTGGCGTGGAAGCTGCGCAGCTGGCCGAAGCGCTGGCTGGCGCCCAGCACCGCCTGCACCGGATCCACCGCGGCCGGGATGGTGCCCTGCGCCGGGGCCGCCGCGGTGGCGGCCGGATCGGGCGTGCGTGCGCACGCGGACAGCAGCAGGGACAGCACGGCAACGGCAGGTAACAGGCGCATGACAGGCGGCAACGGGGGTTTCGGGGGCTCCACGATAGCCGAAGATGATGCCGAAGCCGCCACAACGACGGCGACTCGGACATAATCGGGTCATGGACCGATACGAACGCATCAACGCCCTGCATCGCCTGCTCAAGTCCGCCCGTTACCCGGTGACGGTGGCCACCCTGCAGGAAAAACTGGAGTGTTCCCGCGCTACCGTCTACCGCGACCTGGCCTTCCTGCGCGATGCGCTGATGGCGCCGGTGGAGGGTGACGGCGAGGCCGGCTTCCGCTACCAGGACGACGAAAGCGACCGCTTCGAGCTGCCGGGCCTGTGGCTCAGTTCCGAAGAGCTGCACGCACTGCTGGCGTCCCAGCACCTGCTGGCGCGTACCGGCGGCGGCGTGCTGTCCTCGGTGCTGGCCCCGCTGCAACAGCGCATTGAAGGCCTGCTGGCCGCCCAGGCCGGTGTGTCCACCTGGCCGGTGGACCGGGTCCGGGTCATTCCGCACCGCGGCCGCAAATTCGACGAAGCCAGCTTCCGCGCCGTGGCCTCGGCCGTGCTGGAGCGCAAGCAGCTGGCGTTCGAGTACCGCGCCCGGTCGACCGACGAGGCCACCAAGCGCACCGTGTCGCCGCAGCGCATGACCCATTACCGCGACAACTGGTACCTGGATGCCTGGGACCACGGCCGCGAAGGCCTGCGCAGTTTCGCGGTGGACCGCATCTACAAGGCCCGGGTGGTCGACACCGTGGCCCGCGACGTGGATGACACCGAGCTGGACGAGCAGCTGGGCGCCAGCTACGGCATCTTCTCCGGGCCGCCCAAGGGCTGGGCCACCATCGTCTTCAGCGCCAAGGCCGCGCGCTGGGTGGCCGACGAGCATTGGCATTCCAAGCAGCAGGGGCGTTTCCTGGCCGACGGCCGCTACGAGTTGAAGGTGCCCTACAGCGTGTCGCGCGAACTGCTGATGGACGTGCTGCACTACGGCTCGGACGCGGAGATCATCGAACCGGTGATGCTGCGCGAACAGGCCAAGGCGCTGCTGGCGCTGGCCCTCAGCAATTACGAGTGACCGCCGGGCTCATGCCCGCCGGTCATATGCCACCGATACCGCACGGCCGGGGTGTGCGGTAAGGTTGGGCGCTATCGCTGCCCGGATACCCCCCATGAAGAAATACCTGCTGCTCCCGCTGCTCGCCGCCTCGCTGGCCCTGGCCGCCTGCGGTAAATCCCAACCCGATTCGAAGAAGCTGGTGGTGGCCGCCACGGCCGTGCCGCACGCCGAGATCCTGGCGGTGGTCAAGCCGATCCTGCAGAAGGAAGGCCTGGACCTGGACGTGCGCGTGTTCAACGACTACGTGCAGCCCAACGACCAGCTGGTGCAGAAGCAGGTGGACGTCAACTACTTCCAGACCGAGCCCTACCTGGACGCCTACAACCGTGACCGCAAGACCGACCTGGTCAAGGTCATCGGCGTGCACATCGAGCCGTTCGGCGCCTACTCGCGCCGCTTCAAGTCGCTGGACGAGGTGCCGGCCGGCGCCGACGTGGTGATCCCCAACGACCCCAGCAACAACAGCCGCGCGCTGATCCTGCTGCACAAGGCCGGGCTGATCACGCTGAAGGACCCGACCAACGCACTGGCCACCCAGCGCGACATCATCGCCAACCCGAAGCAGCTGAAGTTCCGCGAGCTGGATTCGGCCATGCTGCCGCGCGTGCTCGACCAGGTCGACCTGGCCCTGATCAACACCAACTACGCACTGGATGCCGGGCTCAACCCGACCCAGGACGCGCTGGCGATTGAAAGCAAGGACTCGCCGTACGTGAACTTCCTGGTGGCCCGCCCGGACAACAAGGACGACGCCCGCGTGCAGCAGCTGGCCAAGGCGTTGACCAGCCCGGAAGTGAAGGCCTTCATCGCCGAGAAGTACAAGGGCGCGGTGCTGCCGGCGTTCTGACTGAGGTGGGTCCGACCCATGGTCGGACACCCCGCCAGAAAAAGGTTCTTCCGGGTCTGTCGCGAGCGTGTGGGCCCCGTCGCGGCCGGCAGGCCCCTGGTGCAAATGTCCCCCGGCCGCGGAGCGGCCTCCTCCTTTACTTTGCCCAGGAGACTACCGGCCGCGACGGGGCTCGGCTTGCGGTATGCGCGGGAAGCCAAGGCTTTTTCCTGTCGTCGTTGGGTCGGGCGCTGGGCCCCCATGCCCTTGGAGGCGAACTAAAGGGGGAGGGGGCGGCCGCAGGCCGACGCCGGAGGACATTCGCCGGAAAGGGCATGGGGGCCCAGCGCCCGACCCAACGACACCCGCGCCTGGAAAGGGCCCACGGTTCTGCTGGCCCGCAGACGGGCGAAGACCCAAAAACTCACCCCACCCGGAACCCCATCGTGGCCTGTACCGCTTGCTGCCAGCCGGCGTACAGCGCCTCGCGCTGGTCCACCGCCATCCGGGGGGTGAAGCGCCGGTCCACCGCCCACTGCGCGGCGATCTCGGCCCGGCTGCCCCAGAACCCGGTGGCAAGCCCGGCCAGGTAGGCCGCGCCCAGGGCGGTGGTTTCGTCCACCTGCGGGCGCACCACCGGCACGCCCAGAATGTCGCTCTGGAACTGCGCCATGAAGTCGTTGCCGATCGCACCGCCATCGGCGCGCAGCTCCTTCAGTTCGATCCCGGCATCGGCCTGCATCGCCGCCAGCACGTCGCGGGTCTGGTAGGCCATCGACTCCACGGCGGCGCGGATGAAATGCTCCTTGCGGGTGCCACGGGTGATGCCGAACATCGCCCCGCGCACGTCGCTGCGCCAGTACGGCGCGCCCAGCCCCACAAAGGCCGGCACCAGGTACACCCCGCCGGTGTCGGGCACGCGTTCGGCATAGGCCTGGCAGTCGCTGGATTTGCCGAACATGCGCAGCCCGTCGCGCAGCCACTGCACCACCGAACCGGCGACGAAGATCGAGCCTTCCAGCGCGTATTCGACCGTGCCGTCGATGCCCCAGGCCAGCGTGGTCAACAGGCCGTTGCGCGACACCACCGCCTTGTCGCCGGTGTTCATCAGCATGAAACAGCCGGTGCCGTAGGTGTTCTTGGCCATGCCGGGCTCGAAGCAGGCCTGGCCGAACAGCGCGGCCTGCTGGTCGCCGGCGATACCGGCGATGGGAATGTGCTGGTCGAAGAAGAACTGCGCCTGGGTGGTGGCATACACCTCGCTGGAGCTGCGCACCTGCGGCAGCATGGCGCGCGGAATGTTGAACACCTGCAGCAGCTGGTCGTCCCACTCCAGGGTATGGATGTTGAACAGCAGCGTGCGCGCGGCATTGCTGTAGTCGGTCACGTGCGTGGTGCCACCGCTCAGGTTCCACACCAGCCAGCTGTCGATGGTGCCGAACAGCAGCTCGCCGCGCTCGGCGCGGGCCTGGGCACCGTCCACGTGGTCCAGGATCCAGCGGATCTTGGTGGCCGAGAAATACGCATCGATCAGCAGCCCGGTGCGCGCGCGCACCAGCGCCTCGTGCCCCTCGGCGGCGACCCGTTCGCAGATCGCGTGGCTCTGCCGCGACTGCCACACAATGGCATTGTGGATCGGCTGGCCGGTGGCCTTGTCCCACACCACCGTGGTTTCGCGCTGGTTGGTGATGCCGATCGCGGCGATGCTGCGTGGGTCCACCTGCTCGCGGTTGAGCAGTTCGGTCAGTGTGGTGTAGACGCTGGTGAGGATCTCGCGCGGGTCGTGTTCCACCCAGCCGGGCTGGGGAAACAGCTGGGTGAATTCGCGCTGCGCACTGCCGACGCTGCGGCCGGCGCGGTCGAACAGGATCGCCCGCGAACTGGTGGTGCCCTGGTCGATCGCGAGCACGTACTGCTTGTCCATGCGTTGCTCCGTACAACGAATCAAGGGTGGCCCGGCCGGTGGCGTGCCACGGCCAGCGCCCCAGCCTACGCCATCGCCGCCACCCGCTGCGCCAGATACTGCGCCAGTTCGTCGCGTTGCGCCGCGTCCAGGCGCAGGCCCAGCTTGGTGCGGCGCCACAGCAGGTCATCGAGCGTGCGCACCCATTCGTGCGCGACCAGGTAATCGACTTCGCGTGCGTACAGGTCCGCGCCGAACGCGGTGCCCAGCTGCACCGTGCGGGTCGCGTCGCCGAGCACGGCGCTGGCGCGGCTGCCGTAGCGGCGGGCCAGCGTGGCCAGCAGCGTTTCCGACAGGCCCGGGTACTGCGCCTGCAATTTCGCCAGCACCATCGGCGCCGCGCCGAGGTCACCGCCGGGCAAGGGCGCGCCATCGGCGGTCCACGCCGGTTCGCTACGGCCCAGGGCCGCGCCGAGCTGGTCCACGGCTTCTTCGGCCAGGGTGCGATAGGTGGTGAGCTTGCCGCCCAGAACGCTCAGCAGCGGCGCCTGGCTGGCGTCCAGCTGCAGGCGGTAATCGCGGGTGACCTTGGCCGCGTCGTGGTGGTGGTCGGCCAGCAGCGGCCGCACCCCGCTGTACTGCCAGACCACGTCGGCCGGCTGCACCGGCGTGCGCAACCAGCGGTTGGCCGCCGCGCACAGGTACGCCACCTCGCTGCTGGCGGTCTGCACCTGCGCCGGGTCGCCGTCGTAGTCCACATCGGTGGTGCCGATCAGGGTGAAGTCCTGCTCGAACGGCAGCACGAACACGATGCGCTGGTCCGGCTGCTGCAGCAGGTAGGCGCTGTCGTGCGCATACAGGCGGGGCACCACGATGTGGCTGCCCTGGACCAGCCGCAGCCCGATCGGTGCATCCAGGCCGGCGCGCTCGAGCAGGTTGCCGGCCCACGGCCCGGTGGCGTTGACCACGGCGCGTGTCCGCAGGCGCTGTACGCTGCCATCGGCGTGGCGCAGTACCGCCCACCAGTGGTCGCGGTGGCGGATCAGCTGTTCGCAGCGGGTGCGCACGTGGATCCGCGCGCCGCGTTCGTGCGCGTCCAGTGCGTTGAGCAGGACCAGCCGCGCATCATCCACGCGGGCATCGGAATAGGTGAAGCCCGTGCGGAAGCCCGGCTGCAGCACCGCACCGCGTGGGTCACTGCGCAGGTCCAGCCGCCGCGAGCGCGGGAACGCGCTGCCGGCGTGGCCCAGGTGGTCGTACAGCCACAGCCCGGCGTGCAGCATCCAGCCCGGCCGCAGGTGCGCGGCATGCGGAAGTACGAAGCGGGTAGGGACCACCAGGTGCGGGGCCAGCCGCTGCAACACGCTGCGCTCGCGCAGCGCCTTGCGGACCAGTCCGAACTCGCCGTACTGCAGGTAGCGCAGGCCGCCGTGGATCAGCTTGGTGCTGGCACTGGAGGTATGTGAGGCCAGGTCGTCCTGTTCGCACAGGCACACCGACCAGCCGCGCCCGGCCGCGTCGCGGGCGATGCCGGCGCCGTTGATGCCGCCCCCCACCACCAGCACGTCGAGCAGGTCCTGTCCGGTTCCGGTGTCGCCCATGCACGCTCCCCGTTTCGCGTCCGGGCCAGTATTGCCGCGCGTGGGGCAAGGCGGAATGAAAGGACGGCCGTGCGGCTGAAACAACAACGGGCCCGCGAGGGGCCCGTTGCGTTACTGCGTGTTGGCTGGCAGGTGCTTAGAAGCGGGCACCGATGCCGAAGCCCACGGTCCACGGATCCAGCTTGGCCTTGTCGCCGGTCTTGTCACCGTTGACGGTCAGTTCCGGGCGCGAATGCATGTAGCGGGCATCGGCACGGGCGAACCAGGTGCTGTTGATGTTCATGTCCACGCCCACGGTGCCGATGGCGCCCTTGGCGGTTTCCAGCCCGATGTGACCGACGTCGCTGGCGAGGTCTTCATTGCTGAAGTTGGACTCGTAGTAACCGACGCCCACGAACGGACGGAACACGTTGTCGGCCTGGCCGAAGTGGTACTGGCCGCTCAGCGCGATCGGCTGCTGCTCAACCGTGCCCAGGCGCGCACCGTTGGTGCCGCGCACGCGGTGGTCGAACTTGTCGGCTGCGCCCCACAGTTCCACGGCCCAGTTGTCGTTGATGTAGTAGCTGAAGCTGACCGTCGGGGCCGGGCCACCGTCTACCTTGCGCACGCCGTCGATGGGATCGTTCTTGGGCTGCAGCAGCGACACGCCGCCGACCACGGCAAAATGCTTGCCCGAGGCGGTGTCGTCGGTGGTGGTGGTGTCCTGCGCGAATGCGGCCGGTGCAAAGGCCAGTGCGGTCAGGGTTGCCAGGGTCAGGGTGCGGATGGAGCGCATGGGGGAATCTCCTCAGGTATTTTTTTGTTCTTGACCCCGTTGCTTCCGGGGCGAGGCAAACGTAGTCCCCACAACATGAATCGAATCCGACGCGCGTTAAATTTTAGTTTGTTCCGTTCAGCGAACAGCGGAAAATCCTTGCATTCGCGGGCAATGAGGCCGGCGATGATGTTCATGCACCTGTTGGAGATGTGATGGAAGCAACCACGTGCATCGGCTTCCCCGCGCAGGTATCGCCGCAGTGCCGCGTGCTGGTGCTGGGCTCGATGCCCGGCGTGGCGTCACTGCAGGCCGCGCAGTACTACGCGCATCCGCGCAATCGGTTCTGGCCGTTGATGCAGCACTTGTGCGGCGTGGAGGCAACGCTTGCCTACCCCGCGCGCATCGCCGCCTTGAATGCCGCAGGTGTGGGTCTGTGGGATGTCATCGGGCGCTGCGAGCGACGGGGCAGCCTGGATGCGTCGATCGTGCGCGGCAGTGACGTGCCCAATGCGCTGCCCGCACTGATCGCCGGGTTACCCGGGCTGCGCGCCATCGCCTGCAACGGTGGCACCGCCTACCAGCTCTTCATGGCCCGCATCGCACCGGCGTTGCCGACCACCGGGGGCGCGCCGGCGGTCTGGTCGCTGCCGTCCACCAGCCCGGCCAATGCGGCCTGGTCGTTGCCCCGGCTTCAGGCGGCCTGGCAGCCGCTGGCGGACGCGTTGCAGGGGTGAGCGCCTGGCTCGGGCCGGACAATACGGTACCGACTGGAAAATCCTGCTTCGTGCTGTACCAAGCACAAGCCCGCCAAGGCAGGCCGCTGCAACAGCTTGTCCCGGGACAGGGTCAGCAAAAAATCGTCCAGCCGGTTGGCGCTGCCGCCTCCTGCCCTACAATAGGCGATTCCCTACACCAGATTGCCGGAGTTATCCCCATGGCCGAAATCAAGGAAGCACTTGTCCCCGATATCGGTGACTACAGCGATATCCCGGTAATCGAGGTGCTGGTCGCCGTTGGTGACACCGTCAAGAAGGACCAGGGCCTGGTCACGCTGGAATCGGACAAGGCCACGATGGAAGTGCCGTCCTCGGTGGCGGGCGTGGTCAAGGAGATCAAGGTCAAGATCGGCGACAACCTGTCCGAGGGCAAGGTCGTGGCGCTGATTGAAGTGGCCGAAGGCGAGGCCAAGCCGGCCGCCGCCGCTGCCCCGGCTGCCGCCGCCAAGACCGAAGCCGCTGAAACCGCGACCAAGGTCGAGCCGGTCGCCGCCCCGGCGCAGCCGGACAAGCTGGCCGCCCGCGAGATCGAGCAGGCCGCCGCCAAGCCGACCCAGCCGGCCCCGGCCGCTGCAGCCCCGTCGGCCGGTGCGCCGAGCAGCCCGCCGGTGCAGTTCAACGCCGACAGCGTGCTGCCGCAGAAGGTGCCCTATGCCTCCCCGGCGGTGCGCGTGTTCGCCCGCGAACTGGGCGTGGACCTGAACCAGCTGAGCGGCACCGAGAAGGGTGGCCGCATCACCAAGGGCGACGTGCAGAAGTTCGTCAAGTCCGCGCTGACCGGCGGCATCGCTGCCAGCGGCGGCACCGTGGCGGCCGGTGGTGGCCTGAACCTGCTGCCGTGGCCGAAGGTGGACTTCAGCAAGTTCGGTGAGGTCGAGGTCCAGCCGCTGTCGCGGATCAAGAAGATCTCCGGCGCCAACCTGGCCCGCAACTGGGCCATGATTCCGCACGTCACCCAGTTCGAGCAGGCCGACATCACCGAACTGGAAGCCCTGCGCGTGGCCCTGAACAAGGAAAACGAGAAGGCCGGCATCAAGCTGACCATGCTCGCCTTCCTGGTCAAGGCCAGCGCTGCGGCGCTGAAGAAGTTCCCCGAGTTCAACGCCTCGCTGGATGCCAGCGGCGAGAACCTGACCCTGAAGAAGTACTTCAACATCGGTTTCGCCGCCGATACGCCGAGCGGCCTGGTCGTGCCGGTGATCCGCGACGTGGACAAGAAGGGCGTGGTGCAGATCGCGCAGGAATCGGGTGAGCTGGCCAAGAAGGCGCGCGACGGCAAGCTGGGCCCGGCCGACATGAGCGGCGGCTGCTTCTCGATCAGCTCGCTGGGCGGGATCGGCGGCACCGCCTTCACCCCCATCGTGAATGCACCGGAAGTGGCCATCCTGGGCGTGTCCAAGTCGTCGATCCAGCCGGTCTGGAACGGCAAGGAATTCGCTCCGAAGCTGATGCTGCCGCTGTCGCTGAGCTACGACCACCGCGTGATCGACGGTGCCCTGGCCGCCCGCTTCACCACCTACCTGTCGCAGGTGCTGGCCGACATGCGGCGCGTGCTGCTGTGAGGCAAGGCCTGGCGTTGCAGCCGGGCAGGAACCGTGTGCAGCCGGGCAGCGCCCGGCTCTACGCGGCTGTGCTGCTGGGCATGTTGCCGGCAGCGCAGGCGCTCGCGGCGGACTGCAGCTCCGGCCTCGGCCGCGGCTGGCCGCCGGCGGTGGGCAACTATGGCCAGGCCGTGGAAACCCTGTTTGAAGGCAAGGCGCAGCCGGCGTTGTCGCTGGTGACCCTGCCCAAGAGCGGGGTTGAAACCGGCGTGGCGCTGCTGCCGGGCACCCAGGAACAGGAATGGACGCTGCGTTACAGCCGCGCCGACAAGCGGGTCTACAACTGGAACAACAGCGCCCGCCAGGGCGGTCTTGAACTGCGCGTGGACCAGGAGCCGGACCAGTACCAGGTCAGCATCCCGGCCGCGCTGGCGCAGCGCCTGGTGCGCAGCTGGCAGGCCGCGCTGGACGCGGCGGTGCCGGCCGACCGCAAGGCCGCGGTGCTGGAGGGCGAGGTGCTGTCGTTCCAGGTGGACGGGCAGCGCTTCAGCGGCCCGCGCCCGGAATGCGGTACCGGCAAGCTGATGATGAAACAGGTGGCGCTGCTGATCGAAGCCAGCGACACCAAGGAAAAGAAGCTCGACCGTCGCTGGAAAGATCTGGACGAGTCGCTCGACGAACTGCAGCAACTGCTCGCCGGCACCGCCGGCTGAGTACCAGGAGAACAACAATGGCCGCAATTGAAATCAAGGTTCCCGACATCGGCGATTACAGCGGTGTGCCGGTGATCGAACTGCTGGTTGCCGTGGGCGACACGGTGAAGAAGGACCAGGGTCTGGTCACGCTGGAGTCGGACAAGGCAACGCTGGAAGTGCCGTCGTCGGCCGCCGGCGTGGTCAAGGAAATCAAGGTCAAGCTCGGCGACAACCTGTCCGAAGGCGACGTGGTGCTGCTGCTGGAGGCCGAAGGCGAGGCCGCCGCACCGGCTGCACCGGCCAAGGCCGAGGCACCCAAGGCCGAGGCACCCAAGGCCGAGGCCGCGCCGGCCAGCAAGCCGCCGGTGACGCCGTCGCACCGCGCCCCGGCCGAACCGGCCGCGCCGCAGCCGGCGCTGTCGTCGGGCAAGCCGGCCGACATCGAATGCAAGATGGTGGTGCTGGGCGCCGGTCCGGGCGGCTACACCGCCGCGTTCCGCTCGGCCGATCTGGGCGTGGACACGGTGCTCATCGAGCGCTACGCCAGCCTCGGCGGCGTCTGCCTCAACGTGGGCTGCATTCCGTCCAAGGCGCTGCTGCATGCTGCCGCGGTGATCGATGAAGTGGCCCACGCCGGTGATTTCGGCGTCGAGTTCGGCGCCCCCACGATCACCCTGGACAAGCTGCGCGGCTACAAGGAAAAGGTGGTCACCCAGCTGACCAAGGGCCTGGCCGGCATGGCCAAGCAGCGCAAGGTGCGCACGGTGCAGGGCCTGGCCACGTTCGTGTCGGCCAACGAGCTGGAGATCGTCGGCGACGACGGCAAGACCCAACTGCTGCGTTTCGAGCAGTGCATCATCGCCGCCGGTTCGCAGGCGGTGAAGCTGCCGAACTTCCCGTGGGACGACAAGCGCGTGATGGATTCCACCGATGCACTGGAGCTGGCCGACGTGCCGGGTTCGCTGCTGGTGGTGGGCGGCGGCATCATCGGTCTGGAAATGGCGACGGTGTACGCGGCCCTGGGCAGCAAGGTCACGGTGGTGGAGTTCATGGACCAGCTGATGCCGGGCGCCGACAAGGACCTGGTGAAGCCGCTGGCCGACCGTCTGAAGAAGCAGGGCGTCGAGGTCCATCTGAAGACCAAGGCGTCGGGCGTTAGCGCCGATGCGAAGGGCATCACGGTGACGTTCGAGGCTGCCGCCGAGGGCGAGACGCCTGCGCTGGCGCAGGGTACGTTCGACCGCGTGCTGGTGGCCGTGGGTCGTTCGCCGAACGGCACGAAGATCGGTGCCGAGAAGGCCGGGGTGCAGGTGACCGAGCGTGGCTTCATTCCGGTGGACCGGCAGATGCGCACGAACGTGCCGCACATTTTCGCCATCGGCGATATCGTGGGTAATCCGATGCTGGCCCACAAGGCGACGCACGAGGGCAAGCTGGCTGCGGAAGTGGCCTCGGGCGAGAAGAAGGAGTGGGTGGCGCGGGTGATTCCGTCGGTGGCCTACACGAACCCGGAAATCGCCTGGGTGGGCGTGACCGAGACCGAGGCGAAGGCCAAGGGTCTGAAGGTGGGCGTGGCGAAGTTCCCGTGGGCGGCCAGTGGCCGTGCGATCGGTATCGGTCGTACCGAGGGCTTCACCAAGCTGATCTTCGATGAGGAGACGCACCGCATCATCGGTGGCGCGATCGTGGGCGTGCACGCGGGCGATCTGCTGGCCGAGATCGGGCTGGCGATCGAGATGGGCGCGGAGGCCGAGGACATCGGCCACACGATCCACGCGCATCCGACGTTGAGCGAATCGGTGGCGATGGCCGCGGAAATCTACGACGGCACCATCACCGATCTGTACATGCCCAAGAAGCGGTAGGTCACGACTGTTGGTCGAGACTCCGGTTCAACAGAAACCCCGGCAAACGCCGGGGTTTTTTGTTGTTGCGTGGGGCGGGGCGGAGCGGGGCGGTGTCTTCGCCTGGGGTGGTCGCGATCGGATGGGCCCGTTCGTGGCCGGCAGGCCTTTCTGCAAATGTCCCCCGGCGGCGGCCTGCGGCCGTCACCTCATCCTTTACTTTGCGAAAGACCTGCCGGCCACGAACGGGCTCGGCCTGTTGAAACAAAACAGCGTCACCTCTGCGCTCCAACAGCAGTCGGCATTCCTCCAGAGCTCGATCAACCGGCTGTTCCTTGCTGACGTCGACACAAACAAAAAACGCGACAACAGGTTGCCCTGTTGCCGCGCTCGGAGAGAGGTGTTGCGGTTGCTTAGAAGGTGACGCTGATGCCGGCCACCGGGCCCTTGAATTCCTGCTTCAGGCCGATGGTGCCGTCGCTGCCCTTCTGGTCCACGTCCAGCTTGAACCAGTCGTAGCCGGCGAACACGCCGAAGTTCTTGGTCAGGCGGTAATCGACGATCGCATTGGCGCGGGTGAGGTCGCCCTTGTAGTCGTCGAAGTTGCCCCAGCTGGTGTTGAGGTACTGGCCCTGAAGCGTGATCAGCCACTTTTCCGACGGGGTGAAGCTCATGCGGGCGCCCACGACCGGGGCCACGCCGTCGGCCTTCTCGTCGAGGAAGCGGCCCTGGTAGAGGTCACCCACGTCGGCATAGGCCTTGGTGCTGACCTTGGCGTACTCGGCACCCAGCTGCAGGCCGAGGTCGAAGGTGTCGGTGTCCACTACGGAGTAGTCGTACACCAGGCTGGCCACCTGATACTTCAGCTCGCCCTTGACGAAGCTGTCGGCCGGCACCGTCACGCCGCCGTACGAGATGTCCTGGCCCAGCGTCTCGCGGCGGTCCTTGTCGTACTTGAAGTAGTTGAAGAGCAGGCGCTGGCGGTTGCTGATGCGGAACATGCCGTCGATGCGCGGCTCCCACTCCTTGCCGCCCAGCTTGAAGTCCTCGGAGAAGCCCACGTCCTGGCCGGCAACGGTGGTGTTGCCGCGGATGGTGTTGTCCGAATCGATGTTCATCGCGCCCAGGCGCAGGGCAAAGCGATCGTCACCTTCAGCGGCGCTGGCGGTGTTGGCGTGGGTCAGTGCCGCCATGGCCAGCGGCAGGGCGAGCAGGGGGAGCATCAGGCGCATCGGTGTGTGTCCTTGCAGTGATTCATTGATGTGGAATCACTCTGCCCAGCGTCGCGTCCACCATTCGTGAACGTATGGTGGACGCAGTGTGTACCGTTCATGCACCGGGCCGTGCCGTCGGTCACATGGATGGCCGTAACGCGCCCCGGAGCGCGTTCAGGAGACCGCCGTTCGGCCCCACCGGCGCCTGCGACTGCGCCAAGGCCGGAAAAAAAGTGGCCCCGGAGAGAGTTCGGGGCCACTTTGGGGTGCCAGACCTGCGACAAGGGCGTCGACGAGGATCGAAATGTGCAGGTCGATGGGTCAGACCGGACCCTGCGACCAAAGTTCAATTGGTGCGTCGCAACAGGCGTAGAGCCAGTCAGGCCGGGATTAGCCCGCCGGTGGAACGCAAAATCTGTGGCGATGCAGCAACTTGCGGCCATCCGGGATGAACAGGGGGCGGTTGTCTCGCAAATTGTCCCGTTGCTATAATTTGGCGGCTCGACGAGGCGCTTGCTTGCGACCTCGGCCTTTCTACTCAAGATCTTGCAGGACATACGTGTGCTGAACTCCGTTGATTCGGGTCGGCGACTGATGCTGCGCGCAGCGGTTTACCCGCTGGCTGCAGTGGCTGTCCTGGCTCTGGCCTTCCTGCTGCTGGCAGGGACGATGTACGCCCTGGGGGCGCTGGCATCGGGTGTGGCGGTGTCGGCCGGTGGCTGGGTCGCGGCGCGCATGGCGCTGGGTGGCGGGGTGCAGGCGGCTGGATCGGCGATGACCCGCCTGATCCTGGCCGTGGTGGCAAAGTGGGTACTCGTTTTCGGTGTCCTGATGGTGGGGTTCCTGGTCTTCAAGCTGCCTGCATTGGCGCTGCTGGCCGGTATCGCCGTCGGGTTGATGTTCCAGGTCCTGGCTCTGGCCAGGCGCTGATCCTCTTTATTTAACTCAAGGTTCCGGACACATGGCAGGCGAGGCGCTGACACCCACCTCCTACATCCAACATCACCTGCACAACCTGACGTTCCATATGCAGGAAGGTGGTTTCTGGGCGATCCACGTCGACACCATCGTGACTTCGGTCCTGATGGGCCTGTTGATGGTGTTCGGCTTCTGGATGGCAACCCGCAAGGCCACCGCCGGCGTGCCGGGCAAGTGGCAGGCGTTCGTGGAGATCTGCCTGGAGTTCGTTGACCGCCAGGCCAAGGACACCTACCACGGCACCAGCAAGCTGGTGACCCCGATCGCCATCACGATCTTCTTCTGGATCCTCCTGATGAACCTCATCAAGATGATCCCGGCCGACTTCATCGCCATGCCGCTGGAAGCCCTCGGCGTGCCGTACTGGAAGCCGGTCCCCACCGCCGACGTCAATGCCACCCTGGGCATGTCGATCAGCGTGTTCTTCCTGATGCTGTTCTTCGCGTTGCGTGCCAAGGGCATTGGTGGCTTCACCAAGGAATTCCTGACCGCACCGTTCGGCAAGTGGATGATGCCGTTCAACCTGATCCTCAACATCGTCGAGTGGCTCAGCAAGCCGATCTCGCTGGCGATGCGACTGTTCGGCAACATGTTCGGCGGCGAAATCGTCTTCCTGCTGATCTGGGTGCTGGGCAGCGCGGGTATCGCCGGCGCCATCGCAGGCGGTGCATTCGGCCTGGGCTGGATGCTGTTCCATCTGCTGGTGATTCCGCTGCAGGCCTTCATCTTCATGATGTTGTCCATCGTGTACCTGAGCCTGTCGGAAGACGCTCACTGAGTTTCCGTTTCACCCTTCATCCGTTTGTTTCTAAACCCTTAGCTATTCAAAGTTCCAGGAGAAAACCATGTACCTCGCCGTCCTGACCAACCTCGCCCAAGTCCAGAGCTCCACCGTCCTCGCCGTCGGCATCATGATCGGCCTGGCCGCGCTGGGTGCCGGTCTCGGTCTGGCCATCATGTCCGGTAAGTTCCTGGAATCGGCTGCCCGCCAGCCGGAACTGATTCCGGTCCTGCAGGTCCGCATGTTCATCACCGCCGGCCTGATCGACGCCGCGTTCATCATCTCGGTCGCCGTCGGCCTGCTGCTGGCCTTCGCCAACCCGACCATCGGCGAGTTCGTTGCCCGTCTGCCGGCTGTTGCAGGCTGATCCAGCGAAAGCGAAACGATCAGGCGCCGCGTGCGCCTGATCGCGGATGAAGGAAAGGCTGCGCCGCCTCGGGCGGCGCAACCACCCCATCACCCCAGATTGAGCGAACCCCATGGAAATCGGTTTTACCCTCGTTGCCCAGGCACTGGCGTTCGCCGGTCTGATCTGGATCATCGCGACCAAGATCTGGCCGCCGTTGATGAATGCCATCGAAGAGCGCCAGCAGAAGATCGCTGAAGGCCTCGCCGCTGCCGACCGCAGCCAGAAGGATCTGGCCCAGGCGCAGGAAAAGGTCAACGAAGCACTGAAGGATGCACGCGGCAAGGCCAACGAGATCATCGACCAGGCCCACGCGCGCGCCAACCAGATCGTTGAAGCCGCCAAGAATGAAGCCATCGCCGAAGCGAACCGCCAGAAAGACCTGGCCCACGCTGAAATCGAGGCTGCCGCCAACCGTGCCCGTGAAGATCTGCGCAAGCAGGTGTCCGCCCTGGCCGTGAGCGGTGCCGAAAAGCTGCTCAAGCGCGAAATCGACGCCAACGCCCACAAGGCGCTGCTCGACGAGCTGGCATCGGAGATCTGATCGATGAGCCAGGCCCTCACGCTTGCACGCCCGTATGCCCGCGCCGCGTTCGCGACCGCGCGCGACGAAGGCACGTTCGCGCCGTGGTCGGACGCGCTTGCGTTCTCCGCCCATGTAGCCGCCGACCCACGCGTGGCGGCCTTGCTGTCGAACCCGGAACTGGACCGCGGCGATGCCGTCGCGTTGCTGGTGCCGGAATCGTCCAGCGAGACCTTCGGTCGCTTCCTGGCCATCCTGGCCGAAGCGCACCGTCTGCCGCTGCTGCCGGAAATCGCCGGCATGTACGACCAGCTGCGCGCCGACGCCGAACACGTGGTCAAGGCCACCGTGACCTCGGCCACGGAACTGTCCGCCGCTGAACTGGACGCCATCAAGGCCGCGCTGCGCAAGCGCTTCGGCCGTGAAGTGGACGTCTCGACCGCAGTCGATGCTTCGTTGATCGGCGGTGCCGTCATCGACGCCGGCGACGTGGTCATCGATGGCTCGCTCAAGGGCAAGCTGTCGCGCCTGCAGACCGCGCTCGCTAACTGAATTCATTTAACGTCCGGCGTGATCGCCGGCACTAGGACTTGACGATGGCAACCACGCTCAACCCCTCCGAAATCAGCGAACTGATCAAGAACCGCATCGAGAAGGTCAAGCTGGCCGCGGAATCGCGCAACGAAGGCACCGTGACCAGCGTGTCCGACGGCATCGTGCGCATCTTCGGTCTGGCCGACGTGATGCAGGGCGAAATGATCGAACTGCCGAACAACACCTTCGCCCTGGCCCTGAACCTGGAGCGCGACTCGGTCGGCGCCGTGGTCCTGGGTGGCTATGAGCACCTGCGCGAAGGCGACGTCGCCAAGACCACCGGTCGCATCCTGGAAGTGCCGGTGGGTCCGGAAATGCTCGGCCGCGTGGTCAACGCGCTGGGCGAGCCGATCGACGGCAAGGGCCCGATCGCTGCACAGGCCACCGCGCCGGTGGAGCGCGTTGCCCCGGGCGTGATCTGGCGCAAGTCGGTCGACCAGCCGGTGCAGACCGGTTACAAGTCGGTCGACTCCATGATTCCGATCGGCCGCGGCCAGCGCGAGCTGGTCATCGGTGACCGCCAGACCGGCAAGACCGCCCTGGCCATCGATGCGGTGATCAACCAGAAGAGCACCGGCATCAAGTGCGTGTACGTCGCGATCGGCCAGAAGGCCTCGACCGTGGCCAACATCGTGCGCAAGCTTGAAGAGAACGGCGCCCTGGCGCACACCGTGGTGGTGGCTGCGACCGCGTCCGAATCGGCCGCGATGCAGTACATCAGCGCCTACTCGGGCTGCACCATGGGTGAGTACTTCATGGACCGCGGCGAAGACGCGCTGATCGTGTACGACGATCTGTCCAAGCAGGCCGTGGCTTACCGCCAGATCTCGCTGCTGCTGAAGCGTCCGCCGGGCCGCGAAGCCTACCCGGGTGACGTGTTCTACCTGCACTCCCGCCTGCTCGAGCGCGCTGCCCGCGTGTCCGAAGAGTACGTGGAGAAGTTCACCAACGGCGCCGTCAAGGGCAAGACCGGCTCGCTCACCGCGCTGCCGATCATCGAAACCCAGGCCGGTGACGTCTCGGCCTTCGTGCCGACCAACGTGATCTCGATCACCGACGGCCAGATCTTCCTGGAAACCGATCTGTTCAACTCGGGCATCCGCCCGGCCGTGAACGCCGGTATCTCGGTGTCGCGCGTCGGTGGTGCGGCCCAGACCAAGATCATCAAGAAGCTGTCCGGCGGCATCCGTATCTCGCTGGCCCAGTACCGCGAGCTGGCTGCGTTCGCGCAGTTCGCCTCGGACCTGGACGAAGCCACCCGCAAGCAGCTTGAGCGCGGTCAGCGTGTCACCGAGCTGATGAAGCAGAAGCAGTACGCCCCGATGTCGATCGCCAACCAGGCGCTGACCATCTACGCCGTCAACGAGGGTTACCTCGACGACGTGCCGGTCAACAAGCTGCTGGCGCTGGAAGAGGGCCTGCACGCCCACTTCGCCAACACCCAGGGCGAGCTGATCAGCAAGATCAACGCCACCGGCGGTTGGGACAACGACATCGAAGCGGCCTTCAAGAAGGGCATCGCCGAGTTCAAGACCACCGGCAGCTGGTAAGCCGCATGTGTGGCGGGGCCTGACGGCCTCGCTTCACCGTTGAATGGCAGCGGGGCAGAGCCCCGCTATACGGGAAGAAGAGATGGCAAGCGGACGCGAAATCAAAACCAAGATCAAGAGCGTGCAGAACACCCGCAAGGTGACGCGCGCGCTCGAAATGGTCTCGGCCTCCAAAATCCGCAAGGCGCAGGAGCGGATGAAGACGTCGCGTCCGTATGCGCAGGCGATGAAGCAGGTGATCGGTCACCTGGCCCAGGCCAGCACCGATTACCAGCATCCGTTCCTGGTCCAGCGCGACGAGGTCAAGCGGGTCGGTTACATCGTGATCTCCTCCGACCGCGGCCTGGCCGGCGGCCTGAACAACAACCTGTTCCGCAAGATGCTGGGCGAAGTCCGCCAGTACCAGGACAAGGGTGCCGAGATCGACGTGGTGACGGTGGGCCAGAAGGCCTCGACCTTCTTCCGCCGCATCAAGGTCAACATGGTCGGCAGCGTCACCCACATGGGCGATGTGCCGCACCTGGAACAGCTGATCGGCGTGATCAAGGTCATGCTCGATGCCTTCACCGAAGGCAAGGTCGACCGCGTGTACCTGGTCTACAACCGCTTCATCAACACGATGACGCAGAAGGCCAGCTTCGACCAGCTGCTGCCGTTGCCGGCCGCTGAGAAGCAGGTCGCGCACCACGACTGGGACTACCTGTACGAACCCGACGCCGCGACCGTGCTGGAGCACGTGATGACGCGTTACGTCGAGTCGCTGGTGTACCAGGCGGTTCTGGAAAACGTCGCGTCCGAGCATGCAGCCCGCATGGTCGCGATGAAGTCGGCAAGCGACAACGCGAACAAGCTGATCGGAACCCTGCAGCTGGTCTACAACAAGGCCCGCCAGGCAGCGATCACCCAGGAAATTTCCGAAATCGTCGGCGGCGCGGCAGCAGTCTGACGCGCACAGTCAAAGCACACATTAGAGGATTGCAGCAATGAGTCAGGGCAAGATCGTTCAGATCATCGGCGCCGTCGTCGACGTCGAATTCCCCCGCGAGTCGGTGCCGAAGGTGTACCACGCGCTGAAGGTGGACAACACCGAAATCACGCTGGAAGTGCAGCAGCAGCTGGGCGACGGCGTGGTCCGTTGCATCGCGCTGGGCTCCACCGACGGCCTGAAGCGCAACCTGGTGGCCACCAACACCGAACGCGCCATCTCGGTGCCGGTCGGTGCAGGCACCCTGGGCCGCATCATGGACGTGCTGGGCCGTCCGATCGACGAAGCCGGTCCGGTGACCGCCAGCGACACGTGGGAAATCCACCGTGACGCGCCGTCGTACGAAGACCAGTCCCCGGCCACCGAGCTGCTGGAAACCGGCATCAAGGTCATCGACCTGATGTGCCCGTTCGCCAAGGGCGGCAAGGTCGGCCTGTTCGGCGGCGCCGGCGTCGGCAAGACCGTCAACATGATGGAACTGATCAACAACATCGCCAAGGCGCACAGCGGTCTGTCCGTGTTCGCCGGCGTGGGTGAGCGTACCCGTGAGGGCAACGACTTCTACCACGAGATGAAGGACTCCAACGTCCTGGACAAGGTCGCGATGGTGTACGGCCAGATGAACGAGCCGCCGGGCAACCGCCTGCGCGTCGCGCTGACCGGCCTGACCATGGCCGAGTACTTCCGCGACGAGAAGGACGAAAACGGCAAGGGCAAGGACGTGCTGCTGTTCGTCGACAACATCTACCGCTACACCCTGGCCGGTACCGAAGTGTCGGCACTGCTGGGTCGTATGCCGTCGGCGGTGGGTTACCAGCCGACCCTGGCCGAAGAAATGGGCGTCCTGCAGGAGCGCATCACCTCGACCAAGAATGGCTCGATCACCTCGATCCAGGCCGTGTACGTGCCCGCCGATGACTTGACCGATCCGTCGCCGGCCACCACCTTCGCCCACCTGGATTCGACCGTGACCCTGTCGCGTTCGATCGCCTCGCTGGGTATCTACCCGGCCGTGGATCCGCTGGATTCGACCAGCCGCCAGATGGACCCGCTGGTCATCGGCAACGAACATTACGACACCGCCCAGCGCGTCCAGCAGACCTTGCAGAAGTACAAGGAACTGAAGGACATCATCGCCATCCTGGGCATGGACGAACTGTCCGAAGAAGACAAGCAGGCCGTGACCCGCGCCCGCAAGATCGAGCGCTTCTTCAGCCAGCCGTTCCACGTGGCCGAAGTGTTCACCGGCTCGCCGGGCAAGTACGTGACCCTGAAGGACACCATCCGTGGCTTCAAGGCCATCGTCGATGGCGAGTACGATCACCTGCCGGAGCAGGCGTTCTACATGGTCGGCAGCATCGAAGAAGCGGTCGAGAAGGCCAAGAAGATGGCCGAGAAGGCCTGATGCGGCGGGGACGGGCACACGCCCGTCCCGACCGTGACACGGGGTGGGCATCTGCCCACCGCTGCGGAATCCCTGCGGTGGGTCACACCCGCCCCCTAGCGAAGAGAGTTACATGAGCACCATCCGTTGCGACATCGTCAGCGCCGAGCAGGAAATCTTCCGTGGTGAAGCGACCCTGGTCGTGGCCACCGGCGAGCTGGGCGAGCTGGGCATCGCGCCCAAGCATGCCCCGCTGATCACCCGCCTGAAGCCGGGCAAGGTGGTGGTGACCACGCCGAACGGCGAGCAGCTCGACTTCGCCATTTCCGGCGGCATCCTCGAGGTGCAGCCGCAGGTGGTGACCGTGCTGGCCGACACCGCGATCCGTGCCCAGGACATCGACGAAGCGTCGGTGCGCAAGGCCAAGGAAGAAGCCGAACGCGTGCTGGCCAACCGTGGCGAAGCCATGGACGTCGCCGAAGCCCAGCAGAAGCTGGCCGAAGCGGTGGTCCAGCTGCAGGCGCTGGAGCGCCTGCGCAAGACGCTCAAGCACTGAGCAGCCCGCCTGCTGTTGTTCGACCGCGCCGGCCTTGTGCCGGCGTTGTCGTATCTGGACCACCCTGCACGGGGATGGTCTGGACTGTGATCGACCCGGCATCCCCGCGCGGGCAGGGCGGGCAGAATCGGCGGCATCCGTTGCCCGAGTCCTGATGATGAATCCTGCACGCGCCCTCTTTGTCATTGCGTTCATTTGCAGCCTGATGCTGCCTGCCCGCGTATCCGCTCTCGCGCCTTTGGACAGCTTGGGCGTGTGGGTACGACTGGTGGCGGCGCGCAATGCAATTGCCCACGACGTGGCGGCCTACAAGTTTGTTGCCGGACGCCCGATCGAAGACCCGCAGCGCGAGGCCGCCGTGCTCGCCGAAAAGCGCGACCGCGCCGTGGAGCGGGGACTGGACCCGGATGCGGTGGTGCACACCTACCGTCAACTGATCGAGGCCAACAAGTTGCTGCAGCACGGTGATCTTCAGCGTTTCCTGGTCGGCAGGACACCCTCGCCACCGCCATCGCTGGACGCCATCCGCGAACGCATCGATACCCTCGATGCGCACTTGCTCTCGCGCTGGGCGCAGTTGGACGATGTGCGGGCCGCCCCGGACTGCCCGCGTCAGCTGGCGCGGGCCATCGCCCTGCAGGGCACGCAGACCTCGCCGCTGGACGAAGCCGCGCGCATCGCCCTGGTGCGGGCCACGCTGGGCTTCTGCCCGCACGATGGGGTGCCAACCGCAGGCGCCCCCGGTGCGGCGCAGAATGACGCCGCCGGGCATTGATGCTAGAAGTGCACCTGCCCGACATGCACCCGGACGTGCGCGGCTGGAGACTGTCATGCAGGCATCCGAAACCCCTGACCGTTCAATCAAGGAATGACCATGTTCAAGAACGCATTGATTCTCGCGGTGGCCCTCACCGGCCTGGTGGCGTGTGGCAAGAAGGACGACACTGCCGCATCCGCCACCTCGACCCCGGCGGCGGCTGCACCGACCACCGCTGCGCCGGCGGCCGCTGCCGGCATCGGCGCGGGCCTGCCGCAGGCCTGTGAGGCCTACCTGACCCGCGCCAAGGCCTGTTTCGACAAGTCCAACCCGCAGACGGCCGCCGCCTTCCAGCAGGGCGTGGACCAGGCCAAGGCCCAGTGGGCCACCATGCAGGACAAGACCGCGCTGGAGACCGGCTGCAAACAGGCCAACGACCAGTTCGCCCAGGTGGCCAGCGCACTGAAGTGCGAATAAGCTGATCCCGGCCGGGCACCGCACCGGTGCCCGGTTCCTGTGCCGGCCGCTCAGCGATAGACGAAGCGCCGCATCAGCAGGAAGGACACGGCGGCCAGGCCGCCTTCGACGATCGGCTTGGCCAGCCAGGCATAGGCCAGGCCAAGCTGCTGCGCTGTCGTACTCACCAGCAGCGTACTGACCACGGTCAACAGCAGCCACAGCGCCAGGAACCGTGCGAAGCGCGCCCAGCCGAGGCGGTGGTCGCCTTCGGCGGCAAAGGTATAGCGCCCGTTGAGCCAGAACCCCAGCAGCATCCCGCACACCCGGCCCAGCACGTTGGCCGGCACGGTCGGCACGCCAAGTGCCGTGGCAGCGACGAACACCGCCCAGTCCACCACAAGCTGCACCAGGCCGATGAGGATGAAGCGGGTGCCTTGGCGGATCAGGCTCACGGGAACGCGATACCAGTGCGGAAACGCAGCATGTTAACCGTCTGCGTTCTAGAATCGCAGCCACTACCGCCCACACACGCTGCCCCATGACCCAAGCCCTGCACGTCATCATCCTCGCCGCCGGCGCTGGCAAGCGCATGAAATCCGACCTGCCCAAGGTGCTGCAGCCGATTGCCGGCCGCCCGATGCTGGCCCATGTGATCGACGCCGCCCGCGAACTGCAGCCCGCCGCCATCCATGTCGTGTACGGCCATGGTGGCGATGCGGTGCGCGCGGCATTCGCCAGCCAGACCGACCTGCTCTGGGCCGAACAACGCGAACAGCTGGGCACCGGCCACGCCGTGCAGCAGGCCATGCCGAACGTGCCCGACGCGGCCACCGTGCTGGTGCTGTATGGCGACGTGCCGATGATCCGCACCGATACCCTGCGCCACCTGCTGGCGCAGCCGGGCCGTCTGGCGGTGCTGGTGGCCGAAGTGGCCAACCCCACCGGCTACGGCCGCATCGTGCGCAATGCCGAGGGGCGGGTCGCGGCGATCGTGGAGCAGAAGGACGCCAGCGACGAGCAGCTGTCCATCCGCACCATCAACACCGGCATCATCACCGCCGAGTCCACGGCGTTGCGCACCTGGTTGTCGCAGCTGTCCAATGCCAACGCGCAGGGCGAGTACTACCTGACCGATGTCTTCGCCGCCGCCGCGCATGACTACACCCCGGCCGACATGGCGTTCGTCGAGGACGCGCAGGAAGCCGAAGGTGCCAACGACCCGTGGCAGCTTGCACAGCTGGAACGCGCGTGGCAGCTGCGCGCGGTGCGGGCGCTGTGCACGCAGGGCGCGCGGGTGCTGGACCCGGCGCGCCTGGACATCCGCGGCACGGTCAGCGTGGGGCGCGATGTGCAGATCGACGTCAACGTGATCCTGGAAGGGCGGGTCGAACTCGGCGACGGTGTGAGCGTCGGGCCGTTCACCCGGCTCAAGGACGTGTCGCTGGCCGCGGGTACCGTGGTCAAGGCGCACTGCGACCTCGACGGCGTGGTCAGCGAAGGCGCAGCAGACATCGGGCCGTTCGCACGCCTTCGCCCGGGGACGGTGCTGGCGGCCGGCAGCCATGTCGGCAACTTCGTGGAAACCAAGAAGGTCACGCTGGGGCCGGGCAGCAAGGCCAACCACCTCACCTACCTGGGCGATGCGGTGATCGGGGCCAAGGTCAACATCGGTGCGGGCACCATCACCTGCAACTACGACGGGGTGAACAAGTCGCAGACCACCATCGGCGACAACGCTTTCATCGGCTCCAACAGCGCGCTGGTGGCCCCGGTGGTGATCGGCGCAGGCGCCACCATTGCCGCCGGCTCGGTCATCACCCGCACCGCCCCCGACGGCAAACTGACCCTGGCGCGCGCCCGCCAGGAAACCATCGACGGCTGGAAGCGCCCCACCAAGCGCTAAGCGCGCCGTAGCGCCGGGCTCTGCCCGGCAACCCAGCGATCCCGTAATGCCGGGCTCTGCCCGGCAACCCAGCGATCCCGTAATGCCGGGCTCTGCCCGGCAACCCGATCAAACGGGCAAAAAAATCGCCACGCACAACCCGCCTTCGCGGCGATTCTGCAGCGAAATCCGGCCGCCGTGCGCTTCCACGATTTCCCGGGTAAGCGCCAGCCCCAACCCGGTGCCGTTGCGCTTGGTCGAGTAGAACGGCATCAACGCGTTCTGCAGCACGGCTTCGTTCATGCCCTTGCCGCGGTCAAGTACTTCCAGGCGCAGCCACTGCGGCAGGCGGGTCAGGCGTACCTCGACATCATCATTGGGCGGCTCGGCATCGCCGCCGGCTTCATGCGCGTTCTTGAGCAGGTTCAGCAGCGCCTGGCCGAGCTGGGCGATATCCACCCGGCTGTGCAGGTCGTCGCCGATGCCCTGCATGCGGAACGGAATCTGGTGCTGCAGGCTGGTCAGGAACTGGATCCACTGCACGTTCTGCAACTGCGGCTGCGGCAGCTTGGCAAAACGCGCATAGCCGCGGATGAAGCCTTCCAGGTGGCGCGCACGCTCCTCGATGGTGGCGAACACCTCTTCCAGCCGCTCGGTCTTGCCACGCCGTACCAGTTCGCCGCCGGAATGTGCCAGCGAGGCGATCGGCGCCAGGGAGTTGTTGAGCTCGTGGCTGATCACCCGGATCACCTTCTTCCAGGTCTGCACTTCCTGGCGGCGCAGCTCGGCGGTGAGCAGGCGGATCAGCAGCAGGTCGTGCGGGCGGCCGTTGAGGTGGAAATTGCGCCGCGACAGGTGATACACCTGCTCGTCTTCTTCATCGTCGCTGTCGTCCTGGCGGACCGCGAACAGGCTGTCGCCGCCGCGCACGATCGCATCGCGCAACTCCACCGGCATGGTTTCCAGCACGTCCTGCATGCGCTGGCCTTCCAGCTTCCAGCCGTTGTGCAGCAGCTTGCGTGCGGCCAGGTTGGAGAACACCACGCGCTGGATGCCGTCACCGCCGTTGGCCAGCAGCAGCATCGACACCGGCGTGTTCTGCACCATGGTGTCCAGCAGCAGTTCCCGCTGCACCAGCCCCTGGCGCTGTTCGCGCAGCACGTCGCCGAGTTCGCGATGCGCCTGTACCAGGTCGCCCAGTTCGTCGTTGCCCGGCCAGTACACCGAGAAATTGTATTCGCCGTCGCGGTAGCTGCTGGTGGTGCCCGACAACGCACGCAGCAGCGAACGCACCGGCGCGGTGGCGCGGCGCAGGCTGAACCACATCACCGACAGCAGCACGATGATCGACACCACGCTGACCGCCCAACCATGGTCCAGCCAGAACGCCAGGTACCAGGGAAAGGCAGCGGCCAGCGCCAGCACCGGCAGCAGGCGCAGGAACAGCCGGAAGGTGAAGGAGCGGCGTGTCATTCGCGCGGGATGCCGTGGCGATCCATGCGCCGGTACAGCGCCTGGCGGCTCAGGCCCAACTCGGCGGCCGCCTGGGCGATGATGCCGTGGTTGTGCGCCAGCGCCGCTTCGATCCGGCTGCGATCCGGATCGGCGCTGGGCGCGGTCGTGCGGGCCGCGACCGGCGCCCGCGGCAGGTTGAGGTCGGCCACGTCGATGCGGGTGCCCTGGGCCAGCAGTTCGGCGCGCTGGATGACGTTGCGCAGCTCGCGCACGTTGCCCGGCCATGAGTGACGCTGCAGGGCCGTGGCGGCCGCACTGGAGAGCGCCTTGTCGCCACTGAGGAACCGTTCGGCCAGCGGCAGGATGTCGCCCGGGCGCTCGGCCAGCGGCGGCAGCGCCAGTTCAACGGTATTGAGCCGGTAGTACAGGTCTTCGCGGAAGCTGCCGTCGCGGATCATCGCGGGCAGGTCGGCATTGGTGGCACTGACCACGCGCACCTTGACCTGGCGTTCGCGGTTGGAGCCCAGGCGCTCGAAGCGCCCGGTTTCCAGCACGCGCAGCAGCTTCATCTGCCCGCCCAGCGACAGGTTGCCGATCTCGTCCAGGAACAGCGTGCCGCCATCGGCGGCCTCGAATTTGCCCTCGCGGGCCCTGTTGGCGCCGGTGTAGGCGCCGGCCTCGCTGCCGAACAGTTCGGCTTCGATCAGCTCGGCGGGAATGGCGCCGCAGTTGAGTGCCACGAACGGACCCTTGGCCACCAGCGAATTGGCCTGGATGATCTCGGCGATCTTTTCCTTGCCGGCGCCGTTGGGACCGGTGATCAACACCGGCAGCGCCGAGCGTGCCACCTGGCAGGCCAGGTTCACCACCCGCTCGCTGGCCGGATCGGCGACCACCGCGCCGCGCAGGTCGTAGCGTGCTTCCAGCGCGGTGCGGTCGCGCTGCTCGCGGTCGCGCCGGCGGTCCAGCTCGCGGCGCGTTTCGGACAGCTCCAGCAGGTTGTTCACCGTGACCAGCAGCTTGCGGTCGTCCCACGGCTTGGCCAGGTAGTCGGCCGCGCCGGCACGCACCAGGTCCACCGCGCTGCTGAGGTGGGTCCAGGCGGTCAGCAGGATTACCGGCAGGTCGGGGTGGCGGGCGCGGATCTGCTGGAACAGCGCTTCGCCTTCCTCGCCGGAGGTGGTGTCTTCGGTGAAGTTCATGTCCTGGATCACCAGGTCCACCGGTTGTTGCTCCAGCAGCGCCAGTCCCGCCTCGGGCGACAGCGCGTGCAGTGCGTCGATATCGTGCAGCGAGAACAGCACTTCCAGTGCGGTGCCGACGCTGGCGTTGTCATCAATGATCAGGATCGAAGGCATGCGTCGACAGGGAACCGGGAGAAGGACAGAGAGTACCGGAGCAGGGCGCCGGCGGGCAGGGCCGCCGACGCCGTCCCGGCTATCGCCGTGGGGGCGGCGGCGGCGGTGCAGGCGGCGGCGGGGGCAGCACCCCATGCCACGCGGCAGTGGCCACCTGCACGGTCTGCTCGCGGCCATCGCGCTGCACGGTGACCGGCACCGTGCCGGGGCCGCTGCGGCCCAACGCGGTGGTCAGGTCCTCCACGCTGCGCACCGGCTGCGTGCCCACCCGCAGCACGCGGTCGCCGGCACGCACGCCGAAATGGCCGGCCGGCGTGGCGTTGCGCACGCGCACCACGCTTTGTTCGGCATCCAGTGCCAGGTGATGGCCGTCCTCGCGCCAGTCCAGGCGCGACGACTCGCGGTGGGTGGCCGACAGCGCCGGGGCGCTGGCCAGCAGCAGGCACAGTGCCAGGGGAGTGGTATGCAGGCGCATGTCAGGCACTCCGGGTGGCGATGGCCGGCGCCACGGCGGCCGCGCGACGGGCCGGGCCGAACACCGCGATCTGGCCCAGCAGCCACAGCAGCAGCGCGCCGATCGGCAGGTAGCTGATGGGCATGCGCGGCAGCTCGTAGGTGTTCATCAGCCACAGGTTGATGGTGTAGGCCATCAACATGCCCAGCACGATGCCCACCGTGGCCAGCAGGAAGTTCTCGGTCTGGAAGTAGCGCAGGATCTGCCCGCGTGTGGCGCCCAGTGCACGGCGGATGCCGATCTGCTTGGTGCGCTGCTGCACCCAGAAGCTGGCCAGGCCGACGATGCCCAGCGCGGTGACCACCAGCAGGGCCACGCACACGGTGATCAGCAGGCCGACCATCGCGCGGTCATTGGCGAAGTACTTGTTGCGGGTCTCCTCGTAGGTCACCTTGGCCCGCACCAGACGGCTGGAATCCACGCGTTCCAGTGCGGCCACGGCGGCCTTGAGCACTTCATCGCGGCGCGACGGGTCGGTGACCCGGATCAGGTAGAAGCCCATGTCGTAGGACATGCGGATCGGCAGCAGCATCGAGTGCTGCGTGTTGCCCTCGACCCGGCTGGGGCGGCCCAGCACCTTGACCACGCCGGTCACGCGCAGCGGCATGCGCCCGCTGTACACCGTCTTGCCCAGGGCATCGCCGTCGGGGAAGAGCTTGTCGGCGGCGGACTTGCTCAGGATCACCGAACTGCCCTTGGTTTCAGATTCGGGGTCGCTGACGACCTCGTCGTACTCGCGGTACTCGCCGGGCTGGAAGTCGCTGCCGGCGATCAACTCGACGCCCAGCGTGTCCAGCGTACCTTCGCGGGCGAAGAACTGGGCCGCGTTCAAGGTGGGACGCTCCTGGTCGGGAACACGCGACAGGCTGGTGTTCCAGGAGTTGCGGCGGAACGGCAGCTGGTTGATCGCCACCGCGCTTTTCACCCCGGGAAGTCCGCGCAGCGCGGCCAGGTCTTCGCGGGTACGGGCTTCAACGTTGACCTGCTTGCCGATGCCGCCGAGACGCACTTCCACCAGTTCGTTCTCGGCGATGCCGCTGGGCTGGCTGATGGTGTCGATGCGCTGCCCGATCAGGAACAGCGCGTTGCAGACGATGGCGCAGGTGAGCGCGATCTCCAGCACGATCAACGCTGCGGCCGTCTTGTGCCGGCGCAGGGTGGACAGGATGGGACGGATATCCATGATGTGCTCCGGTGCCTTACTGCGATTTGAGTTGGATGGCGGGCGCAACCTGCATCGCGCGCAGCGCGGGCAGGAAGCCGGCCAGCAGGCTGGCCACCAGGGTCAGGCCGAAGGTAAGCAACAACATCTGCCCGTCCAGCGTGGCCAGCTTGGCGTACTCCACCGGCTGCTGGCGGACCGCATACAGGCCGACCAGGGCAAGGCCGAGTCCCAGCACGCCACCGGCCAGGCCGACGGTGCCGGCTTCCACCAACGACTGCAGGAAGATCTGTCCGCGGCTGGCGCCCAGGGCACGGCGCACGCCGATCTCACCACTGCGACGCAGGAACTTGGCCAGCAGCAGCCCCACGGTGTTGATCAGGCAGACCAGCAGGAAGCCCATCGCCAGCCACAGCTGCAGGCGCACATCGCTGGGCACGACCTGCTTGTAGTCCAGCCACTCCATGACATTGCGCAGCCGCACGTTCGCCGGACGCTCGAAACGACCGGCCGCCTTCTGCTGGGCCGAGTAGTTGTCCAGGTAGGCGCGGTAGGTGGCCGCGTCGGCGGGCGAAGGCAGTTCCACCCAGTACTGCAGCCAGGTGCAGGGCGCGTTGACGGCGGTTTCTTCGCCGTTGCTGTTGCCCCAGCAGTTCATGTTGCCGTTGCGGCCCAGCTTGAGGTCCGTGGCCGTGGCGAACGGCAGGTAGACGTCTTCGCTGCCACCGTAGCGGCCGGTCTCCAGGTCGTAGAAGTGCGGGTTCGGGCTCCACTCGTCGAGCACGCCGACCACGGTGAACACGTGGCCGTCCATGCGCAGCGGCTTGCCGACGCTGTCGGCACCGTCGAACAGCTTCTGGTTGAGCGTGCGCGAAATCACCGCGACCCGCGCGCGCCCTTCGTCATCGCTGGTCGGCCAGGCGCGGCCGTACAGGAAGGGCGTGTCGAACATCGGGAAGAAGTCGGTGGAGGTGTAGCGGGCGTCGGTGTCGAAGGGCCGCAACGAGGCCTTGTCCGACTCGACGGTGACGCCGCCACCGGTCATCACCGCCTGGCGCTTGGCGTGCTTTTCGCGCAGCAGGGCCTCGGCATCGAAGCGGGTCATCTGGTCTTCCGGCTCTTCGCCGGGCTGGTAGCCCAGCATCGGCCGCGGGTCGACCTGCACGGCGAACAGGCGATCACTCTTCTGCGGGATCGGGTCGCCAGACAGCACATGGAACACGGTGAGGGTGGTCATCGAAGCACCGATGCCCAGCGCGATGGCGATCACCATCAGCGCGGTCAGCACCTTGTTGCGCCGGAAGCTGCGCAGGGCCAGTCGGAAGTAGTAGGCGAACATGGCAGGCCTCAGTCGTTGACGGTGGCGATGGCGGGGCGCGGGGTGGCCAGCACCGGCTCGCGCACCAGGTCGGTGGCCTGGCCGTCGACAATGTGCACGTTGCGCTGCGCGCGCGCGGCCAGTTCCGGATCATGGGTGACCATCACGATGGTGGTGCCGGCGGCGTTGATTTCCTCCAGCAGTTCCATCACGCCACGTGCCATCTGGCTGTCCAGGTTGCCGGTCGGTTCGTCGGCCAGCAGCAAGCGCGGGCTGCCAGCCAGGGCGCGCGCGATCGCGGCACGCTGCTGCTGGCCGCCGGACAGTTCGGCCGGGTAGTGCTTCATGCGCGAGCCCAGGCCAACCTGGCCCAACGCCTTTTCGATGCGCTGCTTGCGCTCGGCGGCCGGCATGCCGCGGTAACGCAGGGGCACGTCGACGTTGTCGAACAGGTTGAGGTCGGAGATCAGGTTGAAGCCCTGGAAGATGAAGCCGATCTTCTGGTTGCGCAGGCGGCTGCGCGCGTCATCGCCGAGCGTGCTCACGTCCTGCCCATCGAGCAGGTAGGTGCCGCTGGTGAAGGTCTCCAGCAGGCCGGCGATATTGAGGAAGGTCGTCTTGCCCGAACCGGACGGGCCGGTGACGGCGACGAACTCGCCCTCCCGCACGTGCAGGTCGAGCGACCGCAGGGCATGGGTTTCCACCTGTTCGGTACGGAACACTTTGGCGACCGAGCGCATCTCGAGCATGACTGTTTTCCTTTGCAGTTCGTTCAGAAGGTGGGAGGGGGATCAGTTGATGGACACCTGTTCGGCATCGCCGAACAGGTCGCTGCCAGACACCACGACGCGATCGCCGGGCTGCAGGCCAGAGAGGATTTCCACTTCGCCCAGGCTGCTCACGCCCAGCTTCACCGGGCGACGCACGGCCGTGCTGCCGCTCATCACGTAGGCCTGGCCGTTGCCTTGTTCGACGAAGGGACCGCGCTCGATCTTGAGCACGTTGCGGCGCGTATCCAGCACCACCCGGGCCTGCATCCGCTGGCTCTGGCGCAGGCCCTGCGGCTGCTTGTCGGAGAAGCGGATGCGGGCATTCACCTCGCCGGCCACCACCTCCGGGGACACCGCGCTGATCTCACCGGGGAACGGCTGGCCGTTGCCGCTGGTCAACTGCGCCGGGATGCCGATCGCCAGGTCGCGGGCGAAGCTTTCCGGCACCTTGATTTCGATCTCGAAGCGCGACAGGTCGACCACGCCCAGGATCGGTGCGTTGGCGATCACGTTGGTGTGCTGGGTGGCCTGCACCTGGCCCACCTGGCCGTCGAACGGCGCGCGCAGGGTGAGCGCGTCCACCTGGCGCTGCACTTCGGCCACCACGGCCTTCTGGCGTTCGGCCAGCAGGTGCTTGTTGCGTGCGTCCAGGTCGGCGCCCTGGCCCTGCAGGCGCGCGTCGGTCTGGGCATTGGCCAGCTGGATGTCGGCCTTCTTCAGGCTGTCGTTGGCCTTGGCCAGGTCGATCTGCGGCACCGCACCGCCATCGAAGCCGCGCTGGTAGCGCTGCAGGTCGCGTTCGGCGGCCTGGCGCTCGATGCTGGCCTGGTCGGTTTCCTTGCGCGCCTTGGCGCGCGCCAGGGTGGCATCCAGGGTGGCGCGGCTGGCTTCGGCTTCCAGGCCCGCCAGGGTGGACTGCTCCTGGGCCAGCTTGCTGCGCAGCTCGGGGCTGTCGATCACCGCCAGTTCCTGGCCCTTCTTGACCACGTCGCCGGCAACCACCTTCAGGTCCACGGTGCCGGCCGAGATGGCGTACAGGATCGGGCTGTTGGCCGCGATCACCCGGCCGTCGGCGGCGATGTCCCGGACCAGGTCGCCACGCGTGACTTCGGCCACGCGCACCCGGGCACTGTCGAAGGAACGGCTGGCGCCGAGCCAGGCACGGGCGGCAAAGCCGATGGCCAGCAGCACCACCAGCGCGGCCAGGCCCGGCCACAGCCAGCGCTTCCACGGGGCAGGGGTGCCGGCAACGGAGAGGGTCTGGTCCTGTGCGGAAGTGTCGCGGATCATCGGGCTCGTTCGCGGTTGGGTTGCCCAGTACAAAGCACACCGCGTGCCAACTTTTCAGTCATTGAAATCAATGGGTTGCATGAGGCGCCGGAGTGTCCGGGCGTCCGCGGACAGTGCCCCGGACACTTTCGTTAAGCGGACAGGCGCCAAGCGTCCCCGGCCGCCACGCTAGAATGCAGGCATCAACGGCAGGGATCAGAAACTATGTGCGGCATTGTGGGAGCGATCGCCAATCGCGACGTGGTACCGGTACTCATCGAAGGACTGAAGCGGCTGGAGTATCGCGGCTACGACTCCTCCGGCATTGCCGTCATCGACCGCTCCGCTGCCCAGGCCGACGTGCGCCGGGTGCGCCGGACCGGCCGCGTGGCCGAGATGGAGAAGGCCGCAGCCGCGGAGGGCTTCGATGCGCTGCTGGGTATCGGCCACACCCGCTGGGCCACCCACGGCGGCGTGACCGAAGCCAACGCCCACCCGCACATCAGCCACGGCGTGGCACTGGTCCACAACGGCATCATCGAGAACCACGAGGAACAGCGCGAGAAACTGCGCGCGCTGGGCTACGTGTTCGAGTCGCAGACCGACACCGAGGTCATCGCGCACCTGATGCACCACCACCTCAAGGGCGGTGACAGCCTGCTGACCGCGCTGCAGCGCACCGTCAAGGAGCTGACCGGTGCCTATGCGCTGGCGGTGATGAGCCGCGCCGAGCCGGACCACTTCGTCTGCGCACGCATGGGCTGCCCGCTGCTGGTGGGCCTGGGCGACGGTGAGAACTTCGTGGCCTCGGACGTCTCGGCGATCGTGTCGTCCACCCGCCGGGTGATCTTCCTGGAAGAGGGCGACACCGCCGACATCCGCCGCGACGGCGTGCAGGTGTTCGACGAGAACAACCAGCCGATCGACCGCGGCGTGCACCTGTCCGACGTGTCGCTGGCCTCGCTGGAGCTGGGCCCGTACCGCCACTTCATGCAGAAGGAAATCCACGAGCAGCCGCGCGCGCTGGGCGACACCATCGAAGCGGCGATCGACGCCGGCGGGTTCCCGGCCGAGCTGTTCGGCAAGAACGCCGAAGCGGTGCTGTCGGGCATCGAAGGCGTGCAGATCCTGGCCTGTGGCACCAGCTACTACTCCGGCCTGACCGCGCGTTACTGGATCGAGTCGATTTCCGGCCTGCCGTGCAGCGTGGAAATCGCCAGCGAGTACCGCTACCGCGCCGCGTATGCCAACCCCAAGCACCTGATCGTGACCATCTCCCAGTCCGGCGAAACGCTGGACACGATGGAAGCGCTGAAGTACGCCAAGTCGCTGGGCCACCTGCACACGCTGTCGATCTGCAACGTGCCCGAAAGTGCGATTCCGCGTGCCAGCGAACTGGTCTGCTACACCCGCGCCGGCGCCGAGATCGGCGTCGCCTCGACCAAGGCCTTCACCACCCAGCTGGCTGCGCTGTTCCAGCTGACCGTGGTGCTGGGCAAGCTGCACGGCCGCGTGGATGCCGCGCAGGAAGCGGAGTACCTGGAGCAGCTGCGCTTCCTGCCGGGCAGCGTGCAGCACGCGTTGAACATGGAGCCGCAGATCGCCGCCTGGGCCGAGCGCTTCGCACGCAAGAGCAGCGCGCTGTTCCTGGGCCGCGGCCTGCATTACCCGATCGCGCTGGAAGGCGCGCTCAAGCTCAAGGAAATCACCTATATCCACGCCGAGGCCTACCCGGCCGGCGAGCTCAAGCATGGCCCGCTGGCGCTGGTGGATGAAGACATGCCGGTGGTGGTGATCGCGCCCAACGACAGCCTGCTGGAGAAGGTCAAATCCAACATGCAGGAAGTGCGCGCGCGCGGTGGCGAACTGTTCGTGTTCGCCGACCAGGACAGCAACTTCGTCGAGTCCGAAGGCGTGCATGTGATCCGCACCCCGCGCCACGCCGGCGTGCTCAGCCCGGTGGTGCACACCATTCCGGTGCAGCTGCTGGCGTACCACACGGCACTGGCGCGCGGTACCGACGTGGACAAGCCGCGCAACCTGGCCAAGAGCGTAACGGTGGAATAAACGCGCGCGTCGCGTTGTGGATGTGGAGAAGGGGGCCGCGCGGCCCCCTTTTTCGTGGGCGTCCGGTAACCGTGTTCGTCGGTTGCGCCACGCCGTGCATGGCTGCTTTTCGGTCTTGGGCGGAGGCAGCCACCCATGGGGTGGCTCTACCCCCGCGGATGCGTCGGTTGTGCCATGGCATGCGTGGCTGTGTTTTCGATCCTGGGCCGACGCAGCCGCCGGATTGGTCGGTAGAGCCACCCCATGGGTGGCTGGCCCCGGGTAGGTCGGATATCGCGCAGCCACCCATGGGGTGGCTCTACCGGCGGCAGGGGGGCGTGGAACTTTAGTCGTGGGCCGCGGCGGCATTCAGCGACGGTTTTAGTCGCGGTGCCATTCTCGGGGTCGTCAGCTGTTTCGACGACGAACTGTCCCAGATTTGCAAACTCCTGGGCCAAGTCGCAGTCGTAGAATCGAGTGACCGAGGATCGGGCAGACGCATGGCGCCGCCTCCCTCGCTGCAACCAGGCGCACCTCTCGACTTCAGTAACCTGTAACAGGAAACAAGAATGAACGTCCGCGAACTCCTGCAATCCAAGAAAGATGCAATCGTCACCATCGATGTCGAGGACACCATCGGTGCCGCCGCGCACAAGATGAGCGCGCACAAGATCGCTGCCCTGGTGGTGATGAAAGACGATGCGCCGGTGCGGATCATTTCCGAGAAGGACATCGTGCGCAGCCTGGCCGACGACGGCCCGCAGGCCGGTCGCCGGGTGATCGCCAGCTTGCCGTCTGCCGGCCTGGAAGGCATCGCCCCGGACGCAACGCTGAAGCAGGCGATGGCGCTGATGACCTACTCGCGCCACCGCCACCTGATGGTGACCGAAGATGCCAAGCTGGTCGGCATCCTGAGCCTGGGCGACATCGTCAAGAACCTGCTCAGCGAGCTGGAGCTTGAGAAGGCGGTCCTGCAGGACATCTACATGGCGGCGCATTGACGCCAGCGCATCGCATCGCGGATCGGTGCCGACCCCGCGTCGGCACGCATCCCCGCCGCATCACTGTTGGTCTGTTCTACCTGCTGCTGATTCCGGCGGCATACGCCACCACCCAATGCCCCCCTGAAGCCGGCCACAAGCCGGAATGGATCGGCTGGTTGGCGCTGGCGCTGGCGCTGCTGGGCGCGGGTCTGGTCGGCGGCCCGGTGTTGGCAGGGTGGGTCTTCGTGCGCAGCAAGGGCGCGCGGCTGGGCTGGCGTGTTGTGGCCGCCTTTGTCGGGCTGTCGCTGATGCTCGGCGTGTGGATGGGCGCCGGTGCACTGGCCCGCCACCTCATCCTGCTTTGCTGAGTAGTGCCGGCCGCTGGCCGGCAACCCCCTGACGCGTTCGATGCCGCGTCCGCCGCCAAACGCCCACGTGCATCAACCGTCGCGCCGCGCCTCCACCAACCGCCGCAGATCCTCCACCAGCCCCCGATACGCCTCTTCCCGCGCCTCACCCTCGCCCTGTCGCAGCACCCATGCCGGGTGCACGGTGGCGAACGCACGCGTGCCGTCTTCGAGCGAGTGCCAGCGTCCACGATTCGCCATCAGGGTGAAGCCCGCGCCGAACACCGCTGTTGCCGCGCTGGCGCCCAGGCACACGATCACCTGCGGGCGCACGTTCTCGATCTCGCCCATCAGCCAGGGGCGGCAGGCGTTGATGTGGGTGATCTGCGGCGTGCTGTGGATGCGCCGCTTGCCGCGGCGTTCGAAGCGGAAATGCTTCACCGCGTTGGTCAGGTAGAGGGTGCTGCGGTCGATGCCCAGTTCACGCAGTGCGCGGTCCAGCAGTTGACCCGCCGGCCCCACGAACGGGTGGCCGCTGAGGTCTTCGGCGTCGCCGGGTTGTTCGCCCACCAGCATGATCCTGGCGTTCTGCGGGCCCTCGCCGAACACGGTCTGCGTGGCCGGTTCCCACAACGGACAGCGGTGGCAGCCTGCCGCAGCCGTGCGCAGCGCATCCAGGTCATCACCGTTGGCGGTGGCCGGTGAGCGCAGCGCGATGCTGCGTTCGGGAATGCGACGCTGCGGGGGCTGCGCGGTACGGTCGTGCATCTCCTGCACGCGGTCGCCTGCATCGCGCACCAGCTGCGGCAACAGCGTCGCTTCCGGCAGGTGCTTCCAGTACCGGGTCGGCATCTCCTGCTGCATCATCCGGGTGTTGAGCCGGGCGGGATTGAAGATGTTGGCGTAGTAGGTGCGCCAGAGTTCTTCGCGTGCATCCTCGGTGGGGGCATCGGCCTGCGTCTGGCCCGGACCGAACGTGAGCGCGTGGCCGTCCCAGCGCACGCTGCGCGAGGGCGTCAGGATCGCCCAGCGCATGCCGGTGAAGCGGCGTGCGAAGAACGGCGCGACGCGATCCACGATGTGGTGGTCCGGCTCGAACCAGGCGATGAAGGCGTCCTGTTCGCCCGGCACTTCGCGGAAGCGCACGAACGCCTTCATTTTGTGCGTGTCGCGGCGCACCGCCTGGCTCAGCGCCGTCGCGCGCAGCACGTCCGGGTCGGTGGGGGTGGCGAGCAGCCCGCGCTCGCCGTGGGCGATGCGCCACAGCATGCGGTACAGCAGCGGCAGCCGCTGCGGGTCGCGGTGGCACAGGCAGGTGGCGGCCAGCTCGACGAACGCCTTGGACACATAGGTGGGTGCGTCGTGCGCTGTATCGGCCACTGCTTCAATGGCCTGCAACGGCGGCGCATCCAGCAGCGAGACCTCCTCGCCGTGCAGCCAGTCCAGCTGCTCCGGGGACACCGCGTGGCGCAGCGCCAGGCGCGCGGCATCGCGCCACGCATCCAGCGACCACGGCGGGTCGATGCGTACACTCCAGCGTGCCATCTCAGTGCGGGGCAACGGCGTCGAACAGGGAGCCCTGCGTGGGCGGGGGGGCCAGCCGCGCGCGCAGCGTGGCCGGGTCATCCAGCTGCTTGCGGGGGTGATGGTCGGCCAGTTGCACGAACGGCAGCAGCTTGGCCATCGGCGCGCGCAGGCGGGCCACATCGACCACCCGCAAGCGCACCTGGCGGCGCGCCATCAGCACGCGCTTGACGTTGCGCACGCCCAGCCCGGGCACGCGCAGCAGCAGTTCCTTCGGCGCGCGGTTGAGGTCCACCGGGAAGCGCTCCGGGTGCCGGATCGCCCAGGCCATCTTGGGGTCGATGTCCAGGTCGAGCATGCCGCCCTGGGTGGTATCGGTGATTTCTTCCACGCCGTAGCCGTAGAAGCGCAGCAGCCAGTCGGCTTGGTACAGGCGGTGTTCGCGCGCCAGCGGCGGTGGCTGCAGCGGCAGCATGCGGCTGGCGTCGGGGATCGGGCTGAAGGCGGAGTAGTACACCCGGCGCATGCGGTAGTTGCCGTACAGGTTGTCGGCCGCAGTGAGGATCTGCTGGTCGCTGGCGCCGTCGGCACCCACGATCATCTGCGTGCTCTGGCCGGCCGGCGCGAACTTCGGCGGGCGGGGGCGCGACACGCGCGGCGCCGGTGTTGCCGATGGCGCAGCGTCGCCTTTGCGCGCGTCCTTGGCTTCTTCGATGCGCCAGCGCAGCTCGCCCATCGCGCCGCGGATGGAGGGCAGGGACTTCTCCGGCGCAAAGCTGGCCAGCCCGGCCTCGGTGGGCAGCTCGATGTTGATCGACAGGCGGTCGGCGTAGCGCCCCGCGGCGGCCAGCAGTTCCGGCGATGCTTCGGGAATGGTCTTGAGGTGGATGTACCCGGCGAAGCGGTGTTCCTCGCGCAGCTGGCGCGCCACCTCCACCATGCGTTCCATGGTGTAGTCGGCGTTGCGGATGATGCCGCTGGAGAGGAACAGGCCCTCGATGTAGTTGCGCTTGTAGAAATCCAGCGTAAGCGTCACCACTTCGGCGACGTTGAAGCGCGCCCGCGGCACGTTGCTGGACACCCGGTTGACGCAGTAGGCGCAGTCGTAGATGCAGAAGTTGGTCAGCAGGATCTTCAGCAGCGAGACGCACCGCCCATCCGGGGTATAGCTGTGACAGATACCCGCGCCCTCGGTGCTGCCGATGCCACCGGATTTGACCGAGTTCCGCTTTCCCGCGCCGCTGGAGGCGCAGGAAGCATCGTACTTGGCGGCATCGGCGAGGATGGCGAGCTTGCGCAGGGTGTCCATGCGGGCACCCTAAGCAGGGACGATCTCATCCAGTGAGATTGGCCGCGGGGCATCCTGAAGCGTTCACGTCAACGCGCGCGAGCGGTTCATCCGTACGCGCCGCAGGTGCCCATTCACGGTCTTCACATTCCCGGCTAGACTTCGCCCCGGTGCCGCTGGCACCGGCAGGGACGCAGGTTGGCCAGGACGGGCACGGCATCGGGAGCACGCTCTCGTGTGCGGAGTTGCGCCGGGGAATTGCCAGCCGCCTTCCCGCCGGAACCGCGTCGCCTCTCATCCAATCATCAGGGGGCAGTACGTGAACAAGGTTTCGTTGTTGGGGATGGCCGCGGCCATTGCCCTGTTGTCCGGCTGTGCAAGCGTGCCGATGTCCGACAAGGGCATGGTGGAGACCGCCAAGACCTTCCCCACGCCCGAAGCGGGCACCGCCGGGGTGTATGTGTTCCGCAACAGCTTCGTCGGCAAGGCGCTGAAGAAGGACATCTGGATCGACGGCGAATGCCTGGGCGAAAGCGCCGACAAGGTGTTCTTCTACACCACGGTGCCGGGCGACCGTGAGCACACCTTCTCGACCGAGTCGGAGTTCTCGCCGAACGACCTGAAGGTGCAGACCGAATCGGGCCGCAACTACTTCATCCAGCAGTCGATCCGGATGGGCGTGTTCGTGGGCGGTGCCAAGCTGGACGTGGTGCCCGAAGCCGAAGGTCGCCGCCAGGTGGCCGGGTTGAAGATGGCCCGCAAGGGT
Organism: Stenotrophomonas sp. 2619; assembly: GCF_040548725.1. Taxonomy (NCBI): domain Bacteria; kingdom Pseudomonadati; phylum Pseudomonadota; class Gammaproteobacteria; order Lysobacterales; family Lysobacteraceae; genus Stenotrophomonas; species Stenotrophomonas sp. 2619. Next base: position 135,544 of record NZ_JBEPSF010000010.1, on the reverse strand, counting down.
ACGTGTTCGCGCTGATCGGGCAAGGACCGTCACGAGGCGGGCGCGCGCGTTGCGTGCCCGCCCTGGGGCGGTGTGCCGGGCACAGGGCGCTGGTCTACTGCGAGAAGCTCACCTTCACCGCGTCGGCGCTGTAGTCGGCAGGGCCGTGGTAGACCACTTCGATGTTGTTGCCGTCCGGATCGATCGCGAACGCGGCGTAGTAGCCCGGGTGGTACGGGCGTTCGCCGGGGGCGCCGTTGTCCTTGCCACCGGCGTCCAACGCGGTGCGGTGGAACGCATCGACGGTGGCACGGTCGCGGGCCTGGAAGGCCAGGTGGTGGCGGCCGGTAAGCTGCCCGGCAGCGGCCTCGCTGCTGGCGGTGGATATAAACAGCTCGTCGGCCCAGAAATAGGTGTCGCCTTCACCGGCGATGGGGATGCCGATGCTGTCGAACACTGCCTGGTAGAAACGGCGGCTGGCGGCCAGGTCCTTGACCACCAGTTGCAGGTGGTCGATCAGGCGACCCCGGTACAGTTCCATGGTTTCCATGCGCACTCCTCGGCTTGGGCAGGTGCGCAGGTATACCACCGGGGCGAGGCCGCCGCATGGGCGCGGCGTGCACGTTGCTGACCCGGGGGCGGTGGTGTGCCGACCTACGGCCGGCACCCACCGCTGAATGCACCGTTCTCAGGCGATCGGGGTGTTGGAGATGATCTCCACCCAGTAGCCGTCGGGGTCCTTGATGAAGGCCAAGTGCTTCATGCGGCCGTCTTCCAGGCGCTTCTGATAGGGCACCTGCAGGTCATCGAAACGCTTGCAGGCGGCCTGGATGTCCGGCACCGACACGCAGATGTGGCCGAAGCCGCGCGGGTCGCTGTTGCCGTCGTGGTAGACCGGGCCGTCCTGGGTTTCGGTGCCGTGGTTGTGGGTCAGCTCCAGCACGCCGGGAATGCCGGCCATCCACACCCGGCGCGCGTCGTCGCCCTCGGGGATCTGCGTGCCGGCCGGCAGCAGGGCCAGGAAGTACAGGCTGAACTGCGCTTCGGCGAAGTCGCGCTGGTCGATCAGGCGGAAGCCGAGCACGCGGGTGTAGAAGTCCAGCGAGGCGGCAATGTCCTTCACGCGCAGCATGGTGTGGTTGAACACGAAACCGGTGGTTTCGGCCGGCGGCTGGGCGGCAACGCCGGGCTGGGACTGCAGGGAAGCAACGCTCATGGGGGGAATCCTGTGGCAGCGGGGGCCGTGGGTTCACGGCCATGGCGCCCATTTTAGCGGGGGGAGTGCAAGGCGACGTAGAATGCTGCGTCTCCTTGCACAGTCCTGGCCATGTCGCAGCGTGAATGGGTGGCTGCCGCCATCCGCAAGATCGAAGCCGATTTCAACCGTTCGGCCGATACCCACCTGATCCCGATGGATCTGCCCGGGCATGCCGGCATCGACCTGTATTTCAAGGACGAGTCCAGCCACCCCACCGGCAGCCTCAAGCATCGCCTGGCGCGCTCGCTGTTCCTGTATGCGCTGGCCAACGGCTGGCTGCGCGAGGGGCGCCCGGTGATCGAGGCCTCCAGCGGCTCCACGGCGGTGTCCGAGGCGTATTTCGCGCGGCTGCTGGGCCTGCCGTTCATCGCGGTGATGCCGGCCACCACCTCACCGGAGAAGATCGCGGCGATCGAGTTCCATGGCGGCCGTTGCCACCTGGTCGAGCGTGCCTGCGACCTGAACTGCGATTCGGAGAAGCTGGCGCGCGACACCGGGGGCCACTTCATGGACCAGTTCACCTACGCCGAGCGGGCCACCGACTGGCGCGCCAACAACAACATTGCCGAGTCGATCTTCAAGCAGATGGCCGAAGAGCCGCACCCGGTGCCGGAATGGATCGTGTGCAGCCCGGGCACCGGCGGCACCGCGGCCACGCTGGGCCGTTACGTCAGCTACCGCCGGCACGACACCCGCATCCTGTGCGCGGACCCGGAAGTGTCGGTGTTCTACGACGGCTATTGCGCGGCCCTGGCCGGGCAGCCGTGGCGCGAGCTGACCTGCAGTGGCGGCTCGCGCGTGGAAGGCATCGGCCGGCCGCGGGTGGAATCCAGCTTCATTCCGACCAGCGTCGATGCGATGGTGAAGGTGCCCGACGCGCTGAGCCTGGCTGCGATGCGGCACGTGAGCCGGCAGCTGGGGCGCCGCGTGGGCGGCTCGACCGGCACCAACTTCATCGGCGTGCTGCAGGCGGCGGAGATGATGCGCAAGGCGGGCCGCAGCGGCTCGATCGTGACCATCCTGTGCGACAGCGGCGAACGCTACGCGCACAGCTATTACAACCCGGACTGGTACCCCCGCCAGGGCATCGACGTGGAGCAGTCCGACGCGCTGATTGCGGCGGCGGTGGCGGGGCAGGGGCTGCCGGCGCTGCCGTGCGTGTCGTTGGAAGCGTTGTACTGAGCCGAGCGGCCGGGCAACACACGGCGGCATTTGCCTTCAGCCCGTAGCGCCGGGCTCTGCCCGGCTGATGTTGCATCCACGCCGGGACGTCAGCCGACCAACGGTCGGCTCTACCCCCTTGCACGCGCCGGGACGTCAGCCGACCAACGGTCGGCTCTACCCCCTTGCACGCGTCGGGACGTCAGCCGACCAACGGTCGGCTCTACCCCCTTGCACGCGCCGGGACGTCAGCCAACCAACGGTCGGCTCTATGCTTGTACGCGCTGGTAGGCGTCCAGCACGGTGTCGCGCAGGACCGGTGGCAGCGTTTCATAGGTGGCCGCGAGGTCGTCGAAGTGCAGGGCCAGGTCGACGTCGAGACGCTGGCCGGCCTGCACGGCCAGGATGACCAGCAGCGTGCACAGCACGAACTCGCGTTCGTGGCCCGGCGCATAGTGCGCGGCGCCGCGTTCGATCACCTCGTAGGGGTACCAGAGCTGGTCCTCGTGCAGCCGGCCCTGCTGCGGTCCCACCACCTGCTGCAAGGCCGTGCGGTGGCGCGCCTGCTCTTCGGGGTGGCCCAGCGCGGCAATCCAGTCCAGTTCGGCGTGGCTGGCCGTGCCGATCAGCGCGAAGGCCGGCAGGGTGTGGGTGACATCATCCATGATCGCTCCGGACCGCCACGGTGGGGCCTTCAGCGTCGGTCCGGCGCCGTCAGCCGCGCGTGAACATCGGCTTGCCGGACGGGCGCAGGGCTTGTGCCGGGGTGGGGGCGATGCCATATCGTGGGCGAATGCCGCGGTGCGGCCCCGTTGTCTGGAGATGCCTGTGACCCCCACCAACCCCCTGCTCGACTTTTCCGGCCTGCCGCGTTTCGACGCGATCCTGCCCGAGCACATCGGCCCGGCCATCGACGCGTTGCTGGCCGACGCCGAAGCCGCGGTGAAGGCCGCCGAAACCGTCAGCCCGGTCACCTGGGCCAGCTTCGTGGTGCCGCTGGACGATGCCACCGAACGCCTCTGGCGCGCCTGGGGCCAGGTGGGCCACCTGCAGGCGGTGGTCAACACGCCGGCACTGCGCGAGGCCTACAACGCCACTCTGCCCAAGGTGACCCGGTTCGGCAGTGCGCTGGGCCAGAACCTGGCGCTGTTCGAGCAGTACCGGCGCTTGGCGGCCGCCCCCGAGGCGGCCGGTTTTGATGAGGCCCAGCGCAAGGTGCTGGACAACGCGCTGCGCGATTTCCGCCTGGGCGGTGCCGAGCTGGACGACGACGCCAAGGCACGCTTCAGTGCGATCAAGGAAGAGCTGTCGGCGCTGTCGGCGAAGTTCTCGCAGAACGTGCTGGACGCCACCGACGCGTGGTCGCTGCACGTTGAAGACCGCGCCGAGCTCGACGGGCTGCCCGAGGACGTGATCGCATCCGCACGCGTGGCCGCCGAAAAGGACGGATTGCCCGGCTGGAAGCTGACCCTGCAGATGCCGTGCTACCTGCCGGTGCTGACCTACGCCACGCACCGCCCGCTGCGCGAAACCCTGTACCGCGCCAACGCCCTGCGTGCCTCCGAATTCGGCGATGCCGCGCTGGACAACAGCGCCAACATCGACCGCGTGCTGGCCCTGCGCGCGGAACTGGCCGCGCTGCTTGGCTTTGCCAACTACGCCGCGTATTCCATCGCCACCAAGATGGCCGAGGACGCCGACCAGGTGCTCGGCTTCCTGCGTGACCTGGCCGCGCGCGCCAAGCCGCACGCGCAGCGCGACCGGACCGAACTGGATGCCTTCGCCCGCGACGAACTCGGCCTGCCCGCGCTGGAAGCGTGGGACCTCGGGTTTGCCAGCGAGAAGCTCAAGCAGGCTCGTTACAGCTATTCCGAGCAGGAGGTGAAGCAGTACTTCACCGAGCCGAAGGTGCTGGCCGGCCTGTTCGGTGTGATCGAAGGTCTGTACGGCCTGCAGGTGCAGCCCGACAGCGCGCCGGTGTGGCACCCGGATGTGCGCTTCTTCCGCTTGGTGGATGCGCAGGGCGCGCTGGTCGGCCAGTTCTACCTGGACTTGTACGCGCGCGAGGGCAAGCGCGGTGGCGCGTGGATGGATGACTGCCGCAACCGCCGTGATACCGCCCAGGGCGTGCAGACGCCGTTGGTGTACCTGGTGTGCAACTTCGGCAAGGGCACCGACGGCGCGCCGGCCACCTTCAGCCATAGCGACGTGACCACCCTGTTCCACGAAATGGGCCATGGCCTGCACCAACTGCTCACCCGCATCGGCGAGCTCGGCGTGGCCGGCATCAATGGCGTGGAATGGGACGCGGTGGAGCTGCCCAGCCAGTTCATGGAGAACTTCTGCTGGGAGTGGGCGCGCGTGCAGGCCATGACCGCGCACGTGGACAGCGGTGAACCGTTGCCGCGCGCGTTGTTCGACCGCATGCTGGCCGCGCGCAACTTCCAGAGCGGCATGTTCACCGTGCGCCAGCTGGAGTTCGCGCTGTTCGACATGCAGCTGCACAGCAGCTTCGACCCGGTGCAGGACACCGTGCTGCAGCTGCTGGAACGCGTGCGCGACGAGGTGGCGGTGAACCGGCCGCCGGCATGGAACCGCTTCCCGCATCAGTTCAGCCACATCTTCGCCGGCGGGTATGCCGCCGGTTACTACAGTTACAAGTGGGCCGAAGTGCTCAGTGCCGATGCCTACGCCGCGTTTGAAGAGGCCCCGGACCAGGTGGCTGAAACCGGCAAGCGCTTCCGCGACGAAGTACTGTCGCGCGGTGGCAGCCGCAGTGCCGCGGAAAACTTCGCCGCCTTCCGCGGCCGTGCACCGAACGTGGACGCGCTGCTGCGCCATAACGGCATGGCGTGATCCTGGCCCGGTGGCCGTCATCATCGCAATGCATCTAGCGCAACCCCGGTAGTGCCGGCCGCTGGCCGGCTCCACGCACCAGGTAGTGCCGGCCGCTGGCCGGCTCCCCGGAATGCATCACGCCCTGTACCGGCGGCATGGTGCAGAGCCGGCCAGCGGCCGGCACTACCGGGCGTCGTGGTCATGCGTCGTGCGCGCGTACCGACCGTTGGTCGATTCGCCCCCCGCCGTCATTCGGCGTAGATCATCTTCCGGGTCATGCCGCCATCCACCACATGGTCCTGGCCGGTGATGAAACCGGACAACGCCGACAACAGGAACACCGCCAACGCACCGATGTCTTCCGGCTGGCCCACGCGGCCCACCGGGTGCTGGGCGTGATCGCGGCGCGACAGCTTCGGTGTGCGTCGTCGCGCCGGGGCCTGCCAGGCGTCGGTGGTGATCCAGCCGGGGCTGATGCTGTTCACCCGCACGGCCGGGCCTTCGCTGATGGCCAGCGCATGGGTGAAGGCCACCAGCCCGCCCTTGGCCGCCGCATAGGCCTCGCTGTCCGCTTCGGACTGCCCGGCGCGGGTGGAGGCGATGTTGAGGATGGCCCCACCATGCTCGCGCAGGGCCGGCAGCGCGTGCTTGCTGCACAGGAACGCCCCATGCAGGCTCGACAACCGGCGCTGCCATTCGTCCAGCGGCATCTGCGCCAACGGGGTGCCATGCGCCGCGGCGATGCCGGCATTGTTGACCAGCCCATCGATGCGCCCAAAACGCGTCAGCGCCGCTTTGACCAGCGCCTGCACGCTACGCTCGCGGGCCACGTCCGCGCGCTGGAACGCCGCGCGTTCGGGCAGCGCCCACTCTTTCAGGCAGGCCTTGCCGGCCTCCGCATCCAGGTCGGCAATCATCACGCTGCCGCCGGCGCCCAGCACCGCCTGCGCGATGCCGCGGCCCACGCCCTGCGCACCGCCGGTGACGATCACCACGCGGTCGCGCAGCGGCTGCGTAGCCCAGTCGGTGATCGACGGCGTCAGTGGCATCGCGAGTTGTCCTTGCGCCCCAGCAGGCGGGTCCAGCCTTCCACGCCCAGCTTGTCCAGCGTCTCGATGTTGCGCTCCACGATCACGTCCGGGTCCGGGAACGCAGCGACCGCGCGTTCCACGCTGTCTTCGCGCAGCAGGTGCAGGGTCGGGTAGGGCGAGCGGTTGGTGTAGTTGCTCACATCGTCCGGTGCCACGCCTTCGAACTGGTACTGCGGGTGGAAGCTGGCCACCTGCAGGATGCCCTGCAGGTCCAGCGCCTCGATCGCCGCATCGGCGTTGTCGAGGAAATCGTTGTAGTCCAGGAAATCGGTCAGCACGTACGGGTGCACGATCAGCGTGGTGTCGGTCTCTTCCGGCGAGGTGTCGCGCAGTCGCAGCAACTCCTCGGCCAGCTCTTCCACCAGCGCTTCGGGCGTGGTCGCATCGCTGAGCACGAAACGTACCTGGTTTTTCACGTAGACGGCCTTGGCGAACGGGCACAGGTTCAGCCCGATCACGATCTGCTCCAGCCAGGTCCGGGTCTCGGCGATGAAGTCGGTGCCGTCCGGGGCGCTGTCGTCGGTGAAGGCGTGCTCATTCATGGCGGGCGATATCGCGGGCTGGGCAGGCGATTGTACGGCGCATGGCCGCACGCACGCGTGGTGGCGCCGTTGCCATGCACACCACTGTCCATTAACTGGACACCGGGCATGCTTGAAATCCCTTTACCGGCAGGGGCTTGCGCGTTTCCCGCGAACGGCCAATAGGCAGTGCGGCGCGGCAGGTATCCAATGCCAGGGTGAACCATGTGCAGAAGACGGCCATACGGCCGTGCTTCGTCCAAAGGAGCCAACAGATGCATGCAACCTCGGAATTCCTCCCCACCGCGCTGTGGTCCGGCAAGCTGTTCGACGGCCAGTGGCAGTCCGGCGCCAGCGCCCAGGACGTGATCGAACCGGCCACCGGCACCGCGCTGGGCCAGATCGCGATGACCGACCCGGCCGGCATTGCCGCCGCCGCCGGCACCGCCGCCACCGCCCAGCGCGACTGGGCGGCCGCACCCTACGAAACCCGCGCCCAGGTGCTGCGCCGGGCCGCCCAGCTGGCCGAGCAGTACAACGATGAGATCGTGGAGTGGCTGGTCCGCGAGAGCGGTTCGACCCGGCTCAAGGCCGGCTTCGAGGCCAAGGTGAACACCAAGGCGCTGCATGAAGCGGCCGCGCTGCCGTCGCGCAGCATCGGCGAAGTGCTGCCGTCCGAACCCGGTCGCCTGAACCTGGCACGCCGCCGCCCGCTGGGCGTGGTGGGCGTGATCGCCCCCTTCAACTTCCCGCTGTACCTGGCCATGCGCGCGGTCGCCCCGGCGCTGGCGCTGGGCAATGCGGTGGTACTCAAGCCCGACCCGCGCACGGCGGTATGCGGTGGCTTCGTGATTGCACGGCTGTTCGAACTGGCCGGGTTGCCGGCCGGTCTGCTGCACGTGCTACCCGGTGACGGTGCCGCCGGTGCCGCGCTGACCAGCGACCCCAACATCGCGATGATCCAGTTCACCGGGTCCACCGGGGCCGGGCGCAAGGTGGGTGAAGCGGCCGGCAAGCACCTCAAGAAGGTGTCGCTGGAGCTGGGCGGCAAGAACTCGCTGATCATCCTGGACGACGCCGACATCGACCTGGCCATCGCCAATACCGCCTGGGGCGTGTACCTGCACCAGGGCCAGATCTGCATGGCCACCGGTCGCGTGCTGGTCCAGCGCAGCCTCTACCCGCGCTTCCTGGAAAAGCTGGTGGCCAAGGCGAAGTCGCTCAAGGTCGGCAACCCGGCCACCGGCGATGTGGCGATCGGCCCGCTGATCAATGCCCAGCAGCGTGACCATGCCGCAAAGATCGTGGCCGATGCGCAGGCCGCCGGTGCCACGCTGGCCACCGGCGGCAGCTACCAGGACCTGTTCTTCGAGCCGACCGTGCTCAGTGACGTGGGCCGCGACAACCCGGCCTTCCACGAAGAAATCTTCGCGCCGGTGGCGGTGGTGGTGCCGTTCGACACCGACGACGAGGCCGTGGAACTGGCCAACGACAGCGAGTACGGCCTGTCGATGGCGATTGTGTCCAGCAACGTGGGCCGCGCGCTGAAGCTGGGCGAACGCCTGCGCACCGGCCTGCTGCACATCAACGACCAGACCGTGAACGATGAAGTGATCAACCCGTTCGGCGGCGTGGGCGCGTCCGGCAACGGCACCAGCATCGGGGGGCCGTCCAACATCGACGAGTTCACCCAGTGGCAGTGGCTGACCGTCAAGGGCGAAGCGCCCGCCTACCCGATCTGAACAAGGAAACGAGCATGACCGCTACAGCAGAACTGCGTGACATCACCGTGGCCGTGGTGCGCGAGAAGGAACAGCCCTTCACCATCGAACCGGCGCGCATCCGCGCCCCGCAGGACGACGAAGTGCTGGTGCGCGTGATCGCCACCGGCCTGTGCCATACCGACCTGATCGTGCGTGACCAGTACTACCCGGTACCGCTGCCGGCGGTGCTCGGGCATGAGGGGGCCGGCATTGTCGAAGCGCTCGGCCCGGGCGTGAAAGACCTCAAGGTCGGCGACCACGTGGTACTCACCTACGGCGCGTGCGGCCACTGCAATCCGTGCAGCGGTGGGCATGGCGCGTACTGCAGGGACTTCTTCGGACTCAATTTCGGCGGCGGCGCGCTGGACGGCAGCACCGCCATCCAGGACCCGGACGGCAATCCGCTGCACGATCACTTCTTCGCGCAGTCCTCGTTCGCCACCTATGCGTTGAGCCGCGAGAACAACGCGATCAAGGTGCCCGACGACGCCCCGATCGAACTGCTGGGCCCGCTGGGCTGCGGCATCCAGACCGGTGCCGGCGCGGTCATCAACTCGCTCAAGGTCACTGCCGGCAGCAGCTTTGCCAGCTTCGGTGCGGGCGCGGTGGGCCTGAGTGCGGTGATGGCTGCGCGCGTGGCCGGGGCCACCACCATCATCGCCATCGACGTGGTGCCCTCGCGGCTGGAACTGGCTACCGAACTGGGCGCCACCCACGTCATCAACAGCCGTGAGGTGGACGTGGTGGAGGCGGTGCGTGCGATCACCGGCGGTGGCGCCACCTTCGCACTGGAATCCACCGGTCGCCCCGAGGTGCTGGCGCAGGGCATCGAGGCGCTGGGCGGGCGTGGCACGATCGGCGTGGTGGGCGCGCCCAAGCTGGGCACCAAAGCCGAGTTCGACGTCAACAACCTGCTGCTGGGCGGGCGCAGCATCCGCGGCATCGTCGAAGGCGACAGCGTGCCCAAGGTGTTCATCCCGCAGCTGGTGCAGCTGTACCAGCAGGGCCGCTTCCCGTTCGACAAACTGGTGAAGTTCTACCCGCTGGACCAGATCAACCAGGCCGCCGAAGACAGTACCCGCGGCATCACGCTCAAGCCGATCCTGACCATCGGGTAGTGCCGGCCGCTGGCCGGCAGCACGCTGAAACACACCGTCGCGGGCCGCGGGGCCTGCGACGGTGCAGTCAGTCAGCTTCGCGGGTGTACGCTCCAGGTCCGGTTTGGAGGATCCCATGGGCGGCATGCAGCTGGAGCAGCAACAGGCATTGGCAGCGGCGCGCCAGCGTTTCGCCGACGGTGGGGCGCTGGCCGAGTCGTTGCTGGCCCCGTCCGTGCAGCGCTCCTGGGAGCGCTCGCGGTTGGCCGGCGTGCAGCCTCGGCAGGAGCCGCATTACGCCCCATTGGCCGCCTCCGGGCCACGTCTGGACGATCCCGCCGACCGCCGCCTGGCGCGCTGCGTGCGCGATGATCTCGACCACCTCTGGGCCGCCTTCGGTGGCCGCCAGTGGACGCTGTTCTGCGTCAATGCCGGCGGCATGGTCGTGGCCCAGCGTGAGCATGGCCTGGCCGATGTGCCGGTGCTGCGGCCGATCCAGGTGGGCCGGCGGCTGCGCGAGATCGACATCGGCACCACCGCGCCGGCCTGCAGCCTGGCCGACGACGCGCCCGCGCTGGTGCGCGGCAACGAACACTACCTGGACCGTTTCGCCGCGGTGTTCTGCCTGAGCGTGCCGCTGCATGGGCTCGATGGCGAAGTGCTGGGTGCGCTGGACATCACCGGCACCGGCGATCGCGATGCCGAACTGCTGCATGGGTATTTCCGCCAGGCGGCGCTGTCCACCGAAAACCGGCTGATGATCGAACACCGGCCCTGCCACCTGCTGGCCGTGCAGCACGATGCGCGTTGGCTGCAATCGCCGTTGCAAGGGTTGCTGGCGGTCGAGGAAGACGGCCGCGTGCGTGCAGCCAACCGGGTGGCACGCCGCTTGTTCGGCCTGCCACGGCGCGGAGCGTTGCCGTTGCTCACGCTGGAGGGCCTGTTCGCCGACGCCAGCGTGCACCAGCGGCGGCGGTTGCTGCAGGCCGGGCCGGCGCATCGGGTGCGTATCGGCGAAGACACGGCGGTGTATGTGCAGTACCTGCGCGGGCCCTTGGCGGCGCGCGCGGGCGTGCGGAGTGACGCTGCCGCCGTGCAGGCGGGCGCGCCGTCGCTGCGTGCGCTCAATGCGCAGGGTGTGCGCGAGGCGGTTGCCGCACACCGCGGCAACATCGCCGCGGCGGCGCGGCAGCTGGGGATTTCGCGGACGACGTTGTACAGGCATCTGCGCGGGTAGGGTGCGGGGTTGCCGGCCAGCGGCCGGCGTCACCGCCCCGCGTCACGCACCGATCGGCGTGCGATCAATCGCGGAAGTTGTCGAACTGCAGCGGGACCTCGAAGGTTTCCTTCTTCAGCAGCGCGATGGCGTCCTGCAGGTCGTCGCGCTTCTTGCCGTTGACGCGCAGCTTGTCGCCGTTGATCTGGCTGTCCACCTTCAACTTGCCTTCCTTCAACTTCGCCGCGATCTGTTTGGCGACCTTCTGTTCAATGCCCTGCTTGACCGTCACCTTCTGGCGCGCACCGGCCAGGTTGGTCTCGACGTCGCCAAACTCCAGGCAACGCACGTCGATGCCACGCGCGATCAGGCGCGCACGCAGGATGTCGGTCATCTGCTGCAGCTGGAAATCGCTCGGCGCGGACTGGCTGATCACGCTGTCTTCCAGCACGAACTTGGCCTCCACGCCCTTGAAGTCGAAGCGGGTGGACAGTTCGCGGTTGGCCTGGTCGACCGCGTTGGTCAGTTCGTGGGTGTTGACTTCGGAAACGACGTCAAAGGAAGGCATGGGGAAACTCCAACGGGTGAATGCCATCATTCTAACCACCCCGGCATGGACGGCCCGCCCATCGCGGCGATAATGGGCCATGATCACCCAGAAATCCCCCTCCCGCGCCGTCGCCTGGATGTTGATGGCCGTGGCCTGCTTCTCGCTGATGGACGCCGGCATGAAGCAGCTCGCCAGCAGCTATCCCACCCTGCAGGTGACCTTCCTGCGCGGCGCGGCGTCGCTGCCGTTCGTGCTGGTCTGGGTGCTGGCCACCGCCGGCCCGCGCTCGCTGGTGCCCAAACGCTGGGCCCTGCACCTGCTGCGCGGGGCGCTGGGCATGGCCATGATCGGCTGCTTCGTCTACGCCCTGCGCAGCCTGCCGCTGTCCACCGCCTACACCATCTACTTCGTGGCCCCGCTGCTGATCGCCGCGTTGTCGGTGCCGCTGCTGGGCGAACACGTCGGCCCGCGCCGCTGGATCGCCATCGGTATCGGCCTGATCGGGGTGCTGGTGGTGTTGCGGCCGGGCGTGGGCGGCTTCATCTCGGTGCCGGGCCTGATGGTGCTGCTGGCGGCCACCGCCTATGCCGTGGCCGCCATCACGGTGAGCATGCTCACCCGTACCGACACCCCGCAGTCGATGGTGGTCTGGTTCCTGGTGATCATGGCGGTGGGCGCCGGCCTGTTGGCCCTCCCCGACTGGCAGCCGCTGCAGTTGGGCCACGCCGCGCTGATCGCCGGCATGGGCCTGGCCGGGGCCGGGGGGCAGGTGGCCCTGACCCGCGCGTTCCAGCTGGGCGAGGCCTCGCTGATCGCGCCGCTGGAGTACACCGGGCTGGTCTGGGTGATCGGCTGGGACCTGCTGTTCTGGGGCGCGCTGCCGGACCGTTTCACCTGGCTGGGCGCGGCGATCATTGTCGCCTCCGGCCTGTACCTGCTGCACCGGGAGCGGGTCCGCCAGGTCCAGGCGCCCGCGCCGCTGGACCATCCCTGAGCCGGGCAGGGCCGTCCCGGGCCCGATCACGCCGGCTTAGAACCAAACGGAATATCATTCCGCACAGCCGCGCGGGCCAGGGCCGCCCCGCGCTGGTAGGCTGCACGCCCCCTCCCGTCGATGCCCGGTTGACCGCGAAGTGATCGAGTTCCAGCGCCTGCACAAATCCTATGCCGTCGGCGGCCGCGCGATCGCCGCGCTGCAGCCGCTAGACCTGACCATCGAGGCCGGCGAGGTATTCGGCATCATCGGCCACTCCGGGGCAGGCAAATCGACCCTGATCCGCCTGATCAACCGGCTCGAGGAGCCCACCGGCGGCCGCCTGCTGATCGGCGGCGAAGACGTCACCGCGCTCGATGCCGACGGCCTGCGCGCGCTGCGCCGGAAGATCGGCATGATCTTCCAGCACTTCAACCTGTTGTCCTCGCGCACGGTGGCGGCCAACGTCGCCTTCCCGCTGGATCTGGCCGGCACCCCGCGCGCCGAGATCGACGCGCGCGTGGACGAACTGCTGCATACCGTGGGCCTGGAAGCGCACGCGACCAAGTACCCGGCGCAGTTGTCCGGCGGCCAGAAGCAGCGCGTCGGTATCGCCCGCGCCCTGGCCACCCGCCCGCAGATCCTGCTGTGCGACGAGGCCACCAGCGCGCTGGACCCGCAGACCACCGCCTCGGTGCTGAAGCTGCTGGGCAGGATCAACCGCGAGCTGGGCCTGACCATCGTGCTGATCACCCACGAGATGGACGTGATCCGCCGGGTCTGCGACCGCGTGGCCGTGCTCGATGCCGGCCACCTGGTGGAAACCGGCCCGGTCACCGAGGTATTCCTGCACCCGCAGCACCCGACCACGCGCCGCTTCGTGAGCGAATCGGAGCAGGTCGACGAGGGCGAGCTGCACAAGGATTTCGAGGCGGTCGCCGGGCGCATCGTGCGCCTGACCTTCCTCGGCGCCGACACCTACGAACCGCTGCTGGGCCGCATCGCGCGCGAAACCGGCGTGGACTACAACATCCTGTCCGGCCGTATCGACCGGATCAAGGACACCCCCTACGGCCAGCTGACGGTCTCGCTGGTGGGCGGCGACGTGCAGGCCGCGCAGGCCGGCTTCGTGGCCGCCGGTGTCCACCTTGAGGAGCTCCGTCGATGATCCTGGCTACCGCAGGCGGTTTCTTCCGCCACCTCGACGCGGGCAAGTGGGCCGACATCGGCCAGGCCACGCTGGACACCCTGTTGATGCTCGGTGGCTCGCTGCCGCTCACCCTGCTGATCGGCCTGCCGCTGGGCGTGCTCCTGTTCCTGACCGGCTCGCCGCAGCTGCACCGCAAGCCGGTGCTGTACGGCGCGCTGGCGGTGCTGGTGAACCTGCTGCGGTCGGTGCCTTTCATCATCCTGATGATCGTGCTGATTCCGCTCACCTTGTGGATGATGGGCACCTCGCTGGGCGTGCGCGGTGCGATCGTGCCGCTGGTGATCGGTGCGGCGCCGTTCTACGCGCGCCTGGTGGAAACCGCGCTGCGAGAAGTGGACCGCGGCGTGATCGAAGCCAGCCAGTCGATGGGCGCCACCACGTGGCAGCTGGTCACCCGGGTGTTGCTGCCCGAAGCGCGGCCCGGCCTGATCGCCGGTGCCACGGTCACGGTGATCGCGCTGATCGGCTTCACCGCGATGGGCGGTGCCATCGGCTCCGGCGGCCTGGGCGACCTGGCCTTCCGCGACGGCTACCAGCGCTCGCACACCGACGTGGCCCTGGTCACCGTGGTGCTGCTGCTGGTGCTGGTGCAGATCCTGCAGATGCTGGGCGACTGGCTGGTCTCGCACTACAGCCGGAAATGACCGGCAGGTACCGACCGGTGGTCGGTACATTGCCTTCCGCAGCGGCTGGGCCAGGCCCCAGGTCGTGCCGCCTATGGGAATGCCGGGGTGGCAGCCTACGCAGCTTCGATTGAGCAGGTGCTCGACGGGCGCATCATTGCGTGACCGGCATCTGTGTTATATTCCGTTTCGCGTAATACGCTGCGCGGAATGATCCAGTCCTTTCGATGCCGCCACACGCTCGCGCTGTTTGCGGGACGATGTCCGCGACAGTTCCGTGCGTTTCAGTCCCTGGCTGAGCGCAAGTTGCAGATGCTGGATGCTGCACAAACGCTGCAGTTCCTGCGTAGCCCGCCCGGAAATCGGCTCGAAGCGCTTCGCGGCGACCGGCGTGGGCAGCACAGTATCCGCGTCAACGCACAGTGGCGACTGTGTTTTATCTGGACCGACAACGGTCCGCGTGATGTCGAGTTCGTCGATTACCACTGAGGTGCCATCCATGAGCCGCCCCACCAACACCCTCAGGGCCGTCCATCCGGGCGAAATTCTGCGCGAAGAGTTTCTGCTGCCGTTGCAGCTGAGCATCACTGCGCTGGCACGGGCGTTGGATGTGCCGCCTACGCGGCTGCATGCCATCGTGCATGAAACCCGCGGCGTCACAGCCGATACCGCAGTGCGCCTGGCACGTCATTTCGGCGGGGACGCCGCGTCGTGGCTGGCCCTCCAGGCCGAGTACGATCTGAAGACGCTGCCGACCCGCCAGGAAATAGAGCGCAGGGTGCAGCCGCGCGAGGCGGCCTGACCGCCGCCCTTACCGGACGTTCGGCACCTCATACCCCAGCCGGTCCACCTGTTCGGGATGCTGCGGCACGCGCTTGAGCTTGTCGGTGTTGACCCCGTACTCGTCGCGCAGGCGGGTGGCCAGTTCCTTGTAGAGCTCTTTGTCCATGTCCGGCTGGCGCGCGAAGATCCAGGCCATCTCGCGGCCGGGATAGCCCAGCATCGCCCATGAATAGTCCGGCGCCACTTCCAGCACGCGGGTGTGGGTCGGCACGATCTTGTAGAACCAGGTGCGCCAGTTGTGGTTGCCGCTTTCCTCGTCCACCGAGGCGCGCACGGTCAGCTGCTGGAGCGGTTCGGAGAACCCGTTGCGGTACCGGTAGGTGATGGACACCTTCTGGTCGCCGCGCAGGCTGAACTCGTTGACGCTGGCGACATGCCCGCGTTCGATCGGGTTGGGGACCCGGCCGATCACATACCAGGTGCCCATGAACTTCTGCAGGTCGATGGGGGCGCCCGTCACTTCGGTGGCCACCGGTGCCGGGCTCGGCTTGGCCTCGTGGCGGAAGGCGCAGGCGGACAGCAGCGACAGCGTCGACAGCAACAGGACAGCGCGAAGCGGGCGGTTCAGAGACATGCGGCAGAAGGCTCCAGTGGCTGGCACGGGCATGGTGGGTGGGACGGCGGAGAACGTCAATGGTGGCGTTCACGCTTGCCGTGCCGGTTGCGGCAACAGGTCGCAGCCGGTGAGATGGTGGCACGGCAAGGTGACGCATCACTTTCGCACGGAGTCGTGTCATGCCCTTGTCGTCGTCGCGTCATTCCCCGCGTTCACAGGCTTCCGCGCGCCCGGCCAGCGCGCCCGATCCGCAGGTATTGCGCGGAGTCCGGCAGGCCGCCCTGGCCGGGCTGGCCCTGGTGCTGGTGTGGCCGGCGGCTCGCGGCAGCAGCGAATGGCTGGGCTGGCTGCCCCTATGGCTGGTGGGCATGCCGTGGCTGGCCTGGTGGAGCCTGTACCGGTTCCGCCTGCCGAAGGCACTGCTGCGCCGCCGCAGTGGCCGTCGCCGTGGGCCGCAGGCCCGCCGCCGCACCCGCGTTCCGGCCCGGGTCGCGCGCCCTGACCTTCGACACGGGAGCCCCGGCCGGGCGGTGTGATAGCGTCCGGAGCTTATGTCCGCCTGGAGCTGCAATGTCCAAAATCGCTTCCGCCTGCCTGATGGCAGGCCTGATCACCGCCGGTGCGGTAGGTACTGCCTTGGCTGCTGAAACCCCCGCCGACCCGTACGCGTGGCTCGAAGACGTGACCGGCGAGAAGTCGCTGGACTGGGTCAAGCAGCAGAACGCCAAGTCGGAAGGCCGCCTGGCCCAGACCCCGGCGTTCAAGCAGATGGAAGCCAGCATCCGCGAGGTGCTCGATTCGGACGCCAAGATTCCCGGCGTGCAGAAGATTGGTGATTACTACTACAACTTCTGGAAGGACAAGCAGCACGAGCGCGGCCTGTGGCGCCGCACCACGCTGGCCGAGTACCGCAAGGCCTCGCCGACCTGGGAAACCGTGCTCGACCTGGATGCCCTGAACAAGGCCGAGGGTGAGAACTGGGTCTGGCACGGCGCCGACTGCCTGCGCCCGGATTATTCGCGTTGCCTGATCGCGCTGTCGCGCGGCGGCGCCGATGCCGATGTCACCCGCGAGTTCGACCTGGCCAACAAGACCTGGATCAAGGACGGCTTCTTCCGCCCCGAATCCAAGGGCGGGCTGAACTGGATCGACCGCGACACGGTATTTGTCTACACCGATTTCGGCACCGGCACGATGACCACGTCCGGCTACCCGCGTGTGGCCAAGCTGTGGAAGCGCGGCACGCCGATGGCGAGCGCCAGCGTGGTGTACGAAGGCAAGCCCGAAGACATGTACATCGCGGCCATGCACGACGACACCCCCGGCTACGAGCGCAACCTGGTCAGCCGCACGCTGGCCTTCTACAACAACGAGATCTACCTGCGCGCCGACGACGGCACGCTGACCAAGATCGACGCGCCGAACTCGGCCGAGAAAGGCCTGCGCAAGCAGTGGCTGACCCTGGAGCTGCGCGATGCGTGGACGGTGGGCGGCAAGACCTACACCGCCGGTTCGCTGCTGGTCACCAAGCTGGACGACTACCTGGCCGGCAAGCGCGACTTTGACGTGCTGTTCGCGCCCACCGACACCACCTCGCTGGCCGGCAGCAGCTGGACGAAGAATCACCTGGTGCTCAACGTGCTGGACGACGTGAAGAGCCGCCTGAGCGTACTCACCCCGACCGACAGCGGCTGGAAGAAGAGCGACTTCACCGGCGCGCCGTCGTTCGGCACCGTGGCCGTGGGTGCGGTGGATGCCGATGACAGCGACGCGGTGTGGATGACCGTCACCGACTACCTCACCCCGACCACGCTGGCCATTGCCGAGATCGGCAAGCAGCCGGAAGTGCTCAAGACCATGCCGGCGTTCTTCAATGCCGAGGGCAAGGTGATCGAGCAGCACTTCGCCACCAGCAAGGACGGCACCCGCGTGCCGTACTTCGTGGTGCATGCCAAGGACATGAAGCGGGATGGTTCCAACCCGACGCTGCTGTACGGCTACGGTGGCTTCGAGATCTCGCTGACCCCGTCGTACTCGGGCGGCATGGGCCGGGCGTGGCTGGAGAAGGGCGGCGTGTACGTGGTGGCCAACATCCGCGGTGGCGGCGAATACGGCCCGCGCTGGCACCAGGCGGCGCTGAAGCAGAACCGCCACAAGGCCTATGAAGACATGGCCGCGGTCGCCCGCGATCTGGTCAGCCGCAAGATCACCTCGGCCAAGCACCTGGGCGTGCAGGGCGGCAGCAACGGTGGCCTGCTCACCGGCAACATGCTCACCCAGTACCCGGAGTTGTTCGGGGCGGTGGTGGTGCAGGTGCCGCTGTTGGACATGAAGCGCTACAGCCACCTGTTGGCCGGTGCGTCGTGGATGGCCGAGTACGGCAATCCGGACACGGCCGACTGGGAGTACATCCAGACGTTCTCGCCGTACCACCTGTTCGATGCGAAGAAGACCTACCCGCCGGTGCTGTTCACGACATCCACGCGTGACGATCGGGTGCATCCGGGCCATGCTCGCAAGATGGCCGCGAAGATGATCGAGGCCGGCAAGGACGTGACCTACTACGAGAATATTGAAGGCGGTCACGGCGGCGCGGCCAACAATGCACAGGCCGCGCACATGTCGGCATTGGCCTATAGCTTCCTGTGGGAGCAGTTGCGGTAGAGTCGAGCGGTGCTCGACTGCTGGGATGCCCCATCGGCCCGGTAGCCGCAGGGAATAGCCGAAGGCATCTTCGGCCCGCCTCCGGGTGGTGGGGCGTCAGGTTGGCTCCACCCCATTTCGACGCCGCGCAGAGATGCGTGGCGTTTTTTTGTTCCCCTTCGGCGGATTTTTTTAAGCGGACGGCAACTGCAAGTCCAAGTCCAAATCCCGATCAACGTCAACAGCGGCGAGTGCGTGCGTTTGCTGGCTGGGTCGGGTACGGGTGGGTTGGCGGGAATCGCGGGACTCGCGGCTTTCAGAGCTTTTACCGCCTCACCGCACCCACGTCTCCAGCCCACGACGAATGCGCGCCACGGCTTCTTCCAGGCGCGCTACGTCCTGCGTGTAGGCCAGCCTTACGTGCTGGTTGGCGCGGTAGTGCCCGAAATCCAGGCCCGGGGTAAACGCCACGTGCTGGGTTTCCAGGAAGTGCGCGCAGAACGCCTGCGCGTCATCGGTGAAGGCGCTGACGTCGCAGTACAGGTAGAAGGCGCCTTCGGGCTCCACTTCGATGCGGAAGCCCAGGGCGCGCAGCGCCGGCAGCAGGTAGTCGCGGCGCTCGCGGAAGGCGGCGCGGCGTTGTTCGAAGATGGCCATGCTCTCCGGGGTGAAGCAGGCCAGCGCCGCGTGCTGGGCAATGCTGGAGGCGCTGATGTACAGGTTCTGCGCGAGCTTCTCCAGGTCCGGCACCGCCTGCGGTGGGGCGACCAGCCAGCCCAGCCGCCAGCCGGTCATGCCGTAGTACTTGGAGAAGCTGTTGAGTACGAAGGCGTCGTCGTCTACCTGCAGCACGCTGGCCGCGTCCATGCCGTAGGTGAGGCCGTGGTAGATCTCGTCCACCACCAGGTGGCCGCCGCGGGCTTTCAGCGCCTGCGACAACCCGGCCAGTTGCGGCGCCGACAGTACCGTGCCGGTCGGGTTGGCCGGCGAGGCCACCAGCGCGCCCACGCTGGCCGCGTTCCAGTGCTGCTCGATCAGCGCGGGGGTGAGCTGGTAGGCCGTCTGCGGGCCCACTGGCACCAGTTGCGCGGCGCCCTCGACCAGGCGCAGGAAGTGGCGGTTGCACGGGTAGCCGGGGTCGGCCAGCAGCCAGTGCCTGTCCGGGTCCACCAGCAGGCTGCTGGCCAACAGCAGCGCGCCCGAGCCGCCGGGCGTGACCAGGATGCGCTCGGGATCGATCTGCAGCTGGTAACGCTGCTGGTAAAACCCGGCGATGGCCTCGCGCAGTGCGGGCAGCCCGCGCGCGGCGGTGTAGCGGGTGTGGCCGGCGGCCAGGGCGGCCTGGCCGGCCTGCACGACCGGCGCGGCGGTGGTGAAGTCCGGCTCGCCGATCTCCAGGTGGATCACGTCGTGCCCGGCCTGCTCCAGCGCCTGCGCGCGGGCCAGCAGCGACATCACGTGGAAGGGTTCGATTTCCTGGCTGCGGCGGCTGTAGCCGGCCGTGGGGGTAGGGGTGCTCATGCTGCCGATGATAGGTGCAGTGACGATCGGCAGGCTTGCCGCTGCCCCAACGCCCGCCCAGACTGGGGCCGACCATGGACGCCATTGCATTCCCCCGTAAGGAGCCTTATCTCGTGAAACCCGCCCTTTGTTTACTGGTTGCCAGCCTGATGACCTCCAACGTGCATGCCGCCCCCGCGCTCTCCCCACCCGACGCCGAGAAGCAGCCGCACACGGTCAAGGCGCCGTTCGGTGCGACCCGCACCGACGACTACTACTGGCTGCGCGACGACAAGCGCGAAAATCCGAAGATGCTGGCCTACCTGAATGCGGAAAACGCCTACACCGACCAGGTGGTGGCCCCGCTCAAGCCGCTCGAAGACACCCTGTACAAGGAAATCGTGGCCCGCATCAAGCAGGACGACGCCAGCGTGCCCGCGCGTGATCGCGGCTACTGGTATTACACCCGCTACGAAACCGGCAAGGATTACCCGATCCAGGCGCGCCGCAAGGGCAGCATGGACGCGCCCGAAGAGATCCTGCTGGACATCAACGTGATGGCCGAGGGCAAGAACTTCTTCGATGTCGGCGATGCCGACGTCAGTCAGGACAACCATCTGCTGGCCTGGGCCGAAGACGATGTCGGCCGCCGCCAGTACGTGATCCGCTTCAAGGACCTGCGCACCGGCCAGGTGCTGCCGGACCGCATCGAGAACGTGTCGCCCAACGTGGTCTGGGCCGACGACAACCGCACCCTGTTCTACGTCGAGAACGATCCGGACACCCTGCTCACCGTGCGGGTGAAGAAGCACGTGCTGGGCACTCCGGCCAGCAGCGACGTGCTGGTGTACGAAGAGAAGGACGACAGCTTCTACATGGGCGTCGGCCGCACCCGCGACGACAAATTCCTCACCATCGAACTGCACAGCACGGTGAGCTCGGAAACCCGCTACGCCCCGGCCGCCAACCCGCAGGCATTCACGCTGCTGGCGCCGCGTGCGCGCGATGTGGAATACGACGCCGACCACTTCAACGGCCGCTGGGTGATCCGCACCAACGATGCCGGCGCGAAGAACTTCAAGATCGTCACCGCGCCCACCGACGCCACCGCGCGCTCGCAGTGGACCGACTGGGTGGCGCATGACGATGCGGTGCTGGTGGAAGGGTTCGAGCTGTTCGACGGCTTCAGTGCGATCGCCGAGCGTTCCAACGGCCTGGAGCGGATTCGCCTGCTGTACCCCGATGGCCGCCAGGACTACGTCAAGGCCGACGAGCCGGCCTATTCCATGGGCCTGGCCGCCAACCCCGAGCCCGACAGCCCGTGGTTGCGCTACGCCTACAACTCGCTGACCACCCCGACCACCACCTACGAGCTCAACACCCTCACCGGTGAGCGCCGCCAGCTCAAGCAGCAGCCGGTGCTCGGCTACGACCCGGCCAAGTACACCACCGAGCGGGTCTGGGTGACCGCGCGTGACGGCGCCAGGGTGCCGGTGTCGCTGGTGTACCGCAACGGCTTCAAGAAGGACGGCACCGCGGCGCTGTACCAGTACGCCTACGGCAGCTACGGCATGTCGATGGACCCCGGTTTCAACCAGACCGTGGTGAGCCTGCTCGACCGCGGCGTGGTCTATGCCATCGCGCACATCCGCGGCGGCGAGGAAATGGGCCGTGCGTGGTACGAGGACGGCAAGCTGCTGAAGAAGCAGAACACCTTCAACGACTTCGTCGACGTCACCCGCGAACTGGTGCGCCTGGGGTATGCGTCCAAGGACCGCGTGGCCGCGTCCGGCGGCAGCGCCGGCGGCCTGTTGATGGGCGCGGTGGCCAACCAGGCCCCGCAGGACTACCGGGTGATGGTGGCGCAGGTGCCGTTCGTGGACGTGGTCACCACCATGCTCGACGCCAGCATCCCGCTGACCACCAACGAGTACGACGAGTGGGGCAACCCCGAGCAGCGCGAGTACTACGACTACATGCTCGGCTACTCGCCCTACGACAACGTCAAGAAGCAGGCCTACCCGGCGCTGTTCGTCGGCACCGGGCTGTGGGATTCGCAGGTGCAGTACTGGGAACCGGCCAAGTGGGTGGCCAAGCTGCGCGATGACAACACCGGTACCCATCCGATCGTGTTCCGCACCAACATGGAGGCCGGGCACGGCGGCAAGTCCGGGCGGTTCCAGCGCTACCACGAGCTGGCCGAATCGTATGCGTTCGTGCTTGACCAGCTGGGCGTGACCGCCGCCCCGTAACACCGGCCGGCACCCCGCACGCCGGACGGCGACCATCGCGGTCGTCGTCCGGCCTCGCTATGCTGGGCACATGACCGTGCCCGAACGCCCCGACGTTGCCGATGCCCCCGCCACGCGGCCGCCGGTGCGGTTCCGCTGGGCATGGTGGCTGCTGGCCTATGCCAGCCTGGCCACCGGCATCGTCGGCATCTTCGTGCCGGGCCTGCCCACCACCGTGTTCATCCTGATCTCGGCCTGGGCCGCCTCGCGCGGCTCCGAGCGCCTGCACACCTGGCTGCTGCAGCATCCGCGGTTTGGGCCGTCCATCCGCAACTGGCAGGCCCATGGCGCGGTCAGCCGCTACGCCAAGTGGATGGCCACCCTGACCATGGCGATCTGCGCCGGCATCATGCTCTGGTGCGTGCCGATCGCCTGGGTGAAGTGGTTCTCCATCGGCAGCATGGCGGCGGTGGCGATCTGGCTGTGGAGCCGCCCGCTGCCACCGGAAGAAACTCCCTGAATGATGGGGTAACGAGCCCCCTGAGTGAGGGGGCGGCCGCAGCGGGGGTGTGGCGGGTGATAACGCGGGGCCCGCGTTTTGCGCGGCAACGCGTGGGGCGTCAGCCCACATGCGCTGACGCGCCGCGCGGCTATACTCGGGCAATGAGCATCCCCCATCGCAACCGAATCCTGATTCCGTTGGCAGCGGCCTCGCTGCTTCTCCTTGCCGCCTGCGGCAACAAAGGCCCGCTGGTGCTGCCGCAGAAGCCGGTGCCGGTCGAAGAAGTCGCCGAGCCGGCCGTCGATGAGACCACGCCGGCTGCCGTGGACGACACCAACAACCCGCCGGTGGTCCCCGATCCGGTCGACGCGCCGCTGAAGTCCGAAGACGGTAATGACTAAGGCCGCCTCCCCGGCGCTGCGCTTCAGCAAGATGCACGGCGCCGGCAATGATTTCGTCGTCCTGGACCTGCGTGACGGTACGCCTGCGCCCACCCCGGCCCTGGCCGCGCGCCTGGCCGACCGCCATACCGGTGTTGGCTGCGACCAGATCCTCACCATTGAGCCCCCGCGTGCGGAAGGGTCGGTGGCGTCCTACCGCATCTGGAACGCCGACGGCTCGCAGTCCGAGCAGTGCGGTAACGGCGCCCGCTGCGTGGCCGCCTGGCTGGTGCGCGATGGCGCAGCCGACGGCGACCGCTTCGCCATCGACAGCCCGCTGGCCACCCACACCATCGAACGCCTGGGCAACGACCAGTACGCGGTGGCGATGGGCGTGCCGCGCTTCGAGCCGGCGCAGGTGCCGCTGCTGGGCTTTGCCCGCGCGCGCGATGAATACCTGCTGCCGTTGCAGGGCGACACGGTGCGCTTCGGCGCGGTGTCGATGGGCAACCCGCATGCGGTGATCGAAGTGGGCCTGATCGATGCCGCCCCGGTTGAACGCCTGGGCAACCTGCTGCAGCAGCACGCCACCTTCCCGCAGTCGGTGAATGTCGGCTTCGTGCAGGTCATCGATCCCCGCCATGCGCGCCTGCGCGTGTACGAACGCGGCGTGGGGGAAACCCTGGCCTGCGGCAGCGGCGCGTGCGCGGCGGCGGTGGTGATGATGCAGCGTGGCCGGCTGGAGCGCGACGCCACGCTGTCGCTGCCCGGTGGCGAGCTGCGCCTGCGCTGGCCGGCCGACGACGCCCAGGTGGTGATGTCCGGCCCGGCAGCCTTCGTCTTTGAAGGGGAGTGGCACGCATGAACGAGACGGTCGAGAAGATCGGTGCGCACGAGGTCGCCGCCTGGCTGCGGCGGCACCCGGCGTTCCTCAAGCAGTTCCCGGACCTGGCGCTCACGATGGTGGTCCCGCGCGATGACGGTCCGACCGCATCGCTGGCCAGCTACCAGCTGGACGTGCTGCGCGACAAGAACCGCGAGCTGTCGCGACGGCTGGCCGACCTGGCCGCCAACGCGCAGGTCAACGAGCGCTTGGCCGTTCGCACCCATCAGCTGACCCTGGCGCTGATGAAGCAGACCACGGCCGCCGACACGCTGCGGGCCATGGCCGCGTCACTGGAAGAAGACTTTGCCGGCGACAAGGTGCGCCTGGTAATGCTGCAGCCGGTGGCCGGGCTGGAGCAGGCGCCGTGGCTGCAGGTCGTCCCAGCCGACAGCCCGCTGCTGGCATCGTTCCGCGATTGCCTCAAGGACGGCGAGCCGATCTGTGGGCGCCTGCAGGCTGAGAAGAACACCGTGCTGTACGGCGCGCTCGCCGACACGGTGCAGTCCAGCGCATTGCTGCCGCTGCCGGGTGTCGGCCTGATCGCCGTGGGCAGCCACGACCCCAACCGCTTCTACCCGGGCATGGGCACGCTGTTCCTGCGCATGATGGGCGAGGCGTTGGCGGTGGGCCTGGCCCGTTTCACCCACGACTGACGCCGACGTGGGCGCTGGCATGGGGGCCGCTGCGGAATTCCTCTCGCACCTGGAGGTGGAACGGCGCATGTCGGTGCACACCCTGGACGCCTACCGCCGTGACCTGGAGGCCCTGACCGGCTGGGCCAACGACCACGACGCGCGCATCGAGGCGCTCGATGGCGAGCAGTTGCGCCAGTTCATCGCCGCCGAACACCGTCGTGGGCTCTCGCCCACGTCGCTGCAGCGTCGCCTGTCGGCGTGCCGCAGTTTCTATGCGTGGCTGCTCAAGCACCGCCGCATCGAGGCCAGCCCCGCCGCGGGGCTCAAGGCTCCGAAGGCGCCACGCAAGCTGCCGCAGGTGCTCGATGCCGATGAGGCCGTGCAGCTGGTGGAACTGCCCACCGATGTGCCGCTGGGCCTGCGCGACCGCGCGCTGCTGGAACTGTTTTATTCCTCCGGTCTGCGCCTGAGCGAGCTGTGCGCGCTGATCTGGCGTGACCTGGACTTCGCCACCGGGCTGGTGAACGTGCTGGGCAAGGGCAACCGCGAGCGGCGCGTGCCGTTCGGCTCGCACGCACGCACCGCGCTGGAGGGCTGGCGCAGCGAAAGCGGCGGCAGCGACGCACAACCGGTGTTCCCGGGGCGCAAGGGTGGGCCGATCACCCAGCGCGCCATCCAGATCCGCATCCGCCAGCTGGCCCAGCGCCAGGGCCTGTTCAAGCATGTGCACCCGCACATGCTGCGGCACAGTTTCGCCAGCCACATCCTGGAATCCTCCGGCGACCTGCGCGGTGTGCAGGAGCTGCTCGGGCATGCCGATATCGCCACCACGCAGATCTACACGCACCTGGATTTCCAGTACCTGGCCAAGGTCTACGACGCCGCGCACCCGCGCGCGAAGCGGCGCAAGAGCAGCAACGAAAGCTGAATCGATCCACTGCGTCACCGGGCCGCAGGGCAGGGTGGGTTGAAGCCCCCGGCAACGACCCCACCTCAGTCTCTGTCACCCCGGAGGCTCCATGGACCCCAGTCAGAACCCCAACGTATTTCACGCCACCACCATCATTTCGGTGCGGCGCAACGGTCATGTCGCGGTTGCCGGCGATGGCCAGGTCACCCTTGGCCACACGGTGATGAAGGGCAACGCCCGCAAGGTGCGCCGTCTGGGGCGCGAGGGCCAGGTGCTGGCCGGTTTCGCCGGTGCCGCCGCCGACGCCTTCACCCTGTTCGAGCTGTTCGAGGCCAAGCTTGAGAAGCACGGCCAGCTGCAGCGCGCTGCAGTGGAACTGGCCAAGGACTGGCGCACCGAGCGCCGCCTGGGCAAGCTCGAAGCGCTGCTGGCCGTGGCCGACAAGGACACCTCGCTGATCATCAGCGGCACCGGCGATGTGATCGAGCCGGAAGACGGCATCATCGCGATCGGTTCCGGCGGTTCCTATGCGCTGTCGGCCGCCCGCGCGCTGATGGCCCACACCGAACTGGACGCCCGCACCATCGCCACCGAGTCGATCAACATCGCCGGCGACATCTGCATCTACACCAATCGCAACGTGGTGGTGGAAGAGCTGTAACGCGTAGCGCCGGGCTCTGCCCGGCACCGTGACCTTCCCCCGATACACGGCGTAGCGCCGGGCTTTGCCCGGCACCGTGACCCAAGCTGACGGGCTCTGCCCGGCACCGTGACCCCATCTGCCGGGCAGAGCCCGGCACTACGGGATTGCCCCCCTCGTTTTCCATGTGAGCACACCCATGCCGCACAAGATCGAAGTCTCTTCCGCCACCATGACCCCGCGCGAGATCGTGCAGGAACTGGACCGGCACATCGTGGGCCAGCACGACGCCAAGCGCGCGGTGGCCATCGCGCTGCGCAACCGCTGGCGCCGCATGCAGCTGCCGGCCGAGCTGCGCAATGAAGTGATGCCCAAGAACATCCTGATGATCGGCCCCACCGGCGTCGGCAAGACCGAGATCGCCCGTCGCCTGGCGACGCTGGCCAACGCGCCGTTCGTCAAGGTGGAAGCCACCCGCTTCACCGAAGTGGGCTATGTGGGCAAGGATGTGGAGCAGATCATCCGCGACCTGGCCGACACGGCGGTGAAGCTGTACCGCGAGCAGGCCAAGGTGCGCGTCCGCACCCAGGCCGAAGAGCGCGCCGAAGACCGCATCCTGGACGCGCTGCTGCCACGCCGCAGCGCCGGTATCGGGTTCGATGCCGAAGCCGCGCGCAACGAGCCGTCGGCGCAGGACAACGAAACCCGCATCAAGTTCCGGCGCATGCTGCGCAACGGCGAGCTGGACGAGCGCGAGATCGAGCTGGAAGTGTCGGCCAACGTGAGCATGGACATCATGACCCCGCCGGGCATGGAGGAAATGGGCCAGCAGCTGCGCCAGATGTTCTCGAGCATGGGCGGGGCGAAGGCGCAGAAGCGCACGCTGAGCATCAAGGCGGCACGGCCGCTGCTGGTGGAGGAAGAGGCGGGCAAGCTGGTCAACGAAGACGATATCCGCAGCGCGGCGATCGAGGCCTGCGAGCAGCACGGCATCGTGTTCATCGACGAGATCGACAAGGTGGCCAAGCGCGGTGACAACGTGGGCGGCGGCGATGTGTCGCGCGAGGGCGTGCAGCGCGATCTGCTGCCGCTGGTGGAAGGCTCGAACGTGTCGACCAAGTACGGCACGATCAAGACCGACCACATTCTGTTCATTGCCTCCGGTGCGTTCCATCTGGCCAAGCCGAGCGATCTGATCCCGGAGCTGCAGGGTCGTTTCCCGATCCGGGTGGAGCTGGGCGCGCTGAGCAAGAACGATTTCGTGCGCATCCTGACCGAGCCGAAGGCGGCGCTGACCAAGCAGTACGAAGCGCTGCTGCAGACCGAAGGCGTGTCGATGAAGTTCACCGAGGACGCGGTGGACCGTCTCGCGGAGATCGCGTTCCAGGTCAACGAGCGCCAGGAAAACATCGGCGCCCGCCGCCTGCACACGGTGCTGGAGCGCCTGCTGGACACGCTCAGCTACGAGGCCCCGGACCGCGACGGCGAGACCATCAGCATCGACAAGACGTACGTGGACGCCCACCTGGGCGAGCTGGTACAGGACCCGGACCTGAGCCGCTACATCCTGTAACGCATCACACCAGTCGGGTGGTAGGAAAGCGGCGGCGCGAAAGCGTCGCCGTTTTTTTTGCTGGCGCTTCGGATGGTGGATCAAGAGCATTACGTGTGACGCATGAGCTGGTTGGGCGGGGGCGTGGGAGTTTGCGGGACACGCCGTAAATCCATCCCTGGAGGCTCGTGGGCGCCATCCATGGCGCCCAACGGTCCCGCAAACTCCCCCGCCCCCACCCTCGACACATTCCTGTCGTGCACAGAAAAAAACGACAGCTCTAGCTGCCGCTTGCCTACGTTTACCTAAAGCCACTTCTCTTCAAGCGACGCCGGGATCTTCTGAATACACAACGTAGTGGAAGCAAACCGATTCGAAGACCTGCTTTCCCATGGCCACCAGCCCACTGTCGAGGGTGGGGCGGTGTGGGTTCGCGGGACCGTTGGGCGCCATGGATGGCGCTCACGAGCCTCCATGGATGGATTTACGGCGTGTCCCGCGAACCCACACCGCCCCGCCCAGCCATGGACAGGCGGAACCTGCCTTTGACTTGGCTTCGGCTCTACGCCTCAAACCCCAAACCCCAAACCCCAAACCTCAAACCTCAAACCTCAAACCTCAAACCTCAAACCTCATCCTCAGTGGGCAACGCCGTCGGCGCCGCGCCCGGGGTAAATACACCCGGCTTCACGAACGCACTCAGAATCGCGTCCAGCGTCTGCGCGCCGTCGCGCTTGATCTCGAACAGCTCCGGCTCCAGCATCGCGCTGTACAGCACCCCCGTCAGACTCGTGCTCACGATCCGGGCCACCGTGTCCACGTCCACCCCCTCGCGCAACTGCCCCAACTCGCGCGCGCGCTGGAACGCCGCCGCGAAAATGGCCAGCTCCTCGCGGGATGCCTCCAACTGCAGCTCCTGCATCGCCTGACTCTCCACCGACAGATCGTTGCGCAGCATGATCTCCATCATGTTGCGCAGCCGCTCATCGTCGGCCAGCTCCTGGAAGGACACCAGCAACGCCGAACGCAGATCCAGCACCGGCGTCGTGCGCCTGGACGACGTCGTCCGCCGCAACCGCTCGATGAACGGAATGCGCTCCCGGTCGATCATCGCCGTCAGCACCTCCGTCTTGTTCTTGAAGTGCCAGTACACCGCCCCGCGCGTATACCCCGCGCGCGCACCGATCATCGCCAGGCTGGTCCCCGCCACCCCGAATTCATGAAAACAGGCCTGGGCCGCGTCGAGGATCCCCGCGCGGGTGGCCTGCGCCTCTTCTTTGGTCTTTCTGGCCATTGCGCTGTGCAGTTGCTGGATGAAACCGGCCTGAATTGTACCGCTTTACAAACAAACATGCATGTATGTATATTTCCGTCCCACTGAACCTCGGCGAGGACCGCGCGTACCCGCGCCCCTGCCGAAACCGTCAGATTTGCCGTATTTGCCGACCTGTTGGCTGTCATTCGTCGCTTTTCAAGGCGGGGTAGTGCTGCAGGCGATCCTTTTTCGTTTCCTGTGAGCCCCCACCATGTCCCGAACCCCGTACCGTCTTCTCGCGCTGTCCCTCGCGATCGCCTTGACCGTGTCCGCCTGTGGCGGCGGTGAGCAGGAGGGGCCACAGGGCGGCCCGGGCCAGGTCACCGTTGCCACCCTCAAGGGCGAACAGGTCAGCCTCACCCGCGAACTGCCCGGCCGCACCAATGCCTTCCTCGTCGCCGAAGTACGCCCCCAGGTCAGCGGCATCGTCGCCAAGCGCCTGTTCACCGAAGGCGGCCTGGTCACCGCCGGCCAGCCCCTGTACCAGGTGGACGACGCCAGCTACCGCGCCCAGGCCAACAGCGCCCGCGCCCAGCTCGCCCGCGCCGAGGCCACCGCCAACGCCGCGCGCCTGAGCGCCAAGCGCATCACCGAGCTGGCCAAGGTCGACGCGGTCAGCAAGCAGGACCTGGAAAACGCCGTGGCCGCCCAGAAGCAGGCCGAAGCCGATGTCGGCGCCGCCAAGGCCGCGCTGGATGCCGCCAACGTCACCCTGGGCTACGCCCGCATTACCGCCCCGATCAGCGGCCGCATCGGCAAGTCCTCGG
The DNA here is from genome assembly GCF_040548725.1 of Stenotrophomonas sp. 2619. Taxonomy (NCBI): domain Bacteria; kingdom Pseudomonadati; phylum Pseudomonadota; class Gammaproteobacteria; order Lysobacterales; family Lysobacteraceae; genus Stenotrophomonas; species Stenotrophomonas sp. 2619. The sequence continues at coordinate 105,904 of NZ_JBEPSF010000010.1, read as the reverse complement.
TCACCCAGGGTGCGCTGGTCAGCGCCGGCCAGGCCGACGCGCTCGCCACCGTGCAGCAGCTCGACCCGATCTATGTCGACCTGACCCAGTCGGCCAGCGAACTGCTGCAGATGCGTCGCGAACTGGCCAGCGGCCGCCTGCAGGACAACCAGACCCTGCCGGTCACCATCCTGCTCGACGACGGCACCGAGTTCGCCCACAAGGGCACCCTGGAGTTCTCCGAAGTCAGCGTCGACCCCACCACCGGCAGCTACGCGCTGCGGGTCAAGGTCGAGAACCCCGACCAGGTGCTGATGCCCGGCATGTACGTGCGCGCCCAGGTCGGCAGCGGCGTGCGCGAGAACGGCCTCCTCGTGCCCATGCAGGGCATCGCCCGCGATCCCAAGGGCGACACCACCGCCATGGTGGTCGGCAAGGACAACAAGGTCGAAGTGCGCCCGGTCAAGGTCAGCCGCGCGGTCGGCAGCACGTGGCTGGTCGAGGATGGCCTGAAGCCGGGCGACAAGGTCATCGTCGAAGGCCTGCAGAAGATCCAGCCGGGCATGCCCGTGCAGGCCACCGAGATGGGCGCCGCGCCGGCCAAGCCGGCCACGCCGGCGGCACCGGCGGCGCCGGCCGACAAGCAGTAAGCGGAGAATCCAATGGCTCGTTATTTTATTGATCGCCCCATCTTCGCGTGGGTGATTGCGATCATCATCATGCTCGCCGGTGCGCTGGCCGTGGTGAAGCTGCCCGTGTCGATGTACCCCGAAGTGGCCCCGCCCGCGGTCGAAATCAGCGCCACCTACCCGGGTGCCTCGGCCAAGGTGGTGGAAGACTCGGTGACCCAGATCATCGAGCAGAACATGAAGGGCATCGATGGCCTGATCTACTTCTCCTCCAACAGCTCGGCCAACGGCCAGGCCACCATCACCCTCACCTTCGAGAGCGGGACCAACCCGGACATCGCGCAGGTGCAGGTGCAGAACAAGCTGCAGCTGGCCATGCCGCTGCTGCCGCAGGAAGTGCAGCGGCAGGGCATCAACGTGGCCAAGTCGAGCAGCGGCTTCCTGCAGGTCATCGGCTTTGTGTCCAACGACGGCAGCATGGATGCCAACGACATCTCCGACTACGTCGGCTCCAATGTCGTGGACCCGCTCAGCCGCGTGCCGGGCGTGGGCAACATCCAGGTGTTCGGTGGCAAGTACGCCATGCGCATCTGGCTGGACCCCAACAAGCTGCACACCTACAAGCTGTCGGTGGATGAAGTGACCGCGGCGATCACCGCGCAGAACGCGCAGGTCGCCATCGGCCAGCTCGGCGGCGCGCCGTCGGTGAAGGGCCAGCAGCTCAACGCCACCATCAACGCGCAGGACCGCCTGCAGACCCCCGAACAGTTCCGCAACATCCTGGTCCGTGGCGGCACCGATGGCAGCGAGCTGCGCCTGGGCGACGTTGCCCGCGTGGAACTGGGGGCGGAAAGCTACGACTTCGTCACCCGCTACAACGGCAAGCCGTCCACCGGTATCGCCATCACCCTGGCCACCGGCGCCAACGCGCTGGACACCGCCAACGGCGTGCGCGCCGCGCTGGAGGACATGAAGTCCAACTTCCCGGCCGGGCTGGAATCGGTGGTGCCGTATGACACCACCCCGTTCGTGCAGGTCTCGATCAAGGGCGTCATCAAGACCCTGATCGAAGCGATCGTGCTGGTGTTCGTGGTGATGTACCTGTTCCTGCAGAACTTCCGCGCCACCCTGATCCCCACCATCGCGGTACCAGTGGTGCTGCTGGGCACGTTCGGCATCCTGGCCGCGCTGGGCTTCTCGATCAACATGCTGACCATGTTCGCCATGGTGCTGGCGATCGGCCTGCTGGTCGATGACGCCATCGTGGTGGTGGAGAACGTCGAACGCATCATGTCCGAAGAGGGCCTGTCACCGGTGGAGGCCACCCGCAAGTCGATGGGCCAGATCACCGGCGCGCTGGTGGGTATCGGCCTCGTGCTGTCGGCGGTGTTCGTGCCGATGGCCTTCATGAGCGGTGCCACCGGCGTCATCTACCGGCAGTTCTCGGCGACCATCGTGTCGGCCATGGCGCTGTCGGTGCTGGTGGCCATCGTGCTCACCCCGGCGCTGTGCGCCACCATGCTCAAGCCGCTGAAGAAGGGCGAGCACCACGTAGCGCACAAGGGCTGGTCGGGCCGCTTCTTCGGCGGCTTCAACCGGGGCTTCGACCGCTCCAGCGAAACCTACCAGCGCGGCGTCAAGGGCATCCTGGCCAGGCCGTGGCGCTTCATGTCGATCTTCGCGGTGCTGGCATTGGTGATGGGCCTGTTGTTCATGCGCCTGCCCAGCTCGTTCCTGCCCAACGAAGACCAGGGCATCCTGATGGCGCTGGTGCAGACCCCGGTCGGCGCTACCCAGGAACGTACCCTGGAAGCGATGTACCAGCTGGAAGAGCACTTCCTGAAGAATGAAACCGAGGCGGTCGAGTCGGTGTTCTCGGTGCAGGGCTTCAGCTTCGCCGGCATGGGCCAGAACGCGGGCATGTCCTTCATCAAGCTCAAGGACTGGAAGGAGCGCGACGCCGACCAGGGCGTGGGGCCGATCACCGGCCGCGCGATGGGCGCACTGGGCCAGATCAAGGACGCCTTCATCTTCGCCTTCCCGCCGCCGGCCATGCCGGAGCTGGGCATCGGTTCGGGCTACACCTTCTTCCTGAAGGACACCAGCGGGCAGGGCCACGAGGCGTTGCTCAACGCACGCAACCAGCTGCTCGGCGGCGCAGGCGGCAGCAAGCTGCTGGCCAACGTGCGTCCCAACGGCCAGGAAGACACCCCGCAGCTGCGCATCGACGTGGACGTGGAGAAGGCCAATGCACTCGGCCTCTCGGTGGCGTCGATCAACAACACGCTGGCCACCGCGTGGGGCAGCAGCTACATCGATGACTTCATCGACCGTGGCCGGGTCAAGCGCGTGTACGTGCAGTCCGATGCGGATTTCCGCATGAACCCGGACGACTTCAACGTGTGGTCGGTGAAGAACAGCCAGGGCGAGATGGTGCCGTTCAGTGCCTTCGCCTCCAAGCGCTGGGACTACGGTTCGCCGCGCCTGGAGCGCTACAACGGTGTGTCGGCCATGGAAATCCAGGGCGAGCCGGCCCCGGGCGTGGCCTCGGGCGATGCCATGGTGGAAATCGAGCGCCTCGCCAAGGACCTGCCACCGGGCTTCGAGATCGAATGGACCGCGTTGTCCTACCAGGAACGCCAGGCCGGTTCGCAGACGCCGCTGCTGTACACGCTGTCGCTGCTGATCGTGTTCCTGTGCCTGGCCGCGTTGTACGAAAGCTGGAGCGTGCCGACCTCGGTGCTGCTGGTAGCCCCGCTGGGCATCCTCGGCGCGGTGCTGGCCAACACCATGCGCGGCATGGAACGCGACATCTACTTCCAGGTGGCCATGCTCACCACGGTGGGCCTGACCAGCAAGAACGCGATCCTGATCGTGGAGTTCGCCAAGGAAAACCTGGAGAAGGGCGCCGGCCTGATCGAGGCCACCATGCATGCCGTGCGCGACCGTCTGCGCCCGATCATCATGACCTCGCTGGCCTTCGGCCTGGGCGTGCTGCCGCTGGCGATCGCCTCCGGTGCCGGCTCCGGCGCGCAGCGCGCGATCGGTACCGGCGTGCTTGGCGGCATGGTGGTGGGCACCGTGCTGGGCGTGTTCTTCATCCCGCTGTTCTTCGTGGTGGTGCAGCGCCTGTTCAACCGCAAGCTGCGCGCGGCCGGGGCATCCCCACAGGCCGGCACGCAACACAACCGCACTACGCCGGAAGGTGACACCCATGAGTAAGGCATCCTCCCTGCTGGCCCTCGCCGTGGCTGCGTCGCTGTCCGGCTGCGCCACGCTGGTGCCGTCCAGCACCGAGGTCGCCCCGGCGATCCCGGCGCAGTGGCCGGCCACCACCAGCGGCACGTCCGCGGCCACCGTCGAGGTGGCCGACATCGGCTGGCGCGATTTCTTCGTCGACCCGCGCCTGCAGGCGGTGATTGCCCAGTCGCTGGACAACAACCGCGACCTGCGCGTGGCCGTGCTCAACGTCGAAAAGGCGCGGGCGCAGTACCGCATCCAGCGTGCCGACCGCGTGCCTGCCCTTGGCGTGCAGGGGCAGATGACCCGCACCGGCGGCGATGCCCCGGTGACCGAGCAGTTCAGCGCGAACCTGGGCGTGGTCGAGTTCGAGCTGGACCTGTTCGGCCGCGTGCGCAACCTGAGCCAGGCGGCGTTGCAGCAGTACTTCAGCGAAGCGGCCAACCGCCGCAGCGCGCAGCTCAGCCTGGTGGCCGAAGTGGCCAATGCCTGGCTGACGCTGGGCGCGGACAACGAACAGCTGCGCATCGCCCAGGCTACCCTGGCCAGCTATGAAGACTCGCTGCGGCTGGCCGAGGCGCGTCATCAGCTTGGCGGCGCATCGTCGCTGGAACTCAGCCAGACCCGCACCCTGGTGGAAACCGCGCGCACCGACGTGGCCCGTTTTGCCGGGCAGGTGGCGCAGGACCGCAACGCGCTGGTGCTGCTGGCCGGTGGTCCGGTCGATGACACCCTGTTGCCGGCCACCGAAGTCACCGAGGTCGCGGCGGTGCGGCCGCTGCCAGCCGGCGTGCCCGGCGAGGTGCTGCTGCGCCGTCCTGACGTGATGGCCGCCGAGCACACGCTGCTGTCGGCCAATGCCAACATCGGGGCGGCACGCGCGGCGTTCTTCCCGTCGATCAGCCTGACCGGCAGCATCGGGTCGGCGTCGTCGGAGCTGTCCAACCTGTTCGACAGCGGCACCCGTGCGTGGAGTTTCGTGCCCACGCTGAACCTGCCGATCTTCCAGGGCGGCAAGCTGCGCGCCAACCTGGGCGTGGCCACCGCCAACCGCGATATCGCGCTGGCGCAGTACGAGAAGGCCATCCAGTCCGGCTTCCGCGAGGCAGCGGACGCACTGGCCCTCAACGACAGCCTGGATGCGCAGCTGGCCTCGCAGCAGGCCCTGATGGCGGCGGCCACGCAGGCGCAGACGCTGTCGCAGGCGCGCTACGACGCGGGGCTGGACAGCTTCGTGACCCTGCTGGATGCGCGGCGCACGGCCTATACCGCGCGCAAGTCGCTGGTCAGCACGCAGCTGGCGCAGCAGTCCAACCAGGTCGCGCTGTACAAGGTGCTGGGTGGCGGCTGGCACGAGCGCGGTTGAGCGGGCGCGCAACGCGGTGCGGCGCGCGTAGCGCGGTAGAGCCGACCGTTGGTCGGCTGGCCTTGCCCATGAGCGGATAGCAGCCGACTAACAGTCGGCTCTACCGATCAGGGCCTTGGTCATCAACGCGCTCATGACCGCGGTTCATCGACCCGGTCATGCCGCTGGTCGTCCTTGCGCCCGTCGCCATGGCAGCGGCGGGCACGTTCCAGCGCATCGCCGGCTTCGCGGGCCATGCGTTCGTACTCGCGGCGGATTTCTTCCAGGCGCTCTTCGTCGAGCTCTTCCAGGTCGAGCAGTTCGTTGTTCGCCTCGGCGGTGGCCCGGATCAGCTCATCGAGCTTGATCTGCACCGCAGCCGCATCCGCGTTCTGGCTGTGCTGGATCAGGAACACCATCAGGAAGGTGATGATCGTGGTGCCGGTGTTGATCACCAGCTGCCACGTATCGTTGAATTTGAAGATGGGCCCGCTGAGTGCCCACAGCACCACGATGGACACGGCGGCGAGGAACGTCCAGGGCGTTCCTGCTGCATAGGCCGCCTTCCTGGCGACCAGGTTGAACACACTTCGAAGGCTCATACGGCACGGCAGGGTAGCAACGGGACCCCATCATTGGCGGCGCGCCGTGTACGCGCCGTGCAGCGTGTGCTCAGGCGCGGGCGGCACCCAGGCGTGGGCGCATGGCCACGTCGTGGCGGCTGGCCAGGTACACATGTTCCCAGCAGGATTCGACGAACGCGCGGGCCTGCTCTTCGCTCAGGCGCGGCATGATCTGCAGCGCGTACTGGGTCTGGAACGCTTCATCGCGCTGCTCGTCGCTCGCGCGCGGCTGGGTGATCAGCGAATCGCAGGCGAACTTGATCCACGGCACGTAGTGGCCGAACGACCCGGAGCCCGTGCCAAGGTTGCCGTCGGCGTGGCGCTGGCGCCAGTACGCAACTTCCGCGTCTACGTCGATCACGGCAGGGATGGAAAGCTGGGCGGAAGACATGGTGGCATCGATATGCAAGGAGGGAGTTTTACAAGAGTGCGTAAAGCGCAGTGCATGCGATGTCATTGTGGCGTCGACTCCGCGTGGCGGTCCGGGCTGACATGTTCAGCGCAGCGGTCGCCCAGCAATTGCGCATGACTGACCACCCCCAGCTGCTCGGCCAACGTGGCCAGCTGGTTGCAGACGTCGATGCACCGGTGTGGATGGGCATGGGTCAGCGCGTCCTGGATGGCCTGGTAGGCAGTCCAGAACGGCGCGGAGTTCTGGTAGGCGGCGTAATGCACCTGCAGTTGTTCCCAGGCGGTGGCCAGCGCGGGATCCATGGCGGCGGTGCGGCGTATTCGGGCATTCATGACGTCTCCTCGACGCTGCTGCCCCCTGTGCATCCACCATAGGCGGTCGCTGTGCACGGTTTGTTAGTGCAGCGTCGTCGCGCGGTGCCGCAGGTGTGGACACTGCGGTGCATGAGGACGCGCATACGCTGCTGGCACAGCGTGTTCACCCGGGGCACCGGAACTGAAGCGTTCAGAACCGAGCGTGCTGCGACCGGATGCCGCAGCACGCTGTATGCGCAGTGGAAGGGGTCAACCCACGGCGCGACACCCGGCGATCACTCGCCGATGTCTTCGTTCCAGACCTCCGGATGGGCCGAGATGAAGCCGCCCAGCAGATCGATGCAGGCCTGGCTCTGCATGTCGATGACCTTGACCCCGTTCTCGCGCAGCCACTCGATGCCGCCCTGGAAGGTGACCGACTCGCCCACCACCACGGTGCCGATGTTGAACTGGCGCACCAGCCCGCTGCAGTACCAGCACGGGGCCAGCGTGGTGACCATGATGGTGTCCTGGTAGCGGCGCTGGCGGCCGGCCTTGCGGAACGCATCGGTTTCCCCGTGCACCGACGGGTCGCCTTCCTGCACGCGGCGGTTGTGGCCGCAGCCCAGCAGGCGGCCGTCGTTGTGGTACAGGGCAGCGCCGATCGGGATGCCGCCTTCGGCCAGGCCCTGGCGGGCCTCGGCGATGGCGGTTTCAAGCAGGGCGGCGTAGTCGGGGGTGGTGATCATGGGCGGTCCGTAAGCATCTGGACCGCCATGATAGTGGCCGCCAGCGGCTTCGGCACCGGCCGGCACCGGCCCCCCTGCGGCGCCCGGTCGCAGGGGGCGGGTGCCGCAGCGCGCCGAGCGGTGCGATAATCCAGCCATGAGCGAATCCCCCTACAAGACTGGCACCACCCATTTCGGCTTCCGCGATGTCGCAGCCAAGGACAAGCAGAAGCTGGTGGGCGAAGTGTTCACCTCGGTCGCGCGCAGCTACGACCTGATGAACGACCTGATGAGCCTGGGCATCCACCGGGCCTGGAAGCGCTACTACGTCGCCACCGCGCAGGTGAAGCCGGGCGACCGCGTGCTCGACCTGGCCGGCGGCACCGGCGACATCGCCGCGCTGATCAAGGAGCGGGTGGGTGACGAAGGCGAGGTGGTGCTGGGCGACATCAACGCCGGCATGCTGTCGGTGGGCCGCGACCGGCTGATGAACCGCGGCCTGGTCAAGGGTTTGGAGTACGTGCAGTGCAACGCCGAGGCGCTGCCCTTCCCGGACGCCAGCTTCGACCTGGTCACCATCGCCTTCGGCCTGCGCAACGTGACCGACAAGGACGCCGGCCTGCGCGAGATGTACCGCGTGCTCAAGGTCGGCGGCCAAGCGCGCGTGCTGGAGTTCTCCGAAGTCACCGCGGACTGGTTCAAGCCGATCTACGACTTCCACTCGTTCAAGATCCTGCCCAAGCTGGGCCAGCTGTTCGCGCGTGACGGCGACAGCTACCAGTACCTGGCCGAGAGCATCCGCAAGCACCCGCCGCAGGAACAGCTCAAGACCATGATGGGCGAGGCGGGCTTTGCGCGCTGCCATTACAAGAACCTCACCGGCGGCATCGTCTCGATCCACTCCGGCTACAAGGTTTGAGACACCGGTCCAGTTCCCGCTGAGGGAGCTGGTCCACACTGCGGGCAGGCTGTCAGAGAGGGCCTGCCATGCATCTGTACCGCGGCCTGGCCCGCGTGTTTCCCCGGTCGTTCAGCGCCAAGCTGATGACCGTGGTGTTCATCGGCGTGCACGTGCCGCTGCTGGGTCTGCTGCTGTGGATGGCAGTCAGCGGCCACTATCAGCGCGACACGCTGTGGACCGTGGTCGGGGTGGTGCTGGGCGCCACCCTGGTGGGTACCGCGATGGCGATGATGGCGCTGTACCGGCTGATGGCGCCGCTGCGCCAGGCCGCCGATGCGCTGGAGGCCTACTACGACGAACAGCGCCTACCGCACCTGCCCGACCTGGGCCATGACGAGATCGGCCGGCTGTTGCGCAGCATCAACCGCCACCTGCACGGTGTGGACGCCGGCCTGCGTGACCTGCGCCGCAGCGTGCTGCTCGATCCGCTCACCCAGGCGCTCAACCGGCGTGGCTGCGAGCAGGCCCTGGCCGACTCGGCGCAGCAGGCGCAGTCGCGGCGGCAGCCGTTGAGCCTGTTCGTGGTGGACCTGGACAACCTCAAGCCGATCAATGACGCGCACGGCCACCTGGCCGGCGACCAGGTGCTGGTGCGGCTGGTGGAATCGGCGCGGCAGTGGTTGCAGCCCGGCGACTGGATCGGGCGCTGGGGCGGGGACGAATTCGTGCTGGGCGTGCACGCCAGCCACGCGGTGGCCTGCGTGCGGTTGCGCCACTGGTTGGCCGTGCTTGCCGCCGACAGCGGTGAGCAGACGCCGCTCAAGGCCAGTGCCGGCGGCGCCGCCTATCGACCGGGCGAAGACCTGCGCGAGGTGTACCGCCGCGCGGACGCGGCGATGTACCGCGCCAAATACGCTGGCGGTGCGCGGCTGCTGTGCGAACCAGACTGAATGCGCAGCCGGGGGCGCTGGCGCTGCGGGGTGGGCCGGACAGGGGGTAAACTGGTGGTTTCACCCTGATCGGTCCCGATGTCCATGCGATCTCCGTTCCTGCTCATTCCCCTTGCCGTGGCGCTGGCCGCCGGCTGTTCCAAAGAAGCGGCCGCCCCGGCTGCCGCGCCCACCGACACCGCACCGGCGAGCACTGCCATGAAAGCCGACAGCCGCAGCCATGATGAAAGCTCCTACGCCGAGCCGGACAAGGTGGTGGTCAAGGACCTGGCGCTGGACCTGAAGCTGGACTTTGACGCCAAGCAGATCGGTGGCACCGCCACCTACTCCCTGGAATGGAAGGACAAGGCGGCCAAGCAGCTGGTGCTGGACACCCGCGAGCTGACCGTGTCGAAGGTCGAGGCGATCGACGCAGACGGCAAGGCGTCGCCGTTGCAGTTCGTGTTGGCCCCGGCCGACAAGGTGTTCGGCAGCAAGCTGAGCATCGAGGCACCTGCGCAGCCGACCAAGGTGCAGATCACCTACCACACCGCCCCGACCGCGTCGGGCCTGCAGTGGCTGGAGCCGTCGATGACCGAGGGCAAGAAGCTGCCCTTCATGTTCAGCCAGTCCCAGGCCATCCACGCCCGTTCGTGGGTGCCGCTGCAGGACACGCCGAGCGTGCGCTTCACCTACAGCGCGCATGTCACCTCGCGCCCGGACGTGATGGTGCTGATGAGCGCCGACAACGATCCCAAGGCCGCGCGTGACGGTGATTACACCTTCAAGATGCCGCAGCCGATCCCGTCCTACCTGCTGGCCATCGCCGCCGGCGACCTGGTGTTCGAGCCGATCTCCGGCCGCTCCGGCGTGTGGGCCGAACCGACCATGGTCGGCAAGGCCGCCAAGGAATTCGAAGACACCGAGAAGATGATCGGTGCCGCCGAGAAGCTGTACGGCCAGTACCGCTGGGGCCGCTACGACATGCTGGTGCTGCCGCCGTCGTTCCCGTTCGGTGGCATGGAAAACCCGCGCCTGACCTTCGCCACCCCCACCGTGATCGTGGGCGACAAGTCGCTGGTGTCGCTGGTGGCCCATGAACTGGCACACAGCTGGTCGGGCAACCTGGTGACCAACGCCAGCTGGAAGGACATCTGGCTCAACGAAGGCTTCACCACCTACGTGCAGGGCCGCATCACCGAAGCGCTGTATGGCCAGGAAATGGCCGAGATGGAGCGCGAGATCGACCAGAACGACCTGCTGGCCGAAGTGAAGGACATGAGCCCGGCCGACCAGGCACTGGCGCTGCCGCCGCTGACCGAGCGTGATCCGGACGACGCGCTGAGCCAGGTGGCCTACGTCAAGGGCGCCTGGTTCCTGCAGTTCCTGGAACAGCGTTTTGGTCGCGACACCTTCGACCCGTTCCTGCGCGGCTGGTTCGATGACCATGCCTTCCAGAGCGCGAACACCGACCAGTTCGTGGTGTACCTGAAGAAGAACCTGCTGTCCAAGAAGCCCGGCGCCGTCACCGACGCCGAGCTGAAGGCATGGCTGGATGAGCCGGGCATTCCGTCGTTCGCGACCAAGGCACGCTCGCGCAACTTCTCCATCGTCGACACCGCCCGCATCGCCTGGCAGGGCAGCAACACCCTGCCGAACGTGCAGATCACCGGCGAGTGGGGCACCCAGGAATGGGTGCACTTCATCGACGGCCTGGGCAAGACCCTGCCGCTGGACAAGCTGGCGGCGCTGGACAAGGCGTACCACTTCACCGGCACCGCCAATGGCGAAATCGCGATGCGCTGGTACCCGCTGGCCATCCGCAGCGGGTACACCGAGGCCAATGAGCCGGCCGCGGCCTTCATCGAGCGCGTGGGCCGTCGCAAGCTGATCCTGCCGATCTACGCCGAACTGGTGAAGACGCCCGAAGGCCTGGCGTTCGCCAAGGCGGCCTTCGAGAAGGCCAAGCCGGGCTACCACCCGATCACCACCGCGTCGGTGCAGGACATGCTGGACAAGGCAAGCAGGTAGTGCCGGCCGCTGGCCGGCAACTCAGCCCAGCCAGCACCGTGCGATGCAATGCCTGAAAAACGGCGGGGAAACCCGCCGTTTTTTTATGCGTCGCGCCTGCGCACCGGCGTTCCGACAGATCGACGCCGCGCTACCGAGGAGGGTCGCATCCCAATCGACCGCCGTTGCAGCGCCCACGTTCGCTATCGGCATGACCGCCAATGCAGAGGGCGTTTGCTCCGTCACAGGTCGTGCCACCACCGCACGCGGACCCAATGAACGCGTTCGATGGAGATGCGGCCGCGCCTGCTCCCCCGTTACAGTAGGCCGGTGACGCCACTGGGCGCCTTTCCAATCACGGAGCACGCAATGAAACGACTGATCCTGGCCGCCGCCTGTGCCTTCGCGCTGGTGGCCTGCAGCAACCCCGAGGAAGAGCGCAAGGCGCAGGAAGCCGCCGCCGCCGCTGCGAAGGCGCAGCAGGAAACCAAGGCCGAAGGCGTGGCCAAGGAGTACGAGATGGCCGTGGCGTCGCAGGACTGGGAGCGCGCGCGCATCCATGGCGGTGCGCTGCTGGACCAGTACAAGGACACCGACGTGGCCGCGCGCATCGAACCCGGCTTTGCCGAGGTCAAGGCCAAGGGCGATGCGGCGCGCGACCTGCGCCGCATGCAGGGGCTGTGGCAGTACAACCAGATTCCGGTGGCCGGCAAGGGCACCCAGGTCTCGGCGCAGATCTTCAGCAAGGAGCGCGTGGACGTGGATGGCAGCGGCGCCAAGCCGGTGCAGCTGGTGTTCCGCGACCACCCCGAATGGAAGCGGCATGCCTACCTGGTGCTGCAGGCCGGCGACTTCCGCTGCCCGCAGTGCAAGGTGCAGGTCAGCGTGGACGGCGGCAAGCCGGTTGCGATGGCCGCCTGGCGGCCCAAGACCGACGAGGCGATCGCGATGTTCATCACCGACCAGAAGGCGCTGTGGAAACTGGCGCGCAAGGCCAAGGTGATCAGCATCGAATTCCCGGTCAAGGCCGGCGGCACCCGCACTGCGGTGTTCGAAACCGGCGGGGTGGACGCCAGCCGCATGCCGAAGTGGTGGGAATGACGGCGGCGGGCGACCCGGCAGCGGCGTTGCCGCTGTCGGCGATCCGCCATTGGGTGTTCGACATGGACGGCACCCTGACCGTGGCGGTGCACGACTTCGAGCGGATCAAGCGCGAACTGGCGATCCCGGTGCAGGACGACATCCTCACCCACCTGGCCGGGTTGCCCGCGGCGGAGGCCACGGCCAAGCACGCCTGGCTGCTGGCCCATGAGCGTGCGCTGGCCGCCGAGGCCGAGCCCGCGCCCGGCGCGGTGGCGCTGGTGCGCGCGCTGCAGGGGGCCGGCTGCCGGCTGGGCATCCTGACCCGCAACGTGCGCAGCCTTGCCCAGATCACCTTGCAGGCGATCGGGCTGGGCGACGTGTTTGCCGAACAGGACATCATCGGCCGCGACGAGGCCGAACCGAAGCCTTCCCCGGCCGGGCTGCAGTACTTCCTGCGGCGCTGGCAGGTGGACCCGGCGCAGGTGGTGATGGTGGGCGACTACCGCTTCGACCTGGAATGCGGCCGCGCGGCGGGCACCCGGACGCTGCTGGTCAATGCCCCGGACAACCCGTGGCCGGGCATGGCCTGCTGGCACCTGGCCGATTGCCGCGCGGTGCTGGCGCACTGCCAAGGCTAGCGCCGGGCGCCGGTCGGTGGAAACCGCCCGGCAGCGCCGGTAACCGGGCGCTCACGTTTCCCGTCGACGCCGGCGTTATTCCCTGTATTGTTCGCAACCGGCCGTGTGTCAGACGTGTGACCGTCGGGTCGGGCGTCGGGCGTGGGGCGGTGCGCGGTTGGGGAACCGCCGCCGCTGACCGGTGCGGCCCGGTCCAGGCAGCGGTGGGCGTTGAACAGTGGCGGCGGCGTGTGCGCTGCGCTGGCGGGTGCGTCGGGTAACACGTGGTCGGGTGTGGCCCGCTGCCAGGGACGGGCGCTGGCTGTTCGTAGTTCCATTTCTGGATTCCTTTCATGCTCCGAGCTGTATGGGTGTCGCTGTACCGGCGTCTGTCTCCGATCGCCGCCTTCTTCCTGTTCGGCCTGGTCGCCCTGTCGTTGTCGCGGCTGGGGCTGACGCTGTGGCATGCCGCGCGGGTCAGCGCGGCCGACGGCTGGACCACGGTATTCCTGCAGGGGATACGGGTGGATGTGGCCACGCTCTGCCTGCTCTATGGCATTCCCGCGGTGCTGGCGCTGCTGTTGCCGGTGGACGGGCGGCTGGGCCGCGCCTGGCGCCACCTGCTGCGCGGCTGGCTGATCGCGGCGAGCGTGCTGCTGGTGTTCATGGAGCTGGCCACGCCAAGCTTCATGGCCGAATACGGGCTGCGCCCGAACCGGCTGTTCCTGGAATACCTGATCTATCCCGAAGAAGTCGGGATGACCCTGCTGCGGGGGCACCTGCTGGCGGTGGTGATCGAGGTGACGGCGGTGATCGTGCTGTTCTGGGCCTTGCTGCGCGGCTCGCGCCGCTGGGTAGTGCCCACGCCGACGGCCCCGGTCGAGGCCGGCTGGCTGTGGCGGCTGCCGCTGGCGCTGCTGGTGCTGCTGCTGGCGGCCATGGGCGTGCGCTCGAGCCTGGGGCATCGCCCCCTGAACCCGGCGCTGGTGGCGTTTTCCACCGACCCCACCATCAACGCGCTGCCGCTGAACTCGTTGTACACCGTCGGCTTTGCCGCGCGGCAGCTGGCAACCCGCAGCGAAACCTCGCGCGTGTATGGCGACATGCCGCTGGCCGAGGTGGTCGGCGAGCTGCGCGCGAACAGTGGTCTGCCAGCATCGGCGTACGTGTCCGATGAGCTGCCGAGCCTGGCCGTGCGGCCGCCGATGCACACGGGCACGCCACGCAACCTGGTGATCGTGCTGGAAGAAAGCCTGGGCGCGCAGTTCATCGGCAGCCTGGGCGGACGCCCGCTGTCGCCCAACTACGACCGCTTGAGCACGCAGGGCTGGGCGTTCGAGCGGCTGTATGCAACCGGTACGCGCTCGGTGCGCGGGATCGAAGCGGTGCTGACCGGGTTCCCGCCCACCCCGGCCGAATCGGTGGTCAAGCTGCCCGCCTCCCGCGAGCGCTTCTTCACCCTGGCCGACGTGCTGGGCCGGCATGGCTATGACACCGGCTTCTACTACGGCGGTGAAAGCCATTTCGACAACATGCGCGAGTTCTTCCTCGCCAACGGCTTCACCCGCATCGTGGACCGCAAGGACTACCGTAAGCCGGCGTTCGTGGGTTCGTGGGGGGCGTCGGACGAGGACCTGTTCGGGCGGGCCGACCAGCAGTTCCGCGAGTTGAATGCGCAGGGCAAGCCGTTCTTCGGGCTGGTGTTCACCTCCAGCAACCACGATCCGTTCGAATTCCCTGACGGCCGCATCGACCTGTACGAGCAGCCCAAGCAGACCCGCGACAATGCCGCCAAGTACGCCGATTACGCGCTGGGCGAATTCTTCCGCAAGGCGATGGCGTCACCGTACTGGGAAAACACCGTGTTCCTGGTCGTGGCAGACCATGATTCGCGGGTGTTCGGCAAGGACATGGTGCCCATCGGCAACTTCCATATTCCCGGGTTGATCCTGGGCGGGGGCATCGCGCCACGCCGGGATGCCCGCATCGTCAGCCAGATCGATCTGCCGCCGACGTTGTTGTCGCTGCTGGGCATTGGCGATCCCACGCCGCTGGTGGGGCAGGACCTGACCGACGCGCGGCGGCTGCAGCCCGGGCGCGCGCTGATGCAGTACGACCGCAACCTGGCGTGGATGGAGGGCAACGACGTGGCCATCCTGCAGCCGGACAAACCCGCGCAGGGCTACCGCTACGACCCGGCCAGCGATCAGCTGCAGCCGCAGCCGCTGAATCCGGCCTTGGCACGGCGCGCCCACGCCTATGCCATGTGGGGCACGCTGGCCTACGAAAAAGAGCTGTACCGGTTGCCGGAGAAGGCCAAGCCGACGCTTACGTCCACGTCCAAGCCCAAGCCCAAGCCCAAGCCCAAGCCCAAGCCCAAGCCCAAGCCTTGAGTCCTGAGGCGGGCAGCGGAGCGGGGAGCTTGGGGATTGCTGCGCCGGAGCGGGCGCAGCTGCGCGTCCTGGTTTGGGCGCGATGCGCGCGTCCGGGGCCGCTTGGCAGCCGGCAGGCCCTTTCGCAAATGTCCCCCGGCCGACGCCTGCGGCGCCGACCTCCTCCTTTAGTTTGCCAAGGACCTGCCGGCCGCCAAGCGGCTCGGCTTGCGGTGGCAGACAGCGGGAGTCAGGCGGGTGCGCTTTTACGGGGGGCCCTGGATGGGCCACGACCTGATACAGCGGTAGGTCACCACCGTTGGTGGTGACGCCAACGTGCCGGTAGGTCACCACCGTTGGTGGTGACGCTGGTCTTCGGCGGTGTCTGATCGCAGCGCGATCAAACGTTCAGCGCGTAACCGAACTGCTGCTTGAACTGCTCGTTGAACTCGTCGAAGGTGAACCGCTGGTTCTGCGTGCCCGGGTGTTCCACCTTCAGCGCGCCCATCAGGTTGCCCATGCGGCCGATGGTGAGCCAGTCGAAGCCCTTTTCGATGCCGTAGATCAGGCCGGCGCGGAACGCGTCGCCGCAGCCGGTCGGGTCGACCACCCGACGCTCGTGCGCCGGCGGGATGTCATAGGTCTTTTCCGGGGTGTGGATCACCGCGCCCTTCGGGCCGCGGGTGGTGATGTAGGCCTTGACCCGGCTCACGATCGCCTTTTCGTCCCAGCCGGTGCGCTCCTGCAGCAGGTTGGACTCGTAGTCGTTGACCACCACGTAGTCGGCCTGCTCGATGAAGGTGCGCAGTTCCGGGCCGTTGAACAGCGGCATGGCCTGGCCCGGGTCGAAGATGAACGGCACGCCGCCCTCGAAGAACTCCTGCGAGTTCTGGATCATGCCCTCGCGCCCGTCCGGGCCGACCAGGCCCAGGGTCACGCCCGGCACGTCCTTCACGTGGTTCTCGTAGGACCGCATCATCGCGCCCGGGTGGAAGGCGGTGATCTGGTTGTTGTCGTGGTCGGTGGTGATGAACGCCTGTGGCGTGAACAGCTCATCGATCACCTTGACCCGCGCCAGGTCGATGCCCAGGCCCTGGAAGTACTCGCGGTACGGGCCGAAGTCCGAGCCCACGGTGCCCATCGGGATCGGGTCGCCGCCCAGCAGGTGCAGGTTGTAGGCGATGTTGCCTGCGCAACCGCCGAATTCACGTCGCATGCGCGGCACCAGGAACGACACGTTCAGGATGTGCACCTTGTCCGGCAGGATGTGATTCTTGAACTGGTCCGGGAACACCATGATGGTGTCGAAGGCAAGAGAACCACAGATCAAAGCGGACATCGATTAAGGCCTATGCGGAAGGGAGTTTGAGGCCCGCCAGGCGGGCAACGAAACGGCGCCTCGAGGCGCCCTGCGGCGCAAAGGTTAACGGGTGAGGCGGCTTTGGGCCAGAACCGGCGCTGTCCGAGCCTGGCCAAATTCGGCTGAATGGCCGTGAAGGCTGGCTTTGCACCAGATTTGTCCTTGCTCGCGCACAGGGGGATTGCTAGGCTTGTCGACCTCGAATTCTGCCCATTTTTTCGCCATCCCGCGTTGGGCGCGACACCCCTCAGGATCAACTCCCAGATGTTCAAGAAACTGCGCGGCATGTTCTCCAATGACCTGTCCATCGACCTGGGCACGGCCAACACCCTCATCTATGTGCGTGGGCAGGGAATCGTGCTGAACGAGCCGTCCGTGGTCGCCGTGCGCCAGGACCGTGCCATCGGTGGTACCCGTTCCGTGGCTGCCGTAGGCGCCGAAGCCAAGCAGATGCTGGGCCGCACCCCGGGCCATATCACCACCATCCGCCCGATGAAGGACGGCGTCATCGCCGATTTCACCTACACCGAGGCGATGCTCAAGCACTTCATCAAGAAGGTGCACAAGTCGCGCTTCCTGCGCCCGAGCCCGCGCGTGCTGGTCTGCGTGCCGGCCGGCTCGACCCAGGTCGAACGCCGCGCCATCAAGGAATCGGCCGAGGAGGCCGGTGCGCGTGACGTGTTCCTGATCGAAGAGCCGATGGCCGCGGCGATCGGCGCCGGCATGCCGGTGACCGAAGCCCGTGGCTCGATGGTCATCGACATCGGCGGCGGCACCACCGAAGTGGCCGTGATCTCGCTGAACGGCATCGTCTATTCGGCCTCGGTGCGCATCGGCGGCGACCGCTTCGACGAGTCGATCACCAACTACGTGCGCCGCAACCACGGCATGCTGATCGGTGAAGCCACCGCCGAGCGGATCAAGGTGGAGCTGGGCTGCGCCTACCCGCAGGCAGAAGTGATCGAGATGGAAATCTCCGGCCGCAACCTCGCCGAGGGCGTGCCGAAGATGATCAAGATCAACTCCAACGAAGTGCTCGAAGCCCTGCACGAGCCGCTGTCGGGCATCGTCAGCGCGGTCAAGCTGGCGCTGGAACAGACCCCGCCGGAACTGTGTGCCGACGTCGCCGAGCGCGGCATCGTGCTCACCGGCGGTGGCGCGCTGCTGCGCGACCTGGACCGCCTGATCTCCGAAGAAACCGGCCTGCACGTGCAGGTGGCCGATGACCCGCTGACCTGCGTGGCCCGCGGCGGTGGGCGTGCGCTGGAGCTGGTGGACATGCACGGCAACGAGTTCTTTGCGCCGGAGTAAGCCGAACCGGCTGTGCTCCCTGCACGCGCCCCTGCGGCGTGATGCCCGCTGCGTGCCAGCCACGCCGGGTATCGCAACGCCGGGGCGTTGTCGCATCCTTCTCTCGTTTTCCTCCAGTCGAAGCCAGTCGTGCCGCCCTACGCCGGTCCCCCCGTAGCCTCCCGCCAGGGCGATGCCGCCAGTCCACTGCGGCTGCTCGCTTACCTGGCCCTGGCCATCACCCTGATCGTGCTCGATGACCAGGCCGGCTGGCTGGCGCGCCTGCGCGCGCAGACCAACGTGCTGGTGCAGCCGGTGTGGGCGCTGGCCGGGTTGCCCGGCAAGCTCGGCACCCAGGTCAAGGACAATGCCGCCAGCCATGGCCAGCTGGTGGAGGAGAACCGCGCGCTGCGCAACAAGCTGCTGATCGCCAACGCCCGCCTGACCCGCCTGCAGACCGCCGCGCTGGACAACGCGCAGCTGCGCGAGCTGCTCAACGTGGCCGAGCGCAGCGGCTTGGACGTGCAGCTGGCCCCGATCCTGGACATCGACCTGGACCCGGTCCGGCAGCGCCTGGTGCTGGCCGCCGGCAGCCGCGATGGCGTGCACCTGGGCCAGGCCGTGATCGACGCCGGTGGCCTGATGGGCCAGGTGATCGCCACCACCGGCAGCAATGCCACCGTGCTGCTGCTCACCGACCCGGACCACGCGGTGCCGGTGACCGTGGCCCGCAACGGCGTGCGCCTGATCGTGTACGGCCGGGGCGACACCCTGGAACTGCGCGACATTCCGCTCAGCGCGGGCGTGGAAGTGGGCGATGAGATCGTCACCTCCGGCCTGGGCGGGCGGTTCCCGGCCGGGTTCCCGGTGGGGAAGATCACCGCGCTGCGCCCCGATGACACCCACGCCTTCCTGGTGGGCGAGCTGAAACCGGCCGCCCAGCTCGACCGCGGCCGCGACGTCCTCCTGCTGCGCCCCGGTGCGGCGATTCGGATTCCGCCCAACCTGCGCCTGTCCGGCGAAGCCGGCGGGCCGTCGGGGGGACCGTTACAGGAGGCAGCTGGTACGACGGCCCAGCCCCCGCAGCCCACCGCCACCCCGGTAGTGCCGGCCGCTGGCCGGCAACCCTCGCCGACCCAACCCGTAGCGCCGGGCTCTGCCCGGCAACCCGTAGTGCCGGGCTCTGCCCGGCAACCCCAGCCGGTAGTGCCGGGCTCTGCCCGGCAATCCGAACCCGTGGAGAACCGCGAATGAGCCGCCTGCGCGACAAACCGTGGGTGCTGCCGGTCAGCGTGGTGCTGGCGCTGCTGCTGGGCCTGCTGCCGCTGCCGGCGCTGCTGCAGCCGCTGCGGCCGTACTGGCTGGCGCTGGTGCTGGCCTACTGGGTGATCGAGGCTCCGGACCGGGTCGGGCTGGGCATCGCGTTTGCCAGCGGCGTGGTCGCCGACCTGCTGTACGGCGGGGTGCTGGGCGAACAGGCGCTGCGCCTGGTCATGCTCACCTTCATCCTGCAGCGCTTCCGCGCGCGCATCCGCTTCTTCCCGATGTCCCAGCAGATGCTGGCCATTGGCGGCTTGCTGTTCAACGACCGCATCGTCAGTTCGGTGGTGCACATCGTGGTGGGCGAACCGACCCTGCCGTGGTCGTACTGGTGGGCCCCGCTGCTGGGCATGGGCCTGTGGCCGCTGCTGTTCATCCTGCTCGACGCGGTCCGCTTCGGGCGTCGCGGGCGCTGACATGTACGTGCGCCGCCAGGCCAAGAATCCCCACGCCGAGGGCGAACAGTTCCGGCGCCGCGCCGCGCTGGGCTTCCTGGGCGTGCTGGTCTGCCTGCTGGGCTTGGGCGGCTGGTACTTCAAGCTGCAGGTGCTGGACCACGACATCTACGCCACGCGCTCGGAAGCCAACCGGATCAAGCCACGTCCGGTGGTGCCCGGACGCGGCATGATCTACGACCGCAACGGGCGCCTGCTCGCCGAGAACGTGCCTGCGTTCCGGCTGGACATCACCCCGGACAAGGTCAAGGACATGGACGCCACCCTGGCCGGGCTGGCGAAGATCCTCGCGCTGAGTCCCGAGGACATCGAAACCTTCAACAAGTCGCGCAAGGCGCGCCGCAAGTTCCTGCCGGTCACGCTCAAGCTGCGGGTCACCGACGAGGAGATGGCCCGCTTCGCGGTGGACCGCTGGCGCTACCCCGGCGTGGAACTGGAGCCCTACCTGACCCGTCGCTACCCCTATGGCGACCTGTTCGCCCACATCATCGGCTACGTGGGCCGGGTGGACGACAAGGACCTGGAGGTCCTGGGCGAGGGCAATGCCGCGCTGACCCACATCGGCAAGTCCGGGCTGGAGCGCTACTACGAGTCGCAGCTGCGCGGGAAAGTGGGCTACGAGCAGGTCGAGACCAACGTGCAGGGCCGCGCCATCCGCACCATCGGCCGGGTCGCCGCCCAATCCGGCAGCGACCTGCGGCTGTCCATCGACGCCGACCTGCAGCGGGCGATGGTGGCCGCGTTCGGCGAGTTCGAGGGCGCGGCGGTGGCGATGGACCCGCGCACCGGCGAAGTGCTGGCGATGGTCAGCCTGCCGTCGTATGACCCGAACCTGTTCGTCAACGGCATCTCGCATGCCGATTTCCAGGCGCTCAACAGCAACCCGTCGCGGCCGCAGTTCAACCGGCTGGTGCTGGGTGGCGTGGCCCCCGGCTCGACAATCAAGCCGTTGATCGGCCTGGCCGGCCTGGACAGCGGCACGCGCAAGCCGGAAGACAAGATCCTCTCCACCGGCATGTTCTACCTGCCGGGCACGTCGCGCGGCTGGGGCGATGCCAACCGCGGCGGCCACGGCTGGACCGACCTGCGCAAGTCGATCACCCAGTCGGTGAACACGTATTACTACAAGCTGGCGCTGGACATGGGCATCGAGCGCTTCGACCAGTACATGGGCTACTACGGGTTCGGCGCGCCCACCGGCATCGATCTCACCGGCGAGATCGGCGGCATCCTGCCGTCGCCCCAGCACAAGTACAAAACGCGCAAGGAACGCTGGTACCCCGGCGACACGGTCAACGTGAGCATCGGCCAGGGCGACTGGAAAGTAACGCCGCTGCAGCTGGTGCACGGCGTAAGCGGCATCGGCAACGGCCAGCTGCGCACGCCACACCTGGTGATGCAGCAGCGCGCCGGCTTCGATGCCGACTGGACCGCGGTGCCGGCCGGCGACACCAAGCCGGTGAGCCCCAGCCCGGGCAACCTGCAGGCGGTGCGCGAAGGCATGATGGGCACGATGCGCCCGGGCGGCAGTGGCGCGCGGGCCGCGGCCGGCGCGCCGTACACCATTGCCGGCAAGACCGGTACGGCGCAGGTGATCAGCCGCCGCGGTACCGCCGCGGTGAACCCCAAGAGCCTACCGATGCACCTGCGCCACCGTTCGCTGTTCGTGGGCTTCGCGCCGGCCGAGAACCCGGTGATCGCCGTGGCGATCGCGGTCGAGGGCGGCGGCTACGGTGGCTCGGCGGCGGCGCCGATCGCGCGCAAGCTGTTCGATGCGTGGCTGCTGGGCAAGATGCCCGACGGGCTGGAACCGCTGGACAGCGAGCGCGGCACGACGGCGATCGGCATCACCGGCTTCGAGAGCAGCGACAACAACGCGCGTGCGGCCGGCGATGCGGCGGCGGCGGCGCTGGAGTCGCTGCCGGTCCAGGTCGGCCTGCCGGTAGCCCCGGTGCCATCGCCAGTGCCCGGCGCACCGGTGCCCGCCGCCACGGCCCCGCCCACTGCGCCGGAGCGCTCACGATGAAGGTGTTCCTGCGTTGGGCGACCGACATGGTCGTGCGCTTCAGCAGTTCGCTGGACTGGGTGCTGTGCCTGGCCCTGGGGATGCTGATGCTGATCGGGCTGGCGGTGCTCAAGAGCGCCGGTGGCGACGGGCTGGTGTTCGCCCAGGGCGCGCGTTTCGTGGTCGGGCTGGGGGCGATGTGGGCCATCTCGCGCGCCTCGATCCTGCGCATCCGCTCGGCCACCCCGTTGATCTATGCGATCTCGATGATTCCGCTGCTGGCGGTGTTCGTGCTGGGCACGGGCAAATACGGGCGGCAGTGGCTGGATCTGAAGCTGTTCTACCTGCAGCCGGCCGAGCTGTTGAAGGTGAGTCTGCCGATGATGGTGGCCTGGTACCTGCACAAGATGCCGTTGCCGCCGCGTTTTTCAACGGTGATGGTGAGTGCGGTGATCATCGGCGTGCCAACCGGGCTGGTGATGCTGCAGCCGGACTTCGGCACCGGGGTGCTGATCGCGGCGAGCGGTGCGTTCGTGCTGCTGCTGGCCGGCCTGCCGTGGTGGTGGGTGGGGGTGGCGGTGGGCGGCGTGGCGGCCGCGGCGCCGGTGGCGTGGATCTGGCTGCTGCGTCCCTACCAGAAGGACCGGATCATGATGTTCCTGGACCCGGAGATGGACGCGCTGGGCGCGGGCTGGAACATCATCCAGTCGAAGATCGCGATCGGCTCGGGCGGCTTCGACGGGAAGGGCTGGGGCCAGGGGTCGCAGTCGCACCTGAACTTCATTCCCGAGCAGACGACGGACTTTGCGTTCTCGGTGTTGAGCGAGGAATTTGGCTGGATCGGCGTGGCCACGGTGCTGGTGCTGTATTTGGTGGTGATCGGCCGTTGCCTGTGGATCGCGTCGCAGTCACGGGACTCGTATTCGCGGTTGTTGGCGGGCGCGACGGGATTGGCCTTCTTTGTGTACGTGCTGGTGAACGGCGGGATGATTTCCGGGCTGTTGCCGGTGGTGGGCGTGCCGATGCCGCTGATCAGCTACGGCGGCACGTCGGCCGTGTCGCTGCTGGCCGGCTTCGGGCTGGTGATGGCCGCGCGCAGCCACCAGCCGGTGCACGGCGGCTACGGCTAGCGCGTAGCGCCGGGCTCTGCCCGGCAGCTCTTCTGTATTGCCCGGCCGCTCTTCTGCATCAAAAACGACATAGTCACCCAACGCACGCCAGCCGTAGGTTGGGCGTGACTCAGCTTGCCCGAGGGACTGCATGCTAGGGTCGTCCGCTTGCGCCGGGCCGCTCGGGTCCGCTTTTTGTTGCCGTGTCGCCGTTTGCTGTGCGTCGCGCATTTCCAGGAGTCGCCCGCATGGTCGAACACCTGCAGCGCGTACGCGCCGCGTTTCATTTTTTCCTGCATTCGCTGGACCTTCCGCTGTTGGTCGCGTTGTGCCTGTTGATGCTGGCCAGCCTGGCGGTGCTGCACAGCGTGGAAGGGCCGGTGCAGGCGCAGGCCATGCGCTTTGCGGCGGGGCTGGCGGCGATGTGGGGGTTGTCGCGGCTGCCGGTGCTGCAGTTGCGGGCGTGGTCGCCGTGGATCTATGCGGTGTCGCTGCTGCCGTTGTTGGCGGTGTATGTGGTGGGCACGGGGAAGTACGGGCAGCGCTGGTTGAACCTGGGGGTGTTCTACCTGCAGCCGTCGGAACTGCTCAAGCTCAGTCTGCCGATGATGATGGCCTGGTATCTGCACCGGCAGGCGCTGCCGCCGCGGCCGAAAGTGGTGCTGGTGGCCGCGCTGTTGATCGGGGTGCCGGCGGTGTTGATCCTGCTGCAACCGAACCTGGGCACGGCCACGCTGGTGACGGCCAGCGGGATGTTTGCGCTGCTGCTGGCGGGCCTGCACTGGGGCTGGGTGGCGCTGGCGTTGGGCGGGGTGTCGGTTGCGGCACCGCTGGCGTGGTTCGGGCTGCTGCGGCAGTACCAGAAGGACCGCGTGCTGACCTTCCTGTATCCGGAGAATGATCCGCTGGGTACCGGTTGGAACATCATCCAGTCGCGCATCGCCATCGGGTCCGGTGGCATGCACGGCAAAGGCTGGGGGCAGGGCACCCAGGCCGCGCTGGATTTCCTGCCGGAGTACACCACCGACTTCGCGTTCTCGGTGCTGGCCGAGGAGTTCGGCTGGATCGGGGTGGTGGCGGTGCTGGGGCTGTTCCTGTTCGTCATCGCACGCTGCCTGTGGATCGCGGCGGGCACGCGCTGCGGCTACGCGCGGCTGCTGGCTGGCACCACCGGTCTGGTGTTCTTCGTGTATGTGCTGGTCAACGGCGGCATGATTTCCGGGCTGCTGCCGGTGGTGGGCGTGCCGATGCCGCTGATCAGTTACGGCGGCACCTCGGCGGTGTCGCTGCTGGCCGGCTTCGGATTGGTGATGGCGGTGCAGGGCAGACAGCCGGTCCACGGCCGGCAGCGCCCGGGCCACTGACCGGCGGCTGCCAAACCCCGCCGAAGGTAGAGCCGACCGTTGGTCGGCTGCTCTGAGTTTGGCCGGCCGACGCCTCACGGAGGATCCAAAGAGAAACGTGGCGACCGTTGCCCACGCACGGCACCCGGCCCGGCGCACGCCATCCGCAGAATTGCGGAATTCGCGTCATCTGCTGTCGTGTTTGGTGCAGGTTTCGTCAAGAAAGTGGCGCAAAAGTGGGATGTGGCGCACACATATGACGTCACTTGATCCTGATCAATGGACTTGTCGTAAACGGCCTGCACAATGGCGGCCCGTCAGCAGGGTGCAGTGAGCCAAGCGCTGCATCTGGGGAGCTTGACGGGGAGTAGTTGACCTTACGGGTACAAGGAGCGAGGCGCGCGCTGGGGAGTTGCGCGCCGCGCTGGTACCGACCTGGTCGGTTTGGCCGGTTGCGTCCATGGGGATGGGGGCGCAGCCGGCACGACCTCTTTGGCCATCGGACCCACCGCCCTGGAACGGGTGATCTTGTTGCCCACGGCGTTTTATCTGAATGGGGATGGGATCGCGGTCGAAATACACACCGCCTTAACGACTCGGCACTGGCTGCCGCAATTCGTTGTGATTCATGGTCTTAGGGGTTTTAATTCATCCTTGACCTGCTAACCTGCCGCGATGATTCGACGCACTCTGGCCTGCATGCTCACGCTCGGTTTGGTCGCCTGCGCGACCCAACCGCCCTCTCCGTCATCGTCACCGCAGGCATCGGGTGCACCGAACAAGCCGGTGCCCGGGCAGAAGGGCCCGGCCGAAGCCGCGCCGGAGGCCGCTGCGGCCACCGCCGCGCCGGTCGACCTGACCCCGGTGCCGTTCGAGGTGGCCCGCGCCAACTTCGTGCGTGATACCGCCCAGCGCTACGGCATTCCGGCCGCGCAGATCGAAGCGACGCTGGCCCAGGCGCAGATCCGCGACCCGATCATCGCCGCGATGTCGCGCCCGGCCGAACGGGTCAAACCGTGGAACGAGTACCGGCCGATGTTCATCAGCCAGTCCCGGATCGACGGCGGCCGCAAATTCCTGGCCGAACACCGCGACGAACTCACCCGCGTGCAGCAGCGCACGGGCGTGCCGGCCGAAGTGATCGTGGCCATCATCGGCGTTGAAACCAGCTATGGCCGCAATACCGGCAGTTACCGCGTGCTCGACGCGCTGTATACGCTGGCCTTCAAGTACCCGCGTAGCGGCGATCCGGCCAAGCTGGAGCGCGAAGTGCGCCGCGAACTGTATTTCCGCGATGAGCTGGCGCGCCTGTTCGCGCTGACCCGCGACGAGAAGCTGGACATCACCGCGATCAAGGGCAGCTACGCCGGTGCGATGGGCATGGGCCAGTTCATGCCGTCCAGCTACCAGGACTTCGCGGTGGACGGCAACGGCGATGGCCGCCGTGACCTGTTCAACAGCTACGACGACGTGTTCTCTTCGATCGCCAACTACTTCGTCAAGAAGGGCGGGTGGGTGCGCGGCGGCCCGGTGGCGGTACCGGCCACGTTGGCCGCGGGACGCGAGGAATTCAATCCCACCGAATGGGCGCCCACCTGGACCCTGTCCGCGTTGGCCCAGCGCGGTTACCAGCCGAGCGTGAGCGTGCCGGCCGGGCTCACCGCCACCCCGATCACGCTGGAAGGCAGCACCGGCAAGCAGTACTGGCTGGGCTTCCAGAACTACTACGCAATCACCCGTTACAACCTCTCCAAGATGTACGCGATGGCCGTGTTCCAGTTGTCCCAGGCCATCGCCGGACAGGAGCTGCCCCCGGCATGAACGCACGCGCACGCTGCAGATGGCTGGTTCCCGGTCTGCTGATCCTGGCGCTTGCCGCCTGCAGCAGCGCGCCCAAGAAGCCGGCCAGCGCCGGTGCCGCCAAGCCCGGCGGCACCCTGGTGCAGGGCAAGGGCAAGGGCGGACGCCCGGCCCATTGCCCGGACGGCTCGCCGTACAAGGCGGCCACCGAAGATCCCAGCACCCGCGGCGACTACCGTGCCGGCGGGCTGTACAAGCCGGGCGTCAACGACAGCACCCCCACGTATATTCCGAACGTGGCCTGCATTCCCGAGCCGGACGTGGTCGACCTGCCGCGCTCGCCGGTGGGCAACAAGTCGCCGTACGTCGTGCTGGGCAAGCAGTACCAGGTGCTGGACAAGACCAGCGGCTACGCCGAGAAGGGCACCGCCTCGTATTACGGCGCCAAGTTCCACGGCCGGCTGACCTCCAACCGCGAGGTGTACGACATGTACGCCTTCACCGCCGCGCACAAGACCCTGCCGCTGCCCAGCTTTGCCCGGGTGACCAACCTGGACAACGGCGAATCGGTGATCGTGCGGGTCAACGACCGCGGGCCGTTCCATGATGGCCGCGTGGTCGACCTGAGCTACGCCGCCGCCGTGCGCCTGGGCATCACCCAGCGCGGCACCGGCAACGTGGAAGTACGTGCGCTCAGCCCGGGCGACGACAACCTGCTGGCTGACAAGCCCTCGCGCCGCGAGCGCCGTGCCGTGGCCGCCGCCAGCGTGGCCAGCGCCGCGCCGGCGCGCACGCCCAGCGACATGGACAAACTGGTGGGCCGGCTGCCGTCGCCGTCGCCGGCCTCGCCCAGCGCGGGCCGCCCGGCCGCCACCCAGGCCGCACAGATCGACGATGCCCCGGTCACGGTGAGCGCGCTGCCCGCCGCCCCGGTGGCCGTTGCGGCTGCCGCCCGCCCGGCGCCGCGCCCGGCACCGGCCGCCACGCCTGTTCCGGCCAGTACCCTGCAACAGCAGGTAGGCAACGTGTTCCTGCAGGTGGCCAGCTTCGCCAGCCGCGACAACGCCACCCGCGCGCTGGGGCAGTTGTCCTCGGCCGGCATTGTCGGGGCCAGCATCAGCGACATCGTCAGCGGGGGCCGCACCCTGTGGCGCCTGCGGGTTCCGGCCGCCGACCACGCCAGTGCGTCGGAACTTGCCGGCCGCATCGTGGGTCTGGGCTTTGGATCGCCGCAGATCGTGAAGGATTGACCGGCACGGCGGCCGCCGCCGGCCGCCACACGCCGCACCGTTGCATGGGCCTACAATGGCCCACCCCTCTTTCCACCTTGGCGCCCTCCAGGAGCTTGCTGTCCGATGAAATTCCGCTTTGCCGCTGCTGCCATGGCCACGACCCTGTTGGTGGGCGTGGTCTCTGCCCAGACCCCGCAGCCGGCCCCGCAGCCGACGCCTGCTCCTGCCGCCGCCCCGATCACCGTTGCCACCCCGCCGGCGCCCAAGCCCAGCGTGTCCAAGGCCTGGGTGCTGATGGATTACGCCACCGGCCAGGTGCTGGCCGGCGAGAACGAACATGAACAGCTGGCCCCGGCCAGCATCACCAAGGTGATGACCTCCTACGTGGTCGCCGCCGAGGTCAAGAACGGCAAGGTCCGTCCCGACGACCAGGTGATGATGAGCGAGCGCGCCTGGCGCGAAGGTGGCGCCGGTACCGACGGCAGCTACAGCGGCTTCCCGGTCAACCAGACCGCGCGCCTGGAAGACATGGAAAAGGGCATGGCGATCCAGTCCGGCAACGATGCCGCGATTGCCCTGGCCGAGCACGTGGCCGGCAGCGAAGAGGCCTTCGCTTCGCTGATGAACAGCTACGCCGCCAAGATCGGCATGAAGAACTCGCACTTCGTCAACGCGCACGGCCTGACCGCGCCGGGCCACCACAGCACCGCCTTCGACCTGGCGCTGCTGGGCCGGGCGATGGTGCGCGACTACCCGGAGACCTACGCCTACAACAAGGTGAAGGAATTCACCGTGGGCACCATCAAGCAGCCCAACCGCAACCTGCTGTTGTGGCGCGACGGCAGCGTGGACGGCATCAAGACCGGCCACACCTCCGAAGCCGGCTACTGCCTGATGAGCTCGGCGCAGCGCGGCGACCAGCGCCTGATCGCGGTGGTGCTGGGCGGCAGCTCGGAAAAGCAGCGCGCCGATGACAGCCTGGCGCTGCTCAACTGGGGCTTCCGCTTCTTCGAAACCCACCGCATGTACGAGCCCGGCAAGGCCGTGGCCGAGCACAAGGTGTGGAAGGGCAAGACCGACACCGTGCAGCTGGGCGTGGCCAAGCCGCTGCTGGTGAGCGTGCCGCGTGGCCGCTACAACGACCTCAAGCCGACCATCGACGTGCCCAAGACCCTGGAAGCGCCGTTCACCGCAGGCCAGCAGATCGGCTCGCTGAAGGTGACCCTGGATGGCAAGGTGGTGGCCGAAGCCCCGCTGGTGGCCGTGGCCGCGGTGGAAGAGGCCGGCTTCTTCAAGCGCCTGTGGGACAGCTTCTGGATGTGGTGGGAATCGGAGTGATTCCTGCCCGACCGTAGTAAAAAAGACCGGCGAAAGCCGGTCTTTTTTTGGGTGCCGGCCGCCGGCCGCCACCCCGTAACCCATCCCCCCAAGGTAGTGCCGGCCGCTGGCCGGCTCCCCGTAACCCATCCCACCAAGGTAGTGCCGGCCGCTGGCCGGCTCCATGCACGTCCGGCTGGGCGCATGGGGAGCCGGCCAGCGGCCGGCACTACCGGTGCTTGGCCTAGAGCGAGCGGCTGATGGTGAAGCTGCCGAATACCGGCGACTGGCGCTGGCCGTCGAACTCGCGGGTGCTGTGGTAGCGGGCCACGGCGAACTTCCAGCGGCCGCGCATCACCGCCACGCCGTAGCCGGCCTGGCCCACCACGTGGCGCTTGTCCACGCTGTGGCTGTTGCGGAAGGTGTTGCCGTCCAGGGTGATGTCGCGGATCACCCAGGCCGCGTCGGTGGTGGCGAACAGGTGCCAGGACCAGCCCGCCGGCTTGCCGCCGCGGGTGGGGGCGGTGTTTTCGCCGGCCGGGCGCAGCGGGGTGCTGCCGAAGTCGTCGGGCAGCTTCCAGCCGAAGCGCACTTCACCGCCCGCATTGACGTGGGTGGCCAGGTTGCCCACGGCGCCGCCGTAATGACTGATCGCGTCCCAGCCCCAGCCGGTTGCGTTGTCGGTGGCATCGGCGGGCCAGCGGCGCATGCGCTCGTGGGTCAGCATGAACACCGGCTCGTTGTGCAGCTGGTTGTCCCAGCCCTGGAACTTCTCGTCGCCCAGCAGTTCGTGCACCGCGTTCTGCACCTGCTCGCCCTGTGCCCACGGCCCCACCACACCCACGGCCAGCTGGGTGGTCTGCAGGCGGTCGCCGCGGCGGGCGTTGTAGCCGAAGCTGCCGATCAGCACGCCGGCGTAGGGCCGGTCGTCCTCGATCAGGTCCTTCCGGGTGAAATCGGTGGGGGTGAAGATGCCCTGGGCCAGGCTGAAGATCATGTTCTGCTGCTCGAACTCGCCCGGGTGCAGCTTTTCCAGGTGCCGGTTGACCCAGCGCGCCAGGCGGGGCAGGCAGGGGTCGTCGGTGTAGTCCACCAGATTGGGCGAAACCAGGGTCAACTGGGCGCCGTTGGTATAGCCCTGGTCCTGGTCGGCCCCGCCGAACAGGTCGTTGTCGACGCGGAAGTTGACCTGCGGGGGGTGCTCGCGCATCGCGTCGGGGCCGCACTGGTTGGCGGCCTGCACCGCGGGGGCGACGAACGCCAGGGCGCCGGCAAGTGCGGCCGACAACGCATAGGGCTTCAACGACATGGAATTCCCGCTCAGGATTTGTTTTGTTTTTAAGCGCATGCAGCGTAGTGAACGCGTGATGTACTGACCATACCCGCGCACGCACTGGAGCGTTTTGCTGGTGAAGGGCGATTTTCACGTAGCGTTGGGTGCAGCTATGGGCACGATCATGCAGCGCTTGGGTTCGGCCGCCGGCGTCCCCATAATCGCGGTCATGGAGATCACGTCTGACAACCCCGACCACGGCTTCCAGTTCCCCGGCCAGTTCGAACTCAGCGCCATGGGCGCGGCCGGCCAGGAGCTTGAACGCGAATTGCCGCGCCTGCTTGAGCAGGCCGGCGTTGAAGTACTGACCGAGCGGGTCAGCTGGAAACACTCGTCCAACGGCAAGTATGTGTCGGTGCGACTGGTGTTCAAGGCCGACAGCCGCGAACAGTACGCCGCCGCCCACGCCGCGCTGCGTGACCACCCGGAAGTGAAGTGGACGCTGTAGCCGCCTGCGACAGCGTTCCCAGCCCGGGTGCCCGTCCGCCGCAGCCGGCGCGGGTGCGCCAGCTCGGCCGGCAGCCGTATGCGCCGGTCTGGCATGCCATGCAGCGGTTCACCGACAACCGCGACGACAGCACGGCCGACGAGCTGTGGGTGGTCGAGCACGACCCCGTGTTCACCCTGGGCCAGGCCGGCAAGGACGAGCACGTGCTGGCGCCGGGCGACATTCCGGTGCTGCACGTGGACCGCGGCGGCCAGGTGACCTATCACGGGCCCGGCCAGATCGTGGTCTACCCGCTGCTGCAGTTGCGCCGGCTGGGGATCGGGGTGCGCGACTATGTGTGCCGGATAGAGCAGGCGATCATCGATACGCTCGACGAATGGAATATCGGCGCTGAACGGCTGGACGGGGCGCCCGGGGTCTATGTGGGCGGCGCGAAGGTCGCCGCGCTGGGCATCCGGGTCCGCCGCGGCTGCACCTTCCACGGGCTGGCCTTCAACGTGGCCATGGACCTGGAGCCGTTCCACCGCATCAACCCCTGTGGCTACCAAGGGCTGCAGGTGACCTCGGTGGTAGACTTGGGGGGACCGTCCGGCATGGCGGCCGTGACGCCGGTGCTGCTGGGCCATCTGGCCCGCCAGTTCGGCCTGGACCTCCAGCCGACCACTGATTTGCCCGATCTGACAGAGGCGGCGTAACGCCGCCGACCAAGGCCATGACTGAAACCACCGCTCGCCTCATTCCCCTGCAGATCGTGCAGGGCGACACGCCGTCCGTTGCGCCGCTGCAGACGGGCGTCAAACAGCTGGGCGGGGACAAGATCGGCCGCTCGCCGGTGCAGTTCGCCGATGCGCCGGTGCTGCGCAAGCCGTCGTGGATCCGGGTGCGGATTCCGTCGGGCAACGCGGTGCAGACGCTGAAGGCCAAGCTGCGCGAGAACCGTCTGGTGACGGTCTGCGAGGAAGCGAGCTGTCCGAACATCCACGAGTGCTTCAGCCACGGCACCGCCACCTTCATGATTCTGGGTGAGGTGTGCACGCGCCGCTGTTCGTTCTGCGACGTGGCCCACGGGCGGCCGAAGCCGCCGGATGCCAACGAGCCGGCCAGCCTGTCCCAGACGGTGGCCGACATGGGCCTGAAGTACGTGGTGGTGACCAGTGTGGATCGCGACGATCTGCGCGATGGCGGTGCGCAGCACTTCGCCGACTGCATTGGGGCCATCCGCGAGAAGTCGCCGAACACCCGCATCGAGGTGCTGACGCCGGACTTCCGTGGCAAGGGCCGCATGGAGCGCGCGCTGGACATCCTGGCGACCAATCCGCCGGACGTGTTCAACCACAACATCGAGACGGTGCCGGACCTGTACCGCAATGTGCGGCCGGGTGCGGACTACCAGTGGTCGCTGACGCTGCTGAAGAACTTCAAGGCGCAGCATCCGTCGATCGCGACCAAGTCCGGCATCATGCTGGGCCTGGGCGAGGACATGGACCAGGTGCGGGCGACGATGCGCGACCTGCGCGCGCACGACGTGGACATGATCACGATCGGTCAGTACCTGCAGCCGACGCCGCACCACCATCCGGTGCTGCGTTACTGGACGCCGGACGACTACAAGGCGCTGGAGGTCTACGGCTACGAGCTGGGCTTCAGCCACGTGGCCTCGGGCCCGATGGTGCGTTCTTCGTACCATGCCGACGTGCAGGCGAAAGGCGCGGGGGTAGCCTGATCCCACCGTGGTGCCGGGCTCTGCCCGGCAAACGGCGAACGGCACAAAGCAGCGCTTCAGTTCTCCACATGCCCGGAGGGGGCAGGCCGCCCTCTCCAGGACACGCCAAATCCCCTCCATGGTGCTCGTCTGGCGCCTTGCACGTCGGTGCAGTCCTGCACCGACGGCAAGACCTGGGTTGGGCGTCCTGCCCAACCCGCCGGGCGCAGTGCCCCCGGCCCATGGCGCCAACGGTCCCGGAGAGGGCGGCCTGCCCCCTCCCCGACAGTGTCCTGCGCTGGCGGTTGCCAACGGCAAAAACGCCTCCCGGTAGGTACCGACCGTTGGTCGGTACGGGGCGCGCTCCTCACGTTTCCTCCCACATTCCGCCCATTTCCACCGACCAACGGTCGGTGGCTCCCCGGCGCTGCCCCACATTCACAATTTGCTACAGACCCCGGTTTAGGCTGGAAATACGTGTTGCGCGGCGATGGATGACAAACCCGGCAACTTTCGGCACTGTCGTGTGGTCTGATCCGCACGCAGTCTCCCCCTTGGCAAGGTGCCATGAGCAAGTTGATGAAATTCAAAGCCCCCGCATTCCTGATGGCCCTGGCGCTCACCGCGCCGCTGGCACTGGCCGCCTATGCCGATTCGCCGGCACTGCCGTCGGCGGCCACGGCCGACCAGGTGACAACCTCCAAGCTGGTGTACGGGCTGCTCTCGGACAGCCGCTATGCCTACCGTCCGCGCGCGCTGGACGCGGCCACCTCCAAGGATGTGTTCAAGCGGTACCTGGAAGCGTTGGACGGCAGCAAGCAGTTCTTCACCCAGGCTGACATCACCCGGTTCGCGCCGTTCGAGGCGAACATCGCCACCGCCATCCGCGGCGGCGAGCTGGAGCCGGCGTTCCAGGTGTTTGCGGTGTACAAGCAGCGCGTGGGCGAGCGGGTGGGGTATGCCCGCAAGCTGCTCAAGCAGGACTTTGATTTCAGCAGCGACGAGAAATTCGAGTACGACCGCAAGGACGTGCCGTGGGCGGCCAGCAATGCCGAACTGGACGACCTGTGGCGCAAGTCGGTCAAGAACGACTGGCTGCGCCTGAAGCTGGCCGGCAAGCAGCCGGCCGAGATCCGCAAGACGCTGGACAAGCGCTACGCGACGCTGGAAAAGTCGGTCAATGAATTGAAGGGCGAGGACGTGTTCCAGTTCTTCCTCAATTCCTACACCAGCGCGGTGGATCCGCACACCGACTACTTCACCCCGCGCACCGCCGAGAACTTCAACCAGGCCATGTCGCTGTCGCTGGAAGGCATCGGCGCACAGCTGCAGCGCCAGGACGACATGGTGGTGATCCGCGAGGTCATCGCCGGCGGCCCGGTGGCGGTCAATGGCACGCTCAAGGCGGGCGACCGCATTGTCGGCGTCGGCCAGGGCAAGTCCGGGCCGATCGAAGACGTGATCGGCTGGCGCATCGATGACGTGGTGGCCAAGATCCGCGGCAAGGCCGACACCCAGGTGCGGCTGGAATTCATCCCGGCCGAGGAAGGCGTGGACGGCAAGCACCACATGCTGGTGCTGACCCGCCAGAAGGTGCGCCTGGCCGAGCAGGCCGCCAAGGGCGAAACGCTGACCATTCCGGCCAAGGACGGGGAACCGGCGCGCAAGGTGGGCGTGATCAAGCTGCCCACCTTCTACCAGGATTTCGAAGGTCGTCGCCGCAATGCCACCGACTATGCGTCCGCTACGCGTGACGTGGCCAAGCTGTTGGCCGGCTTCAAGACCGACAAGCTCGACGGCGTGGTGCTGGACCTGCGCAACAACGGCGGTGGTTCGCTGGACGAGGCGATCGAACTGACCGGCCTGTTCATCGAGCAGGGCCCGGTGGTGCAGGTGCGCGAGTCCGGCGGTCGAGTGACCGTCAACAGCGACCGCAGCGAAGCGGTGGCGTGGGATGGCCCGCTGGCGGTGCTGATCAACCGCGGTTCGGCCTCGGCGTCGGAGATCTTCGCCGGCGCCATCCAGGACTACGGCCGTGGCCTGGTGATCGGTGAGACCACCTTCGGCAAGGGCACCGTGCAGAACATCGTGGACCTGGATCGCTGGCCCACCGGGGAAGCGCAGCGCTACGGGCAGGTCAAGCTGACCATCGCGCAGTTCTTCCGCGTCAGCGGCAGCAGCACCCAGCACAAGGGCGTGGTGCCCGACCTGGCCTTCCCGGCCAGCGTGGACGCCAGCGAGTACGGCGAAAGCACCTACGACAACGCGCTGCCGTGGACCCGCATCGCCTCGGTGCCGCACACCCAGTACGGCAACTTCGGCCCGCTGCTGCCCAAGCTGGAAACCCGCCATGCCTCGCGCATCGCGGCCGACAAGGAGTTCCAGTGGTGGAACGAGGACGTCGAACAGTTCCGCGCCGAGAAGGCCAAGAAGTACATCTCGCTCAACGAGGCCGAGCGCCGCGCCGAGCGTGAGAAGCAGGACAAGCAGCGGGTGGATCGCCAGGTGATCCGCAAGCAGCTGGGCCTGGATCTGGACCCGCTGGCCGATGACAGCAACGACGATGGCCTGACCGGCAACGAGCGTGACATCGTCAAGGATGCCGCCCGGGAAAAGGCCGCCGAAAAGCGCCCGGACCCGCTGCTGCGCGAGTCGGCGGCGATTCTGGCCGACGCGGTGAACCTGCTGGAGACCGACCGCCCGCTGTCGGCCCAGGTGCTGCCGCAGTCCACCGGCGTGGGCCGCTGGGCGGACTGAGGGCGGTCACCGCCCCCGCCTCGGGGCATGAACCGAAAGCAACGAAGGGCCGGCCACTGTGCCGGCCCTTCGCCGTTTAGACCCGGCACATACGCCGGGGTGGCTATGCTGGGGCAGTCTGTCCTGCAGGAGCGCGTATGCGCCTGTCCCACGTAATCCCGGCGGGCCTGCTGGCCGTGTCGCTCACCGCCTGCGGCGGCCGCGCCGCCGACAGCACCCTGATCCGCGAATCCTTCGATTCCGGCGACACCTATTCGCGCACCGTGCCCGGTGCCCCGGCGCAGGCCTGTGAAGCGGCGCGCCGCACCCTGCTCAGCCAGGGCTATGCGATCGCGCGGGCCGACACGGCGGCGGTGGAGGGCAACAAGAACTTCCAGCCCCGCGATGAAGAGCACGAGCAGCTGGTGCTGCGCATTTCCTGCGCGCCGCGCGGCGACCAGGCACTGGTGTTCGTCAGTGCCGTGCAGGACCGTTATGCGTTGAAGAAGAGCCCGACCTCGGCCAGTGTCGGCGTGGGCGCGCTGGGCTCGGTGTCGCTGCCGTTCGGCAGCAACGACGACTCGCTGGTGAAGGTGGCCAGCAGTACCGTGCAGGACGCGCAGTTCTACCGCCGTTTCTTCGACCGCCTGCAGCAGTATCTGCCGGTGGTACCGGCAACGCCCCCGCCTGCACCGGTCGAGCCGACCCCGCCCGCGCCGCCGGCCGCCGCACCGACGCCGGTGCCCGAGCCGGGCCCCGCGCCGGCGGCCGATACCCCGGTGCCCACGCACTGATCAGGCGGGCAGGGTGCCATCCCCAACCGTAACGCGCAGGCCGCGCCGCTGGATGCGGGTGGTGGCGGCGACGCTGTTCGCGGCCATTGGCAGCGCGGCCGCCGCGCCGGGGCCGATCTGCACGCAGGCGCTGCTGGAAGAGCTGGGCTGGCGCTTCGTCGACGCGCCGGTGGCCACGCCGGTCATCCACGGCGGCCCGGTCTGTACGCGGGCTACGTTGCCGCAGGCCCAGCAGGCGGGCGACCTGCGGGTGCAGGTGCCACAGGCGTGGACAGCCGACCAGCGCGCTGAGTGGATGACGGGGCTGTTCGACGACCCGGCCACGCTGTGTGCGTATACGTTCAAATTGGGCCAGGCCACGCGCCGGGCCGCCACGCAGCTGCAGGACAACCCCGGCTACCGCTTCTCGGCCCTGCAGCTGGGCTGGATCGGCTTCGGTGCACGCGGTGCGCAGGCGCAGGGCTGGCAGCGTTTCCGCAGTTTCGGGCGTGGCTACCAGCCGGCCGGCGCCAACAGCGCCGCGCTGCAGCACTTCTACGACGGCCGGGTGCGCTCCGAATGCGGGGTAGGGCGGCAGGTGGCGCAGTTGGCCACCCAGCGCGAGCTCTACGGCGATGCGGCCTTCGATGCCGAGTTCAGCCCCGGCGAACTGTCGATCGGCACCTTCCTGACCCTGCACGACACCGACAGCATCCTGCTCGGCCGCCACGCGGGCGCGTTCCTCGCCGATGGCAAGGCGGAGAAGACCGCGCAGCTCGGCCGCCAGGCCTTCGTCGGCGCGCCGGGCTTCATCGAGCATGTGTTCGACAAGCGCTACCTGGACGACATCAACAACCAGGCAGAGAACTTCGTGGTGGTCGACGTCAGCAGCGCAGCTGCCGAGGCGCTGCGCGTGCACGGCGGGTTTGCCCACTACGACACGATCAACCGCCAGATCTGGGCGCTGGCCCAGCGCATGCCCGGGCCGGGACCGCGCCGCTTCGAACGGCTGCTGGTCGAACGTGACCCGGTGTGGCGCAATGGCCTGCCCGCAGAGCAGAAACCGCTGCTGGCCGAACTGGACGCCCTGCTGGACGATCCGTTCTACCAGGGGTTCGTGATTTACGTGCATCCTCGCGGTATACGTCCTGTGCGTTATCACATTGCGCGCCTGCTCGACCGCAACCCGCGCACGCCGTTTGCCTTCGAACTGGGCCTGCACAACCTGCATACCACGCTGTACCGACGCTGGATCGACGCACGCCTTCGCCAGTGCGATTCCCCCTCGGCAGCACCCCCGCACCACAACTGACACGCTGGAAGGAGATACATGGACATTGCAATGATCGGCCTGGGAAAGATGGGCGCCAACATGGCCGAGCGCCTGCACCGCGGCGGACATCGGGTGATTGGCGTCGATCCCGGTGAGGGCGCGCGCGACAGTGCGGCCAAGCGCGGTTTCGAGGTCAGTGCCTCGATCGCCGATACGCTGGCGCAGCTGCCGGTGCCGCGCGTGGTGTGGCTGATGGTGCCCGCCGGCGAGGTGGTCGACCAGACCCTGGCCGCGCTGGCCCCGCACCTGTCCGAAGGCGATGTGGTGATCGATGGCGGCAACTCGTACTACAAAGACTCGATGCGCCGTGCCGAACAGCTCAAGGGCGAAGAGGTCACCTACATCGACTGCGGCACCAGCGGCGGGGTGTGGGGCCTGCAGGAAGGCTACAGCCTGATGATCGGGGGCGAGGCGACGGCCGTGGAGCAGGTGGGCGCGATCTTCCGCACCCTGGCCCCGGCGCAGGACCGCGGCTGGGCGCACGTGGGCCCCAGTGGCGCCGGCCACTTCTGCAAGATGGTCCACAACGGCATCGAGTACGGAATGATGCAGGCCTATGCGGAAGGCTTCGCGCTGATGCAGCACAAGACCGACTTCAACCTGGACCTGGCCCAGGTAGCCAGGGCCTGGCAGCACGGCAGCGTGGTGCGGTCGTGGCTGCTGGACCTGAGCGCCGATGCACTGGAGCGCAACCCGCAGCTGGACGGCATCGCGCCGTACGTAGAGGATTCCGGCGAAGGCCGCTGGACCGTGGCCGAAGCCATCGACCTGGACGTGCCCGCCCCGGTGATCACCTTGTCCCTGCTGGAGCGCCTGCGCTCGCGCGAGAAGAACTCCTTCAGCGACCGCCTGCTCGCGGCGATGCGCAACGAGTTCGGCGGCCACGCCATCAAAACCCGGTAATCCCGGCCCCATCACCCGGTAGTGCCGGCCGCTGGCCGGCTCCCGGCCAACCGCGCCACGCAGGTAGTGCCGGCCGCTGGCCGGCTCCCGTCCAACCGCGCCACGCAGGTAGTGCCGACCGCTGGCCGGCTCCCGGCCAACCGCACCACGCAGGTAGTGCCGGCCGCTGGCCGGCTCCCGTCCAACCGCGCCACGCAGGTAGTGCCGGCCGCTGGCCGGCTCCCGTCCAACCCCACCACGCAGGTAGTCCCGGCCGCTGGCCGGCTCCCGTCCAACCCCACCCCCCGCGCCGACGCGCGCGGGGCGGTGGATGCGCTACCCCAGCTCCACCCGCCGCCCGCTGCGCGCGCTCTCCGTGCCGGCCGCCAGCAACCGCATCAGCTGCAACGCTTCCTCCGCGCTCACCGTGGGCGCGCCGGTCCCCAGCATCGCATCGCGGAACGCCGCATACAGGCGCCGGTAGTCGCCCAGGGCGTTATCCGCGCTGGCCGTGTGCTCGTGGCCCGCGGCATCCACGCTGACCTGCTGGCCATGCACCGGGTCCAGCCCCCAGCCCGGTGCGCCCGGGGCGATCCCCTCGCGCAACTGGTCTTCCTGCACATCGCGACCGTGCTTGAGGTAACTGCCCAGACGGCCGTGCACGGCAAAGCGCGGACGGGCAGCGGCCACCAGCGAGCCGGCATGCACGATGGCCCGATGCCGCGGGTAGTGCAGCACCGCATGGAAGTAATCGTCGCTGCGCGCGCCGTCGCGCTGCGCCATCAGATCGGCACTGATCGCCTGCGGCCAGCCGAACAGCTGCAGCATCTGGTCGAGCAGGTGCGGGCCCAGATCCATCCACAACCCGGCCCCGGGTGCATCGCTCTCGCGCCAGCGGTCACGCACCTGCGGGCGGTAGCGGTTGAAGTGCGAATGGCACTCGGCCACCTCGCCGAGCACGCCATCGGCCAGCAACTGCTGCAGGGTGAGGAAATCGGCGTCGAAGCGGCGGTTCTGGAACACCGTGACCACCCGCTCGGCCGTCTGCGCGGCGCGCACCACGGCCTCGGCCTCGGCCAGGTCCAGCGCGAACGGCTTGTCCACCAGCACATGCTTGCCGGCCTGCAGCGCGGCGATCGCCAGTGGCGCGTGTTCGGCGTTCGGCGTGGCGATGACCACCGCGTCCAGGGCGGGATCATTGAACAGCTCGGCCGGCTGGTCGCAGATGCGTACGTCGGTGAAGCTGCGCAGCAGGCGGTCGCGCTGCGAACTGGCGATGCTGTGCAACGCCAGCCCCGGGGTGTGCTGGATCAGCGGCGCGTGGAATACGCTGCCGGCCAGGCCATAGCCGATCAATCCAACCTGCAGGGGCGTGGTCATGGTGGGGCTCCAACCGTGCGGGCTGCACAGCGTAGCGTGGGTTGTTGCAGCGCGGAACATGAACGGTTGTGCATCAACCTGAGCGGTTCACGGCAGCGTTATATCTTGCCGACGTCCCGCACACGGTCCGACACGGAGACTGGCCACACACCCAAGGAGACACCGCACATGACCAACACGACCCGTAATCTGCTTGCTGCTTCGCTGGCCCTCGGCATGGTGCTGGGCACGTCGTCGGCCATGGCCAAGGACCCGCCGAAGACCACCGATCATGCGGCCATGACCCATGCCGATACCCACGATTCGGCCGAGCCGGTGACCGACAGCTGGATCACCACCAAGGTCAAGACCGACCTGCTCACCAGCAAGAATGTGCCGGGTACCGAAGTCAAGGTTGAGACCGTCAACGGCGTGGTCACCCTGACCGGCACCGTGGCCAGCCAGGCCGAGCATGACAAGGCACTGCGCGTGACCAAGGGCATCAAGGGCGTCAAGAGCGTCGATGCCAGCGGTCTGAAGGTGGCTGCCGCCGCTGCCAAGCGCTGAGTCCAGCCGCTGTAGTACCCAACAGGGCGCGCCTTCGGGCGCGCCCTTTTTTGTGGGCCCGACCCCACCGTCGCGCTTGCTTAATTGTTCATAAAATAGGGCGCATCCTATTCACAATGCGCTGCGGTATATTGACGGCTTCGCCCGCGACGGCGTGCCAGGGAAGCCGAGGCTGCCGCGACAGGGCACCGCCGGCAACGGCATCGCACGGTTGAAGAGGGACTATGGCGCTGGCTTTCAGTGATGAAATCTGGGATCGGTGGCGTTTGCCGGCGTTGGCATTGGCCGCGGCGGCGATCATCGTGGTGCCGTGGGTCACCCTGCGCAAACTGTCCGACGACAACGTCGAGGCCATGCGCTGGGTCACCCATACCCAGGAAGTAGGCGTGGCGGTGTACCAGCTGCAGGCCGACGTGCGCGACGTGGAATCGGCCGCGCTGACGATGTCCAAGGGCATCGACGCGCCGGGACTGCGTGAGCGCCTGGGCCAGGCCAAGGACATCCCGTTGCGGCTGCAGAAGCTGGCCGACCTGACCCGCGACAATCCCGAACAGCTGGTGCGCATCGGGCGCATCCAGTCGATGGTCGAGCGGCGCATGGAGGTGGCCAAGCAACTGGCCAAAACCTCGCCCAACTCCGACCAGCGCGAGCTGGTCCAGGACCTGACCACGCGCTACCCGATCCGCAGCCTGATCGAAGAACTGCAGGCCAGCGAAGAAAGGCTGCTGGCACAGCGCACCGCGACGTTCCAGAAGCAGCAGCGCCAGGGCGAATTCATTTCATGGACGGCCCTGGCCATCCAGCTGTCGCTGCTGGCCCTGGTGCTGTGGCTGCTGTATCGCCAGGCAGGGCATCGCGCTGCCGCCGAACGCGCCTCGCTGCGGTCGGCCGCGCGTGCCGCCTCGGTGCTCCACACCGTGCGCGAACCGATCGTGCTGCTGGACCGGGACCTGAAAGTGCAGCTGCACAATCCTGCGTTCGCCGAGCTTTACGGCCTGGATGAAGAAAGCAGCGAGGTCCGGCCGCTGGACAGCATCGGTGCCGGCGCCTGGAGCGATGCGGTGGTGCGCCAGCGGTTGACCGACGTGCTGCTGCGTGGCCGCGAACTGTGGGACTACGAACACGAACAGCGCACCGCCGACGACCAGGTGCGCACCATGCTGATCAATGCCCGCCGCATGCCCTTGCCCGACAAGGACGACGAGGTGGTGCTGATGACGGTCAGCGACGTGACCGTACAGCGCGCCGTGCAGCAGCGCGTGGAAGAACTGAACCGGCAGCTGGAAGGCAAGGTCGAGCAGGTGTCGGAAGTGAACCGCGAGCTGGAGGCCTTCAGCTACTCGGTCTCGCACGATCTGCGCGCGCCGCTGCGCCACATCGGCGGATTCTCCGACAAGCTTGCGCGGCACCTGGGTGAAGAGGCCGACGAGAAGTCGCTGCACTACCTGGGCGTCATTTCCAATTCGGCGCGGCGCATGGCCGCGCTGATCGACGACCTGCTGGTCTACTCGCGGCTGGGTCGCGCGGCGATGCGCATGCAGGCGGTGGACATGCAGTCGCTGGTGGCCGACACCCGCGCGATGCTGGACGCCAACCTGCAGAGCGAGGCCGAGGAAACCGGCGTGCCACGCCAGGTCGAGTGGAAGATCGCGCCGCTGCCGATCCTGGTCTCCGACGAAAACATGATGCGCCAGGTGTGGTTGAACCTGCTTGGCAACGCCATCAAATACTCATCCAACCGCGATCCGGCCCGGATCGAGGTCGAGTACCAGCAACAACCCGACGGTGGCCACCTGTTCACGGTGCGCGACAACGGCGCCGGTTTCGACATGGCCTACGCGGCCAAACTGTTCGGCGTGTTCCAGCGCCTGCACAAGGCCAGCGAATATCCGGGCACCGGTATTGGCCTGGCCAGTGTGCGCCGCGTGTTGACCCGCCACGGCGGCCGCATCTGGGCCGAATCGGCCGTCGACCAGGGCGCCTCCTTCCACTTCCTGCTTCCTCCTGCGCTCGACGCAATCAATAAAGGCTCTGCCGCATGACCGCTCTCCGCACCATCCTCCTCGCCGAGGACAGCCCTGCCGACGCCGAGATGGCCGTCGATGCCCTGAAAGAGGCCCGTCTGGCCAATCCCATCGTGCACGTCGAAGACGGCGTGGAAGCGATGGACTACCTGTTGCGCCGCGGCGCCTACGCCAACCGCGAAGAAGGCCTGCCGGCGGTGCTGCTGCTGGACATCAAGATGCCGCGCATGGACGGCCTGGAAGTCCTCAAGGAAATCCGCAACACCGACGAGCTCAAGCGCCTGCCGGTGGTGATCCTGTCGTCCTCGCGCGAAGAAAGCGACCTGGCCCGCAGCTGGGACATGGGCGTGAACGCGTACGTGGTCAAGCCGGTGGACGTGGACCAGTTCTTCGGTGCCGTGCAGACCCTGGGCAAGTTCTGGGCCGTCATCAACCAGGCGCCGGAAGTCGAATAATCCATGCCGCTGACTGGCCCCTCCCTGGGTATGTTGCGCGTCCTGCTGGTGGAAGATTCCCCCGAGGACGCCGAACTGATGTGCGAGCAGATGCTCGATGCGGGGCTTGAAGCCAGCTTCGAGCGGGTGGAGAGCGCGCGCGAACTGCGCGATGCCCTGACCCGTTTCTCGCCGGACATCGTGCTGTCGGACCTGAGCATGCCGGGCTTTTCCGGCAACGAGGCCCTGCGGATCGTGCGTGCGTGGCATCCCGATGTGCCGTTCATCTTCGTGTCCGGCACGATGGGCGAGGAAAACGCGGTGGCCGCGCTGCACCAGGGCGCCAACGATTACATCATCAAGCACCAGCCGGCGCGGTTGCCTTCGGCGGTGGCACGCGCGGTGCGCGAGTCACGCAGCACGATGGACCGCCAGCGGGTGGAAGCCGAACTGATGCGCGCGCAGCGACTGGAAAGCCTGTCGCTGCTGGCGGCCGGGCTCAGCCACGACCTGCGCAACATCCTGCAGCCGCTGCTGATCATGCCGGACCTGCTCAAGGCGCGCAGCGACGACCCGCAGCTGCATCATTTGGCCGACATCATCGCCGAGTGCGGCCGGCGCGGGCACGAGATGGCCGAATCGATGCTGTCGTTCGTGCGCGGGTCGCGCAAGCCGAGCGAGCACATCTGCATCGCGCACCTGTTCGAGGCCGTGGAGCTGCTGTTGCGCAGCAACCTGCCCGACAAGGTCAGCCTGCACCTGGACGTGGCCGACGAAGGCCTGGGTGTGGACGCCAATTACACCGAGCTGCAGCAGGTGCTGCTGAACCTGTCGTTGAATGCCATCCAGGCGATGCCGAGCGGCGGCCGCCTGACCCTGCGCGCGTCTGCCGACGCGGGCGGGCAGGGGGAAGAGTGGTTGCGCATTTCGGTGAGCGACGAAGGCACCGGCATGGATGCCGAGACCTTGTCGCACCTGTTCAATCCGTTCTTCACCACCAAGGCCAACGGCACCGGCCTGGGCCTGATTTCGTGCAAGCGGATCGTGGAAGGCGCCAACGGCACCATCCACGTGGACAGCACGCCCGGCGTGGGCACGCGCTTCGACCTGCTGCTGCCGATGCGCGAAGTGCCGGCCGAAGGCGAGGCGATCGACGCGCCTATCGCCGCGGGTGCAGGCCAGACCATCCTGGTGGTGGATGGCGAAGCCACGCGGCTGTCGCTGCTGGGCAATGCGCTCTCCAGCCAGGGCTACCACCTGCAGCTGGCATCGGACGGCGCCGCGGCGCTGCGCTGGATGCAGCAGGAGGCGATGCCGGCGCTGGTGATTGCCGACGCCGGTTCCAAGCTGCTGTCGGCCAGCCACCTGCTGGGCGAGATGGCCACGCTGGGCTACCGCGGTCCGGCCCTGGTGCTGGAAGAGGCCGATGTCACCGTGCCGCTGGCGGTGTTCCCGCCGATCATCAACGTGCACGTGCTGCGCAAGCCGCTGGAGATGCAGCAGGTGTTCCGTTCGGTGGCCGAGGCGCTGGAGACGGCGTAACCGGGCGCGGTCATCCCGCTTCCCACGGAAACCCCGGCAGGCTGGCCACGGCCTGTTCCAGCTTGTGCGACCAACTTCCGTGGATTTCGGCGTACAGCGGCGAATCGCCCGCCAGACGCATGCGCTGGCTGATGCGCAGATCGCCCGTGCGGATCAGCACCAGGTCCACCGGCAGGCCGACCGACAGGTTGGAGCGGATGGTGGAATCCAGCGACACGATCGCCGTGCGCGCCGCGTCTTCCAGCCGCGTCTGCGGGCGGATGATGCGGTCCAGGATCGGCTTGCCGTACTTGGATTCGCCGATCTGCAGGAACGGGGTTTCCGGCGAGGCGGCGATGGCGTTGCCCAGCGGGTAGATCATGTACATGCCCGGCTGCTCGCCGCCCACCTGGCCGCCCAGGATCAGCGTGGCCTGCGTGTTGACGCCGTCGTGGCCGTGCTCGGGGGTGCTGGATTTGACCTGGCTGTCGACCAGGATGCGGCCCACGTACTCGGCCACCTCGAACAGGTGCCGGTAGGCGCGCAGGTTCTCCGCGCGCTGTTCCTCCACATCACGCCGCA
Source organism: Stenotrophomonas sp. 2619 (assembly GCF_040548725.1). Classification (NCBI taxonomy): domain Bacteria; kingdom Pseudomonadati; phylum Pseudomonadota; class Gammaproteobacteria; order Lysobacterales; family Lysobacteraceae; genus Stenotrophomonas; species Stenotrophomonas sp. 2619. The sequence continues at coordinate 61,818 of NZ_JBEPSF010000010.1, read as the reverse complement.
GCCGCGAGATCAGCAGCTGGGTGGTGGCCAGGTTGCCGGCGGCCATGATCACGAAGGCGGCCTGGCCCGGGAACTCGAATTCGTGCAGCTTGCGATGCACCCGCACGTCGTCCAGCGACGCGTTGGTACGGGTGTCGGCGGCGAAGACCAGGCCTTCGTCCACCTCGATGCCGACGCAATAGGTCATGTCGGTGTCCTATGATGTGCACCCCGATTCTATGCGCTGGCCCTGTTGGCCCGGTGTGGATTCGCCCCACGCATGCTGAATACCATGACCACTGTGCTCCTGAGCCTGGGCAGCAACCTGCAGCCGCAACAGCACCTTCACGCCGCGGTGGAGGCCCTGCGCGCGCGCTTCGGCGCCATTGCGGTCTCCCCGGCCTACCGCACCGCCGCCGTCGGGTTTGACGGCCCGGATTTCCTCAACAATGCGGTAGCCATCGAGACCGACCTGCCGCTCGACGCGCTGGATGCCTGGCTGCATGCGCTGGAAGACGCGCACGGCCGCGACCGCAGCGGCCCGCGCTTCTCCGACCGCACCTTGGACCTGGACGTGGTGTTCTACGGCGACCTGATCGTGGAAGGCCCCGGCCACCTGCGCATTCCGCGCCCGGAGCTCAAACACGCCTTCGTGCTGAAGCCGCTGGCCGACATCGCACCGACCTTCATCGACCCGGTCAGCGGGCTGGACCTGGCCACGCTGTGGCGCGCGCACCGCCAGCATGGCGAGACGTTCGAGACGATGGACCTGTTGCAGGGGTAAGCAGTGGACCGGTGATACCGGCAGCTGCGGGCAACCCGCGATGCCCACCGCACCCGGTAGTGCCGGCCGCTGGCCGGCAACTCGCGATGCCCACCGCACCCGGTAGTGCCGGCCGCTGGCCGGCAAGCCCGCGATGCCCACCGCACCCGGTAGTGCCGGCCGCTGGCCGGCAACCCCGCGATGCCAACCGCACCCGGTAGTGCCGGCCGCTGGCCGGCAAGCCCGCGATGCCAACCGCACCCGGTAGTGCCGGCCGCTGGCCGGCAACCCGCGATGCCTACCGCACCCGGTAGTGCCGGCCGCTGGCCGGCAACCCCGCGATGCAGGTTCCATGCAGAGCCGGCCAGCGGCCGGCACTACCGTCGAGCGGGGCGCGGGGGTGCGGCCAAGCCGTTACGACAACGTGCGCCCGCCATCCACGCGCAGGGTATGCCCGGTGATGAACGGTGCGTCGGTCACCAGCCAGTACACCGCCTCGGCGATCTCTTCCACGGTGCCGGTACGTGCCAGCGGCGTGCGCAGCAACAGGGCCTGCTGGGCGTAATCGTCCTTGCCCTGCTCGGGCCACAGGATCGCGCCGGGCGCCACCGCGTTCACCCGCACCTTGGGGGCCAGTTCCAGCGCCAGTGAACGGGTCACCATTTCCAGCGCCGCCTTGGCCGCGCTGTAGACCGGGTGGTCACGCATTGGCTGGGTGCCGTGCAGGTCGGTCAGGTTGACGATGCAGCCCTGGTGCCGGCGCAGCTGCGGAGCGGCGGCCTGGGCCAGCAGCAGCGGGGCCCGCGCGTTGACCGCGAACAGGTCATCCCAGTGTTCGGCGGTAATCTGGCCCAGCAGCGTGGGGTAGAAGTTGGAGGCGTTGTTGACCAGCGCGTCCAGCCGCCCGAACTGGGCCACGGTCTGCTCGACCAGGTCGGGCAGGGCGTCGGCGTCGCGCAGGTCGGCCTGCAGCGCCAGCACGCTGCCCGGGCGCAGCATGTCCAGGTCGAAGGCCATCTGCTGCAGTTCGGCGGTGGAGGTATGCGCGTGCAGCACCACCGACCAGCCGCAGGCATGGAACTGGCGGGCGATCGCTGCGCCGATCCGGCGTGCGCTGCCCGTGATCAGCACGACGGGGGCGGAATCGGTCATCGGGGGTAACTCCCTGCTCGGCTATGCTGTGCATTGTCACCGCAATCGCCTGCACCATGCATTCCCCACTGCCGACCCCCGATACCGACGCCCTGGCCCACAGCGATCAGCTGGCCGCGGCACTGCGCGCTGAAATCCTGGCCAATGGCGGCGCCATGCCGTTCGCCCGGTTCATGGAGCTGAGCCTGTACACCCCAGGGCTGGGGTACTACAGCGCCGGTGCCAGCAAGTTCGGCCAATCCGGCGACTTCACCACGGCGCCCGAACTGGGCCCGTTGTTCGCCGCCACCCTGGCCAACGCGATCGCGCCGGTGATGCAGCAGTTGGGGCCGCAGGCGCGTTTCATGGAGCTCGGCGGCGGCAGCGGCGCGTTTGCCGAGGTACTGCTCAAGCGCATGCTCGAGCTGGACGCGCTGCCCGACCGCTACGCGATCCTGGAGCCCAGCGCGGACCTGCGCGAGCGTCAGCGCGAGCGTCTGGAAAAGACGCTGGTACCGCCGCTGTTCGCGCTGGTGGAATGGCTGGACGGTCCGTTCGATGACGACTGGGACGGCATGGTGTTCGCCAACGAGGTGATCGACGCGCTGCCCACCCCGCGCTTCCTGGCCCGTGACGGCATGGTCTTCGAGGAAACCGTGGAGCTGGATGCCGACGGTGCCTTCATGCGTGGCGCGCAGCCGGCCGACGCCATGCTGAGCGCGGCGGTGCGGCATATCGAGCATTACCGCGAGAAGCCGTTCGCCGATGGCTACCGGTCCGAACTGCTGCCGCAGCTGCCGTACTGGATCCAGGCCGTGGCCGGCGGCATGCAGCGCGGCGCGATGCTGTTCGTCGACTACGGCTACCCGCGCGGCGAGTACTACCAGGACGAGCGCGACGACGGCACGGTGCGCGCGTTCTACCGCCACCAGGTGCACAACGACCTGTACCGCTGGCCGGGCCTGCAGGACCTGACCGCCTCGGTGGATTTCACCGCGTTGGCCGAAGCCGGCACCGGTGCGGGCTTCGAACTGGCCGGGTACTGCACGCAGGCCAACTTCCTGCTGGGCAATGGCCTGGATGCGTTGTTGGCCAAGGCCGATGCGCGGACCGATGAATTCGGCAAGGTGCGCCTGCGCGACCAGGTCAAGAAACTCACCCTGCCCACCGCCATGGGCGAGCGCTTCCAGGTGATGGGCTTCCAGCGTGACGTCGATTTCGAGCCTGCCTTCACGCTGGGCGATCTCACCTGGCGGCTCTGAGATGACCACGACAGGGATGTTGAAGCCGCTGCGCTGGCCGCGGTTCTGGCTGGCGCTGTGGTGGTTGGCCATCGTCGCCACCATTGCCGTGTGCCTGGTCCGGTTGCCGCCGATGGCGCTGCCGGACAACAGCGACAAGGTGGAGCATTTCCTGGCCTACTTCCTGCTGGCCGGCTCGGCGGTGCAGATCTACCGCACGCGCGCCGCGCTGGTGTGGGCGGGCGTGGGCCTGGTCGGTATGGGCATCGGCATCGAGTTCGCCCAGGGCGCCCTGACCGCCACCCGCATGGCCGACCCGATGGACGTGCTGGCCAACAGCATCGGCGTCATCGCCGGCCTGTGCCTCGCCTTCACCCCGTTGCGCGACCTGTTGATGCGTTTGCGCGGGTGAACGGCGGTGACGACCGTTGGTCGTCACTCGTGTGACATTGCTGTCGCCCTGCCTCCCGACCCGCGCGATCAAAGCAGCAGGTCGAGAACATCCAGCGCGCGCAGGCCACGGTCGGTAGTGCCGGCCGCTGGCCGGCTCCTCATGAACCCACCATCGCCTGGTTGCCGGCCAGCGGCCGGCACTACCGGATGAACCCACGATCGCCTGGTTGCCGGCCAGCGGCCGGCACTACCGAATGAACCCACCATCGCCTGGTTGCCGGCCAGCGGCCGGCACTACCGGATGAACCCACCATCGCCTGGTTGCCGGCCAGCGGCCGGCATTACCGAATGAACCCACCATCGCCTGGTTGCCGGCCAGCGGCCGGCACTACCGGATGAACCCACCATCGCCTGGTTGCCGGCCAGCGGCCGGCACTACCGGATGAACCCACCATCGATTGGTTGCCGGCCAGCGGCCGGCACTACCGGATGAACCCACCATCGCCTGGTTGCCGGCCAGCGGCCGGCACTACCGGCGCCGGGTTGGGGTTCACGGGTAGGTACCCACCGTGGTGGGTACGCGCCCGGATCAACGCGGCTGCAACGTCACCTCATCCACCACCCACATGGTCGGGCGGGTGTCACCGGTGAAGCGCACGCACAGGTCCTGGGTGCCTTTCAGCGACCGCGGCAGCGCGGCGTCCAGCGTGATGAAGCCATCGGCGCCCGGCGCGGCCGGCAGCGGCACGCTGACCAGCGGCTTGCCGTCGCAGGTGCCGTTGAGCACGTCCATTTCGCCATGCGCGCTGCGCGCCGGGCTGAATGTCCGCGCCGGTTCGTCGTGGGCCAGCTGGAAGTAATACGGGATCTGCCCGGCACGCACGCGCAGCCTGGCGATGCCGTCCACGTTGGCCTGCTGCCACAACCAGCACGGGTTGAAGATGTTGACGTTGAAGATGGCGCGCTCGCCGTCGGCCGGGCCGTCGTCTTCCAGCCGCAGCAGCAGCTTGCCTTCGCCCGGACACATCGCCAGCTGCTGATCGTTGCGGGTGAGCAGCGAGGTGGCGGTGATGTCGAAGCGGCTGGCGGCGTTGGCCAGGGCCTTGCCGTTGAAGAACGTGGCCGCCTGCAGCGTGATCGGCAGCGGCTGGGTCAGCGGCGCGGTGTAGCGCGGCGACTGCGCGGTGACCGGGCTGCCATCCACGCTGTAGTGGATCTCGTAGCCCAGCGGCGTGCTCAGTGCCAGCGTCGCGGTGCCGGCCTTGCGGTCGTCGCGGCTGTCCTGCTCCACCTGGAATGGCGTCTGTGCATACGCGATGCCCATTGCCTGCCAGCGCTGCAGCTGGGTGGGCAGGCGTGCCAGGAAGTCGGCGTAGTCGCGGCGTTCGCGCGGCGACCAGCCGGTTTCGGCCACGGCCGCCAGGCGCGGGAACAGGTTGTGCTGCAGGCGCGCGTAGGTGCGCGTGTGTTCGGTGAACATGTTGGCCTGCAGGCCCAGGATGTGTTGCTGCTTGTCCTTGGCCAGCGCATCGGGCACCGGCTCGAAACCGTAGACGCGTGCCAGCGAGGTGACCAGCGGGCGCCCCGGCGGTTCGTTGTCCGAGGTGGTCTGCAGGTAGTCCATGTACATGTCGGTGACCGGCGACATCACCACGTCGTGGCCTTCGCTGGCCGCCTTCAGGCCGCCTTCGGTGCCGCGCCACGACATCACCGTGGCTTCCGGCGGCAGGCCGCCTTCGAGAATTTCGTCCCAGCCGATCAGGCGCCGGTCGTGCTGCTCCAGGTACTTCTCCAGGCGCTTGATCAGGTGGCTCTGCATTTCCATTTCATTGGTCGCGCCCACCTCGCGCATGCGCGCCTGTACGCGTGGCGAGGCTTCCCACTGGTCCTTGACCGCCTCGTCGCCACCCACGTGCACGTACTTGGCCGGGAACAACGCAATCACTTCTTCCAGCACGTTTTCCAGGAAGGTGAACGTGGTTTCTTCGGTATTGAACAGGTTCGGGAACACGCCCCATTCGCTGAGCGGCTTCAGCGGCGTATCCAGCGTGCCCAGTTCGGGATACGCCGCGATCGCCGCGGTGGCGTGGCCGGGCACGTCGATCTCGGGGATCACCTGGATATGGCGCGCGGCGGCATAGGCGATCACTTCGCGGATCTGGTCCTGGGTGTAGAACCCGCAGTACGGGCGCTCGGCACCGGTGGCAGGATCGCGGCCACCATCGCCGGCCGGGATGCGGCAGCTGCCCACCGCGGTCAGCTTCGGGTAGCGCTTGATCTCCATGCGCCAGCCCTGGTCATCGGTGAGATGCCAATGGAAGGTATTGAGCTTCTGTTCGGCCATCGCGTCGAGCACGCGCTTGATCTCGTCCAGGCTCTGGAAGTGGCGGGCCGAATCGAGCATCAGGCCGCGCCAGCTGAAACGTGGGGCATCGTCGATACGCAGTGCCGGCAGGCTGCCGTCGGCGGTGCTGGTGAACAGTTGCGACAACGTCGCCGCACCGTAGAACAGGCCCGCTTCGGTGGCCGCGGCAACGGTTACGCCATCGCCGTTGGAGCGCAGCTGGTAGCCCTCGGCACCGGTCTTCAGCGCGGTGTCCAGCACGAAGTTGACGCCGTTCTTGCCGTTCCCGTTCCCGTTCCTGACCTGCAGGGTGGGGCCGCCACTGCTGCGCAACAGCGTGCTGAACTGGCCGGCCACGCGCGTGGCTGCTTCGCCGCGCGCCCACACCGGGGTGCTGGCGGCTACCTTGAAGGGCGCGCCCTCGAGGCGTTCCACATGGGCCGGTGCGGGGATCAGCGGCAGTGCGCCGGGCCGGGCGCGCGGACCATCAGGCGCCTGTGCATCGGTGGCGTGCGCGAGCGGTGCCAGGGACAGGGCCAGTGCGAAAGACAGCAGCGACAGCGAGGTACGACGGGTGCGGGTGTGCATCGGGTCATTCCTTTGTAGCGAATCGGGTTCCACCTGTAAAAACGGGCCCGGAGGTCCGGGCCCGTCGATCAGGCGTTCAGCAGGGTACGGCGGTGATCAGAACTTGAAGTGCACCGTGGCCATGTAGCGGCGGCCGCTCTTGTAGCGCGAGGCCAGGTGGTCCTTGTCGCCAAGGTACTGGAAATACTCTTCGTTCAGCAGGTTCTGTGCATCCAGGGTCAGCGACCAGTTGTCGTTGAAGGTGTACCCGAAGCTGGCGCCCAGTTCGGCGTAATCGTCCACGCTGGCCGGGGCCGAGCCTGCGACGTAGCCGCCGGCCAGGTAGCTGTCACGCCAGTTGTAGGTCAGGCGTGCGTTGATCGGGCCCTTCTCGTAGTACGGGCTGAACGCGACCGAGTTGCGCGACTGGTACGGCAGCGGGTCGCCGGAGTTGTTCTCGCCATTGGCGTAGGTGTAGTTGGCGGTCAGGCCGAACCCGCTTTCGCCGAAGGGCTGCTGGAAGCTGAGGTTGAAGCCCTTCACGTGGCCGCTGCCGGCATTGCGCGGACGCTGGATGCTGTAGTCGCAGTAGCCGTCGGCGGTGCAGCCGTTGGTGCCCACCACGTTGGCCCAGGTGGCCGGCGAGGTGTCGCGGATCGAGTTGTACTGGCGCTCGATGACCGCGCTGCTGTCGATGTAGTTGTCGATCTTCTTGTAGAACAGCGACCAGGCCACCACCGACTGCGGGGCGAAGTAGTACTCGGCCGACAGATTGTAGTTCCACGACTCGTACGGAGACAGGTCGGCGTTGCCGCCGCTGCCGTTGAGCGTGGTGTCGTTGAGGAACGTGTTGTTCACCATCTGGTTGTACGGGGCCCAGGCGATGACCTTGCTGGCGCCGAAGCGGAACACCCAGTCATTGGCGGTGTCGTAGACCAGGTTGACCGAGGGCAGCAGGAAGTCTTCCTTCTTGGTCTGGGTCTGCCACTTGCTGTCCAGGTCGGTCAGGGTGGGGGTGCCACCGTAGACGAAGCCGCTGCCGTCGGTCTTGGAATCGACATAGCGCACGCCGATGTTGCCGCGGACCGGGCCGTTGGAGAAGTTCAGCTGCGCGTATGCGGCGTTGTTGGTCTGCTCCAGCGCCCAGGTGTTGTTGAGGTAGCTGGCCGGATCGGGGTTGGCGTAATCCAGCGGGCTGCCCTTGACCCAGCTCAGCACGTTGTTGCGCCCGGCCTGGACATGGCGGCCCTGGCCATCGCTGAAGCCCTGGATGTCGGTCAGGCCGATGGTGCCGACGTCGGCCAGGGTGCCCGGGCGCACGCCGCCATAGACATTCAGGTCGAAGCTTTCTTCATGCTTGCCGTGGCGCGCGCCGAACTGCAGCTGGTTGAAGATGCTGTCGAACTGCACGTTGAAGTCCAGCTGTGCGTAGGTGTCCTTGCTCTGCGTGGAGAAGATGCCGTTGTTGCCGAACCAGCCGCCGGCCGAACCCCAGTTGGCCGGGTTGCGCGCCGCATCGGGGTTGTCGAAGGTGATGCCCTTGTCCAGGTTCCAGCTGAAGCCGCCGTTGTAGAACGGTTCGATGAAGTACTGGGCCAGGTCCTTGTTCTCGGACTTGCTCTGGCCGGCCTGGCCACTGATGCCCCAGCTTTCGCCCTTCCACGCGCCGCGCAGGTCCAGGCCCTTGGTGGTCACTTCGGATTCGCGGACGTTGTTGTCGTAGATCACCGTGCCGCTGTTGGCGGTGGCGCTGGCGTTGGAATGGCCGCTGTTGACCACGCCGTTGCGCACGTCGCCGAGCTGGTTGACCGCACCCACGGTGCCGGGGTTCCAGGTCAGGAAGGAGTACATCGACTGGTTGTAGTTGTCGAAGTTTTCCTTGATGTACAGACCGCTCAGGTTGAACTCGAGTTCGTCGGTCGGCTTGAACTGCAGGTTGACCACGGCGCTGTCGCGCTTGCGGTCCTGCTGGAACCATGCGGCGTTGACCGAGTTGGGCACGTCGGCGTTGGGATCCACGCCCGGTGCATTGGTGAACGTGGACGCCTTGGCGTAGCCGAACACTTCGATGCCCTGGCGGTCCACGCGCTCTTCATAGTGCTGCGCGGCCACGTTGATGCCGAAGGTTTCTTCGTCGTTCTTCCAGCTGTAGATCGCCGAAGCGTTCGGCTTGCCTTCGCTGGCCTGGTCGCTGTAGCTGTAACCCACCGACGCGGCCACTTCATTGGCGCGCATGTCCAGCGGCTGGCGGGTGTGCATCAGGATGGTGCCGCCCAGGCTGCCTTCGGTCAGGCGCGCTTCGGAGGACTTGATCACTTCCATGCGGCCCAGGATCAGCGGCGACAGCAGCGTGTAGTCGAAGCCACGGTTGGGCTGTTCGCCATACAACCAGATCGCCTGCGCGACCGGGTGGCCATCCAGGAACGAGAGGTTCAGGCTGGGATCGGTGCCGTCGATGCTGACGCGCTCACCCTGGCCGAAGCGACGATCCAGCGAAATGCCCGGCAGCTGCGACAGCGCTTCGGCCACGTTGGTGCTGGGGAACTTGCCGATGTCCTCGGCGGTGATCGCCTCGGAAATGGTCACGTTGTTGCGCTTGGTGTCCAGCGACTTTTCCAGGCTGGCGCGGATGCCCACGACGCTGACCGTGTCCAGGTCGGTCGGGGTAGCGGTTTCCTGCGCCTGCGCGCCGAACACCAGACAGCTGAAAATGGCTGCCGAAAGCAGACTCTTGCGGTGGTTCATGATGTCTCTCCTCATCAATCCGATGGTTCGCCGGCGACGGCGTGTCTTCTTGCGTCTGGTACGACTTTGCCGCGCGCCCTTTGCCGGGGTGCGCCTGGGTGCCACGTACTGCCTTTTCGTGCGTCCCCGCCGCGCCGTCAGACGCGCGGGTCGTCCCTATGGCCGAGGTACCAGCTGGCGGCGCCGATGACGCCCAGCTGCCCGTGCTCGACCACCTTCACGGGAATGCGTTCCAGCGCCTCGCGCATCGGGCCCTTGTTGAGGTACCGGCGCACGAAACTGCTGTTCAACAGGAATTCGCGGATCTGCGGCAGGATGCCGCCGGCCAGGTAGACCCCGCCGGTGATGCCGTACTGCAGGGCCATGTCGCCGATGGTGCTGCCGAGCAGGCCGCAGAACACATCCAGGCTCTCGCGTGCGAGCGGGTCCTGGTTGGCCATGGCCGCGGCGGTGATCGCATCGGGCGTGGCCAGCGCGGTTGCCTGGCCGTTGAGGGCGCACAGGGCGCGATACAGATTCATCAGGCCCGGGCCGGACAAGGCGTGCTCGACCGATACATGCGCATGCTCGCGCTGCATCTGGCGCACGATCGCCATTTCCAGTTCGGTGGTGGTGGCCAGGGTGGGCTGGCCGGCTTCGGTAGCCAGCACCACCGCACCGTGCGCGGTGGGAATCCACACGGCCGCCCCCAGGCCGGTACCCGGGCCGACCACCAGGGTCGGGCCACGCGGGGCGCTGGTCGGGCCGGTCAGCTGCAGCACGCCGCTGGCGTCCACCTGCGCGGCGGCGTAAGCCACCGCTTCGAAGTCGTTGACGATGTAGACCTGGTCCAGGCCCACGTCCTGTTCGATCCGGCGCGCCGACAACGGCCACGGCAGGTTGGCGCTGATCACGGTGCCGTCCAGCCGGGCCACGCCGGCGGTGGCCACCACGCAGTGCGCCGGGCGCTCGCCGGTACCCAGGAACTCGGCCAGGATCGCGCTCAGGCCGGGGTAATCGGCATTGCGGAACTTGCGGTATTCCAGCACCTGCACCGGATGGTCCGGCTGGGCGCTGGCCTGCACCCTGGCCACCCGGACATGCGTGCCACCCACATCGGCGGCCAGGAACGGCGGCACCGCGGCGGGCAGGGCATGGGCCGGTACAGAGTGGGCGGCTGCGGTCACACGGGCTCCCTTGGATTGTGCAGGGCCGGTCCGACCCGGCGATTGAGGCGGAGTCTGTAATCGTTCTGACAACGATGTCAACGATAACCTCAGACTTTCGATGTTGCGCCGCAACGGGCAGTGTCATCAGAAAACGTTTTCATCCATTGCCCGCCATGTTTTTGCAACGTGCCTGAAATAGCGGGGCCGGGGACCGTCAAGCGTGGCGGGGCGTGCGATCTGCGCAGGTGCAGCACGGCGTGGATCGGCACCGTGATGAAAACCGCTTGTTGACAAACCCGGCAGCGGCGACGAATAAATGTGACAACGTTGTTCCCAGTCACTCTTCCGGCACGCCCCCGTGGCCCGCCGATGCAGGAGCTTTCTTGATGTCTGCCGTGCCTGCTGCCTCCGCGCGTTCGAGCGTGCTTACGTCGATCCTGATCATCGGCGTGCTGTTCTTCCTGATCGGTTTCTTCACCTGGCTCAACGGGCCGCTGATCACCTTCGTCAAACTGGCCTTCGAGCTGGACGAGGTCGGCGCCTTCCTGGTGCTGATGGTGTTCTACCTGTCCTATTTCTTCCTGGCGCTGCCGGCCTCGTGGATCCTCAAACGCACCGGCATGAAGAAGGGCCTGAGCCTGAGCCTGCTGGTGATGGCGGCCGGCGCGGTGGTGTTTGCCCACTTCGCCCAACAGCGCTGGTACCCGGGCGCGCTCAGCGGCCTGTTCATCATCGGCAGCGGGCTGGCCCTGCTGCAGACCGCGGTGAACCCGTACATCAGCATCCTGGGCCCGATCGAGACCGCCGCCCGGCGCATCGCGCTGATGGGCATCTGCAACAAGATCGCCGGCATGCTGGCCCCGGTGCTGATCGGTACGCTGGTGCTGCATGGCATCGGTGACCTGGACGCGCAGGTGAAGGTGGCCGATGCCGCCACCAAGACGGTGCTGCTCGATACCTTCGCGGCCAAGATCCAGATGCCGTACATGGCCATGGCCGGACTGCTGGTAGTGCTGGCCGTGGGCGTGCTGTTCTCGCCGCTGCCGGAGCTGAAGACGGCCGAAGCCAACGCCACCCCGGCGCGCGCGCCCGGCACCGCCGAACGCACCAGCATCTTCCAGTTCCCGCACCTGTGGCTGGGCGTGCTGTGCCTGTTCGTGTACGTGGGCGTGGAAGTGATGGCCGGCGATGCGATCGGTACCTACGGGCACGGCTTCGACCTGCCGCTGGACCAGACCAAGATGTTCACCTCGATCACCCTGGGCGCGATGCTGGTCGGCTACCTGGCCGGGCTGGCGCTGATCCCGCACGTGGTGTCGCAGTCGCGCTACCTGAGCCTGTCGGCCAGCCTGGGCGTGGTGTTCTGCATCGGCGCGCTGCTCAGCCACGGCTACGTGTCGGTGGGCTTCGTGGCCGCGCTCGGCTTTGCCAACGCCATGATGTGGCCGGCGATCTTCCCGCTGGCCATCCGCGGCCTGGGCCGGTTCACCGAAACCGGCTCGGCGCTGCTGGTGATGGCCATCGCCGGTGGGGCGATCATTCCGCAGGCATTTGCCGTGCTCAAGCAGCACTTCGACTTCCAGTGGGTGTTCGCCGGGCTGATGGTGCCGTGCTACCTGTACATCCTGTTCTATTCGGTGCGCGGCCATCGGGCCGGGCTGCCCCGCGACGGTCAGTGATCGGCGATCATGGACGTCCAACCGGAGCGGCAGGAAAAAAGCATGCGCAGAGCGACCATCAAGGATGTGGCTGAGCGGGCCAAGGTGTCGCTGAAGACGGTATCGCGCGTCATCAACAACGAACCGTCGGTGATGCAGGCCACCCGCGCGCGCGTACTGCGCGCGATCGCCGAGCTGGATTACGAACCCGATCCCGCCGCGCGCAACCTGCGCACCGGCACCACGCTGGTGGTCGGACTGGTCTACGACAACCCCAATCCGTACCACATCATCGGCGTGCAGAACGGGGTGCTGGCGGCCTGCCGCGAAACCGGCTTCGGGCTGCAGATCCATCCCTGCGATTCCAGTTCGCCGATGCTGGCCGAAGAACTGGCCGACTGGGTGCAGCGTTCGCGCCTGGCCGGGCTGGTCCTCACCGCGCCGATGTCCGAACGCCGCGACCTGGTGGCGGCCTTGACCGCGCGCGGCATCAAGCTGGTGCGCATCATCGCCGCCACCGCCGACCCCGAAGATGGCGCGTGTGTGTTCGTCGATGACCGCGAAGCGGCCTATGAAATCACCGAACACCTGATCCAGCTGGGCCACCAGCGCATCGGCTTCCTGTGGGGCGGCACCTCGCACCGGTCCAGCGGCGAACGCTATGCCGGCTACGAAGCGGCGCTGCGCGATTACGGCATGAGCATCGACAAGCACCTGGTGGTGCAGGGCGACTACACCTTCGACGACGGCTTCCGCGGCGCACGCCGGCTGCTGGCGCTGCGCGAACCGCCCACCGCGATCTTCGGCTCCAACGATGAAATCGCCGCCGGCGTGCTGGCCGCGGCCAAGTCGGCCGGCATGAACGTGCCCTACGACCTGTCCATCGCCGGCTTCGAGGACAGCCCGTTCTCGCGCCAGTCCTGGCCGCCGCTGACCACCGCCAAGCAGGCCACTGAAGACATCGCCCGGCATGCGGCACGGCTGCTGATCGCGCAGCTGCGCAGCGATGCCTACGACGACGCACCGCTGCAGCTGCAGAACCAGGGCTTCGTGCCGCAGCTGGTGGTGCGCGGTTCCACCGCGCCGATGCGCCCGACCGGCGCGCGCCCTCCTACTCCTGAAACCACCTGAGTTCCCATGTCCCTGCCTGCTCCCCACGACACCCTGATGTACCGCGAAGCCGCCGAAGCCGCCGACGTGATTGCCGCGCAGTTCGCGCGCAACCAGGCGGCGGTGGAAACGCTGGCTGCCAGCCTGCGCGCGGCGCCGCCGCCGTTCGTGGTGACCTGCGCGCGGGGCAGCTCGGACCACGCCGCCACCTACGCCAAGTACCTGCTGGAAACCCGGCTGGGCCTGGTCACCGCCTCGGCCTCGCCGTCGGTGGGCTCGGTCTACGAAGCGCCGCTGAAGCTGCGTGGCGCGCTGTACATCGTCATTTCGCAGTCGGGCAAGAGCCCGGACCTGCTGCGCAACGCCGAAGCCGCACGTGCGGCCGGTGCGCGCGTGGTGGCGCTGGTGAACGTGGAGGATTCGCCGCTGGCGCAGCTGGCCGAAACCGTGATTCCGCTCGGTGCCGGTGCCGAGCGCAGCGTGGCGGCCACCAAGAGCTACCTGGCCTCGCTGTCGGCCATCCTGCAGCTGGTGGCCTACTGGAGCCAGGACGCGGCGCTGATCGCCGCGCTGCGCGCGCTGCCCGATGCGCTGCGCCAGGCCTGGAACAGCGACTGGTCCGCGCTGACCGATGGCCTGGTGCCGGCGCACAACCTGTTCGTGCTCGGCCGCGGCCTGGGCCTGGGCGCGGCCCAGGAAGCCGCGCTGAAGTTCAAGGAAACCTGCGGCCTGCATGCCGAAGCCTACAGCTCGGCCGAAGTGAAGCATGGCCCGATGGCGCTGGTGGGGCCGGGCTTCCCGGTGCTGGCGTTTGCCCAGCCCGATGAAACCGGTGCGGGCACCCGCGCGGTACTGCAGGAGTTCGGCGCGCGCGATGCGCAGGTGTGGCTGGCCGATGTCGACGGCGACCTGCCGCTGCCGGTTGCGCCGCATCCGGCCTGCGCACCGCTGCTCACCGTGCAGGCGTTCTACCGTGCGATCAACGCGCTGGCGCTGCGCCGCGGACACAACCCGGACCTGCCGCCGCATCTGAACAAGGTGACGGAAACCGTCTGATGAAAACTGTTCTGCGCAACGCGCGCATTCTGGCCGGCGACGAGTTCCGCGACGACCTGGCGGTGGTGATCGAAGACGGCCGCATCACCGCACTGATCTCCGATGCGGCCCCGCAGCTGGGCAGCGCCGACGAACAGGTGGACCTGGGCGGCGGCTGGCTGCTGCCGGGCTTCATCGACGCGCAGGTCAACGGCGGCGGTGGCGTGCTGTTCAACAACACGCCGGACGTGGACAGCCTGCGCACGCTGGCCGCCGCGCACCGCCGCTTCGGCACCACCGGCCTGCTGCCCACGCTGATCAGCGACGACGTGCAGGTGATGCGCCGCGCGATCGACGCCACCCGCGCGGCCATCGCACAGGGCGTGCCCGGCGTGCTCGGCATCCACCTGGAAGGCCCGTACATCGCGCCGGCACGCAAGGGCACCCACGACGCCAACAAGTTCCGCGTGCCCGACGCCGACGAGATCGCGATGGCGGCATCGCTCGACAATGGCGTCACCCTGCTGACCCTGGCCCCTGAACGGGTGCCGCTGGACAGCATCCGCGCGCTGGTCGAACGCGGCGTGATCGTGGCCGCCGGGCATACCGCGGCCAGCTACGAAGAAGCACGCGCCGGGCTGGATGCCGGGATCCGCGGCTTCACGCATCTGTACAACGCGATGTCGCCGCTGACCGGGCGCGAGCCGGGTGCGGTGGGCGCGGCGCTGGAAGACCGCGACAGCTGGATCGGCATCATCGCCGACGGCGTGCACGTGCACCCGGCCAGCCTGCGCGTGGCGCTGGCGGCCAAGCCGCGCGGCAAGGTGATGCTGGTGACCGACGCGATGCCGCCGGTGGGCGCCGACAGTCCCAGCTACGAACTGTATGGCGAAGTGATCACGGCCGTGGATGGCGTGGTGCGCAATGCCGCCGGCTCGTTGGCGGGCTCGGCCCTGGACATGGCCACGGCGGTGCGCAACGCGGTGCACCTGCTCGGCCTGCCGCTGGATGAGGCCGCCCGCATGGCCTCGCGTTACCCGGCGCAGTTCCTCAACCTGGACGATCGCCTGGGCGAGATCGCCGAGGGCTACCAGGCCGACCTGGTGCTGCTCGACGACGCGCTGCAGGTGCGCGCCACCTGGATTGCCGGCGAGCGCGAAGACGCATGACCGCGCCGGCATCGCCGCGCATGGGCTCGATCGATGCGCTGCGCGGGCTCACCGTGGCGGCGATGCTGCTGGTCAACAACCCCGGTGACTGGGGGCATGTGTACGCGCCGCTGCTGCACGCGGACTGGCATGGCTTCACGCCCACCGACCTGATCTTCCCGCTGTTCCTGTTCATTGCCGGCGTGTCGATGGCCTTCAGCCTGTCGCCGCGCGCAGGCGAGCCGGCGCTGCGCCCGGCCTTGCGCAGTGGCCTGCTGCAGCGTGCGCTGCGCATCGCAGTGGCCGGCGCCCTGCTGCACCTGCTGGCGTGGTGGCTGCTGGACCTGCCGGCCTACCGGCTGTGGGGCGTGCTGCAGCGCATCGCGCTGTGCGTGGCGGTGGTCGGGCTGCTGGCCATCCAGACGCGCGCCCGCACGCAATGGGCGGTGCTGGCTGGACTGCTGCTTGCGTACACGCTGATCCTGCTGGGGGCCGGTTCGCTGGCACCGTGGGTCAACCCGGCCAGCCGCCTGGATACCGCGCTGTTCGCGCCGTTCCTCTACAAGTACGACCCGCTGACCGGGCTTGGCCACGACCCCGAAGGGCTGCTGAGCAGCCTGGGCGCTCTGGCCAGCACGCTGCTGGGCCTGCGTGCGGGTGCGTGGCTGCGGGCAGGGCAGGTGGGTGGGCTGGCAGTGCTGGCAACGGCCTGCCTGCTCCTGGGCGGCGTGGCCGCGCTGTGGCTGCCCCTCAACAAGCAGCTGTGGACCCCCAGTTTCGTGCTGTGGACGGGCGGGATGTCGGTGGCGGCACTGCTGCTGGCGCATCTGCTGGTTGACCGCTGGGGTGCCCCGGCGCTGGGCCGACGCTTCGGTGTCAACGCGATTGCCGCCTACCTCGGCTCGTCGGCGATGGCCCTGCTGCTGATCGCCAGCGGCGCGTGGGGGTGGCTGTACCAGGCCGTTTCGGGGCTGCTACCGACTGCACCCGCGCTGGCCTCGCTGCTGTGCGCGCTGGGGTTCGTGGCCGTGTGGTGGGGCGTGGTGTGGGTGTTGGACAGCCGCCGCATCTACCTGAAAATCTAGCGCGGGCGGCCCATCGTTTACCCGACCATCACGGTGGAGCGGTAAAAGTACCGACGCCGGTCTGCGTAGAAGCACTGGGGCCGTTGCCTTACCCCCTCTTGTCGAACAGGAAAGGTGTATGCGCCCCATGCCCGCCTCGCCGTCACCCACGGTGCTGGCCGTTCGTATTTCGCAGTGGTTGCGCCGGGGCTGCGGGGGTGCACTGGGCACGGTCCTGCTGGCCGGTGCCGCGTCGGCCTGGGCGGGGTGCGACAACCCCACGCCCGGGCAGGGCCAGACGGTGACCTGCTCGAGCACAGCGCCCAATCCGGATCCGGTGGCGATTGTCACCGCCGGCGGCGCCTCCAACACCACCATCAACGTGCTGGCCAACGCGCAGCTCGGTATCGCCAGCGGCAACGCGATCACCGTGCAGGCCGGCAGCGGGCATGTCATCAACAACACCGGCAGCATCATCGCCGCCGCGGGCCGTGCGCTGCAGCTCAACGGGGCCACTTACCTGGTGAATCGCGGCACGATTGCCGGCAGTACCGGCGGCGTCGTGTCCGGTGCCGGCAACGACCGCATCGACATGCTCGGCGGCAGCATCCAGGGCGGCGTGCTGCAGGGCGCGGGCAACGACGCACTGGTGATCCGCGACGGCGTGATCGACAGCGTCGACCAGGGCGATGGCGAGGACAGCCTGGAGATCAGCGGCGGCAGCGTCACCGGCACGGTGCAGCAGGGCTCGGGCATCGACACCTTCCTGATGACCGGCGGCAGCATCGGTGCACTGCTGCAGGGCGACGCACTGGACCGCTTCCGCATGACCGGCGGGCGCATCGTCGGCGCGTTCGATGATGGCGACTACGCCGAGATGACCGGCGGCCGCATCGGCCGGGTCAACATGAAGCTGGACGACAACACTTTCCTGATGTCCGGCGGCACCATCGATGGCAACCTGGTCACCGGTTTCGGCCGCGACACCATCGTGCTGTCGGACGGGTACATCGGCGGCAACATCAGCGTCAGCGGTGGCGACGATGCGGTCACCATCACCGGCGGCACCGTGCGTGGCGAAATCCGCCTGAGCTTCGGCAATGACAGCCTGACCTGGAACGGCGGCGGCGTGGTGCACGGCGCCATCGATTTCGGCGAAGGTGATGACCTCGCGCAGCTCACCAACCTCAATACCGCCCACCTGGGCGCGCTGCCGGTGTTCGACGGTGGGCTGGGCAATGACGTGCTCGGCTTCGACAACGTCAAGACCGGCGGCGTGGCGCGCTTTGCCAACTGGGAACAGGTGGCGCTGCGCGACGATACCCAGCTGACCTTCGACGGCACCCTGGTGCTGGGCGACAGCGTTAGCGGCACCGGTCGCCTGGATATCGATGCCACCAGTGCGGTGTTCGGCGGTGGCGGCAACGGCGGGGTTGCCCCGTTCGTGGCCGGGCAGCTGGCCACGCTCACCAATGCCGGCCGCATCGACCTGAGCAATGGCGGCGGCGCGGGCGACACCTTCACCGTGGTCGGCAACTACGTCGGCAACGGCGGCGCGCTGTATCTCAACACCGTGCTGGGCGACGACAGTTCGCTGTCGGACAAGCTGGTGATCTCCACCGGCAGCGCCAGCGGCACCACCGGCGTGGGCATCCTCAACGCGGGCGGTGCCGGTGCTTCCACCGTGGCCGACGGCATCCTGGTGGTGCAGGCGATCAACGGCGCCACCACCGCGCCCACCGCGTTCGCGCTGTACAACCCGGTCGCTGCCGGTGCCTACGAGTATTTCCTGTTCAAGGGCGGGGTCAGTGGCGGCACCGCCGAAAACTGGTACCTGCGCTCGACCCTGGTGGCCAGCGTGACCCCGGCGCCCGCACCGCCGCCGGGCGGCGGCACCCCGCCGCCTCCGCCACCGCCGGACAGTACCGGCACGCCGCCGGTCGACCTGCCGCCCGCACCGCCGCCGCCGCCGGACGTGAATCCGCCGGATGATCCAAACCCGGCCGCGCCGGAGCCGGCGCCGCCGCCGGAGCCGGCCGACCCGGCCGACGTTGCGCCGCCCAGCATCGATACCCCGCCACCGGTGCCCACCGAGGTGGCGGCGGTGCCGGGGCCGCTGGCGGTGCCACCCACGCCGGGTGCGCGTCCCGCGCAGGGCGACATCATTCCGCTGTACCGCTTCGAGACCGGTCTGTACTCGGTGGTGCCGCCGCTGCTGCGCGAGACCAGCCTGGCCAGCCTGGGCACCTTCCACGAACGCCAGGGCGAGCAGCGGCTGCTGGCCGGGCAGGGCGGCGTGCGCGCGGCCTGGGCACGGCTGGTGGGGCAGAGCCACGAACAGCAGTGGGACGGGGACGCGCAGCCCGGCTTCGACGGCGACATCCAGGGCATCCAGGCCGGCCTGGACCTGTATGCCAACGCGGCAGACGAGCACCGCGATCAGTTCGGCGTGTTTGTCGGCCGCACCCGCGCGCAGGGCAACGTGAGCGGATTTGCGATCGGCTGGGAAAACGTGGCGGTGGGCCGCACCCGGCTGGACGACAAGCACGTGGGTGTGTACTGGACACGCGCTGGCAGTGCCGGCGGCTACCTGGACGCGGTGGTGATGCAGAGCCGCTACGACGGCGACGCCACCTCCTCGCGCGGCCTGGGCATCGACGTGCGCGGCGATGGCACCACCGCCTCGGTGGAAGTGGGCAAGCCGCTGCTGCGGTTCGGGCAAAGTGCGTGGTGGCTGGAGCCACAGCTGCAGGTGATCTGGCAGCGCACCTCGATCGACGATGCCGGCGACGCGGTGTCGGCAGTGCGCTTCAACAGCGACAACGCCTGGACGGGGCGCGTCGGCCTGCGCCTGGCTGCCGACTACGACATCGCCGGCAACGGCTGGCAGCCGTACATCAAGCTCAATTACTGGCAGACCCTGGACGGCGAAGACCGCATCGATTTCGACAGCAACCGCATCCTCAACCAGCAGGATTCACGTGCGCTGGAAGTGGGCGTGGGCGTGGTTGCGCGCTTCAACAGCACCGTCAGTGCGTTTGCGGTGGCCGATTACACGCGCGACCTGGAAAGCAGTGCGCAGAAGGAGCGCAAGGTGATCGAGGGCAACATCGGGTTGCGGCTGGACTGGTAGGGCGGCAGCCGGCGAGGATCTGCGGCGGCACGCCGGGCACGCCGGGCACGACCGGCGCTGCCGGGCGCGTTGTGACGTGAGGCATCGCTGGTTGTGCGAACGGCGCACTGTTCCGACTGTCGCGTGCAGCGGTAAGCTGCAGCCTCTTCACTACACGGATGTAGCACGATGATCGCAGGACGTTGCGGGTTGTTGATGGTGGCGTTGGCAGCGGCAAGTGGCGCTGCAAACGCACAGGACGTACCCAGCGCCGAGGCGCAGGCGCGGATCCTGGACCTGCTGCAGCAACAGTCGCTGTATCGCGACCGCGTGGATTGGCCCAAGGCCCGCGCGGAGCTGGCGGCCGCACGCGACCCGGCGCAGACGCGACGGGTGCTGGACGATGTGATCCAGCGCAGCAGCGGCGGGCACGGGCGGTGGACGTCGGCCAACGAATTAAGCGCGCAGTCCAAGCGCGCGCCGGCCACGCAGGCGGCGATGGGGGCTGCGCCCACGCAGACCGATGACGCCAGCGGCGGACCGACAGCGCGGCTGGGGTGGATCAAGGTGGGGCCCTACGTGGATGACATGACCCAACCCGAGGATGTGCAGTACCAGGCCCGCAAGCAGGCAGCCATCGCGCTGCAGGCGCGCATCCGGGAGCAGGATGATGGCAACCGCTGTGGCTGGGTGGTCGACCTGCGCGGCAACAGTGGCGGCAACATGTGGCCCATGTTGCTGGGCCTGGGCCCGTTGCTGGGCGATGCCAAGGGTAGTGATCCGGTCGGCATGTCCCTTCGCGCGGACAAACAGCAGCCGTGGGCGTATCGCGAGGGTGCGGTCTGGTTGGACGGCAAGGGTATGGTGGGATCGCGCAACACGCAGTATGCGCTGCGCCACCCCGGCGCACCGGTGGCGGTCCTGTTTGGGCCGCGCACCGCCAGTTCCGGCGAGGCATCGGCGCTGGCCTTCCGTGGCCGTGCGGCCTCACGCAGCTTCGGTCAGCCGACTGCCGGCTATTCCACCGGCAACGCCACACCCCGTTTGCCCGATGGGAGCCTGTTGGTGTTGACCAGTAACGTGATGGCCGACCGCAACGGTGTCGGCGATGGCACCCCCCTGCAGCCCGACGTCACGGTGGGCGCAGGGCAGGACGCGGCCGCGGCGGCGCGCGAATGGCTGCTTGCGCAGCCGGCCTGCAAGATGCCGTGAATGGGCGCCGCTCCGGTCTGGCGTGTTGCTATTGGTGGCATTACCTGCGGGGGGGAAGTACGCTTTCCCGATGCGAACCAAGCCCAATGCACAGCCCAACCAGAGCCTGATCGACGGCATCGCCACGCTGCAGGCGCTGGCCTCTTCCCCCGAACCGGTCGGCTGCCGTGAACTGGCCCGGCAGCTGGACGCCAACCCCACCCGGGTCAACCGGCTGCTCAAGACCCTGGCCTACCTCGGCATCGCGCGGCAGACCGCCGACCGCAAGTACACCGCCGGCCCGGGCATGCACGTGCTGGCCGCGCAGAGTCTGTTTGCCTCCGGGTTGATCCGGCGCGCGCTGCCGGTGCTGGAACACCTGCGCCGTTTCGGCCACACGGTGGCGCTGGGGGTGCTCTGGAACGACAGCGTGAGCTATCTGTTCCATGCCCCGCCGGGCATCGAAGCGGCACGCGGGCTGGGCCGTATCGGGCTGTTGCCCGCCACTACCAGCGGCATCGGCATCGCACTGCTGGCCCAGTTGGGCGACGAGGACGTGCGCGAACTGTATGCCGACCGGCCGATTCCGATGTTCCCCGACGGCATCGAGCAGCTGCTGGCCACCCTGGCCACGACCCGTGCGCAGGGTCACGCGCGCGTGCATGTGGCCGACGAACGCGACCACCACATCGTCGCTATCGCGATGGGCGATCCCGTCCACGCCGGCATCGCGATGTCCGGCTGGATTCCGGAAGCGGCCACCGAGGAACTGGTGGCGGCGCTGCGCGCGGCGGCGGCGGAAATCGGCTGAGTCATTGCCGCAGTGCGGTTTGACATGTTGCTACAATAGCAATACGTTGCAGCCTTCCGATGGGGAGGCATCAGCGATGTCCAAGCGTGCAGGCGCGTGAGCGGGACCGGGAAAACCAAGTGGGTGCTGCTGGCGCTGCTGTTCTTCTCGACCGTCATCAACTACCTGGACCGGCAGGCGCTGTCGATCCTGGCGACCACCATCCAGGCCGATCTGAAGATGACCGACCTGGAATATGCACGCGTGGTGCAGGTGTTCCTGTTTGCCTACGCGGCCGCCTATGTCCTGGCGGGGCGGGTCACCGATTGGCTTGGCGCGCGCGTGGCCCTGCTGCTGTTCGTGGGCTGGTGGTCGCTGGCCAATATCGCCACCGGTTTCGTGCGCAGTGCGGTAGAGCTGGGCGCGGCCCGTTTCGCGCTGGGCCTGGGCGAGCCGGGCAACTACACGGTGGGCACCAAGGTGGTGTCCGAACAGTTTCCCGCGCCGCAGCGCGGCCTGGCACTGGGGCTGTACACGGCCGGCGCAATGATCGGCGCCACGCTGGCGCCGCCGCTGATTGGCGGCATCGCGCTGACCTACGGCTGGCGCAGTGCGTTCTGGATCACCGGCGTGGCCGGACTGCTGTGGATGCTGGCGTGGTGGTGGGCCTATCCGCGTAAGGGGCGGGTGCCGGCCGGGACACCGCTGGCCGAGGCTGCCGCTGCAGCCGAGGCCAGCGCGACGCCGGGTCTGGAACCGCCGGTGCCGGTTGCGCCGCCCACCTCGATGAAAGGCGTGTGGGGGAGGTTGGCGCGCGACCGCACTGTGTGGGCACTGGTGGCGTCGCGCGCGGTCGCTGACCCGGTCTGGTACTTCTATCTGTTCTGGTTCCCCAAATACCTGGGCGACGCACGCGGGATGAGCCTGGCGATGATCGCGTCGGTGGCGTGGATCGTGTACGTGGCCGCTGATATCGGCAGCGTGGGCGGCGGGCTGATTTCCGGCCGGCTGGTGAAGCGCGGCATGCCCCCGGTGCGTGCGCGCCTGACCACCATGGTGGGCGCGGCGTGCCTGGCACCGGTCGGGCTGTTCGTGGCGATGCATCCCCCGATCGCGCTGCTGCTGGCGCTGGCCTGCGTGGTGACCTTCGCCCACCTCACCTACCAGATCAACCTGACCACGATGACCGTGGATCTGTTCCCCTCGCGCTACATCGCCTCGGTCGCCGGCCTGGTCGGCTGTGGCAGCGCGCTGGGCGGCATGGTGTCGGCGCAGGTGGTGGGGCACCTGGTGGCCGACGGCAACTTCGATCGCGCCTTCGTGCTGATGGCTTTCCTGCATCCCATCGCGGTGCTGTTGGCGTGGACCGCGTTGAAGCAGGCGCGACGCTCGAAGATGACCTTGATAGGCCCACAGGCTGCGGCAGTCGCGGCCGGCTGAAAATGCGCGCCATGGGCAATGAAACATCTGTGTACGTAAGCGCCGGGCTCTGCCCGGCTGCTTTCCCTTCAGCCCATGACAAGGAAAACTTATCGCCCCCATGCGGGTCAAGCAGAAGCGTGCCTTGACGCCTACCCGACCCGCCGACCACCGAAAAAAAAGCGTGGCGTTCACCTACGCACCGCAGGCCGAGCCCGATAGCAGCCGGTAGGCCCCTGGGCAAAGCCCGCTTGCCGTACGGACACCGGGGCGCGGCAGAGCCCGGCGCTACGCGACCGCTTCGGCGTGGTCCCAGAAGCGCGCGTTCGGCACCGCACCCAGGCCGGGGCCGGTGGGCAGGCGGTAGCCGTCGTGCGCGTAGGCCATGTCGGTGTCCAGCATCTCCACCGACCGCGAGAAAATCGAGTGCTGCCACTCGTGCCGCCATAGTCGGTCGATCACCGCCGAAGCGTGCAGGCTGGCGGCCATGAAAATGCCGCCGCCGATGGTGGCGTGCGGTGCCACCTGCACGCCATGGCGCGCAGCCAGCCGGGCGATGCGCAGGAACTGGGTGATGCCGGTGTGGCCCATCTCCGGTTGCACATACGCAAGCGTGCCGCCGTCCAGCCGCAGGCGTGCCACGTAGTCCGTGGGCCACTCTTCCCCTGCCGCCACCGGAATCGGGCTGTCGGCCCCGAGCGCGATCAGGCCCGTCACGTCTTCGGGCTTCAACGGCGCTTCGATGAAGGTCAATCGACTGGGCAGAAGCTGGTGGGCCAGTGCGAGGGCCTGGGCGGGGTCGAACTTCCAGTGCAGGTCGACCATCAGCTGAACCTGCTCGCCCAGCGCGGCACGCAGCGCGGCCATTTCCTCGGCGATGCCGTCGTGGCTCACAACGGCATGCACCTTGAACGCGTCATGCCCCTGTGCGGCAAACGAGCGGGCCATGGCCACCTTCTCGGCCACGGTGGCCGCCGGCAGGCCGGACACATAGCCGGCAATGCTGTCGCGTTGGCGGGTGCCGAGCAGCGCCCACAGCGGTTGCCCCGCCGCACGCGCGCGCAGGTCCCAGAGGGCGATGTCCAGCGCAGCCAGTGCGTCGGTATGGAAGCCGCTGCCGCAGCCGCGCACGCGCATCAACCCGTACAGGTCATCCCAGAGGGTCTCCACGTCCTGCGGATCACGACCCACCAGTTCCGGGGCCAGCAGGTCATTGATGATCTCGCAGGTGGCACGCGGTGCGCAGATGCCATAGGTTTCGCCCCAGCCCACCGCGCCGTCGGCGGTGGTGACACGTACCAGCACCGAGCGGTCCACGGTGGGGTACAGCGTGCCGTTGCCGCGGCGTACCAGGTAGCCACGCGCATTGACCCGTTCGCCCACGCCGAGCGGCCCCAGGTACGGCGTGCTGCGTGGCACGGTGAGGATGAAGGTCTCGACCTTGCTGACAACGCTCATGCGGAATGTCTCGTGGCCTGGCCGGGAACGGTATCCATCGGCAGCAGGTCGCCGATGCGGTCCAGCAGGATAGTCAGTTCCTGCTGGTCATGCCGGTCCAGCGACGGGCCCGGCGCGCGCACGTGGTCGCTGCCGATCAGGCCACGCCTCAGCAGGATCGCCTTGGTCAGGCGCCAGCGGAATACCGCCTGCATGCTCAGCAGGGGCAGGGTGCGTTCGAACAGTTCGCGTGCGCGGTCGCGGTCGCCCGCGGCCCAGGCGGCCAGCATCGCCACATGCACTTCGGTGATCTCGCAGGCCGGCATCGTGCCCACCGCGCCGCGTGCCAGTTCGTCGAGCACATAGCGCGCACCGGCACCGCCGAATACCGCCTGCACGCTCTCGCCGGCACGTTCGGACAACGCGGTGATGCGATGGCCCGACGGCATGGTTTCTTCCTTGACGTAGGCGATGGCCGGTACCTGCGCGGTCAGTGCCACCACCTCGTCCACGCCCAGCCCCACACCCATCGGCGCGGGTGCGTTCTGCAACATCACTGCCACGCCCGACTCGCTGCCCAGCCGGGCAAAGAACGCGGCCATCGCCGCGGCATCGCCGGCCAGTGCATGCGGGGTCAGCACCATCGCCGCCTCGGCCCCGGCCTCGCCACCGGCGCGCGCCAACCGCACCGCATCCTCCAGCGTCTTCGCGCTTGCGCCGACGATGAAGGGCACCCGGCCACGGTTCCAGCGCCCGATGCAGGCGGTCAGGTGCAACCGCTCCTCCAGCGACAGCATGTCGTACTCGCTGGCCAGGCCCGGGAACACCACGCCGGCCGCACCCGCGGCCAGGATGTACTCGAATACCGCCTCGGTGCCGCGTTCATCGAGGGCGCCGTGCGCGTCGAAGATCGTGGGGAGGATGGGGAAGACACCTTGCAGAACGGCCATTGCGCCGGGTCCTTGTTGAACTGTGTGTGCCTTGAATAGCAACACTATGGAAGGGAGGTTCCCGTACAGACCGCAAAGGAACCGTAATTCTTCGCTGCATTGCAGCGTGCGCGGCCAAAACATATTGCTATATTAGCTACACGCTGCCAAGCCGCAGCGCAGCAGCAACGACGGAAAAGCGCTGGATCCAGCCGGCAGTCCGGTCTGGGTCCCTACCTTGGGAGAGGGTCCGATCCATGCATCGTTTTCGACGTTCCACCTTGTTCATCGCCTTGGGCACCTGCCTGCTGGCGCCCGTGCTGGCAACGGCGCAGGACGCCGCCCTGGCCCCCCCCGCCGCCGAACAGCAGGCGCAGACCCTGGACGCGGTCAGCGTTGTGGGTATCCGCGGCAGCCTGGAAGCCTCGCGGGATCTCAAACGTGACTCGGCGCAGATCGTCGATGCGATCGTGGCCGACGACATCGGCAAACTGCCCGATACCAACGTGGCCGAGTCACTGGGGCGCGTGGCCGGCGTGCAGCTCGAGCGCGGTATGGGCGAGGGCAGCGACATCCTGGTGCGCGGCCTGAAAGAAAACGTGCTGCTCTACAACGGCCGCCAGATCGTCGACGCCACCGGGCGCGGCGGCAACGGCCTGGACCAGTTGGCCACCTCGACCTACGGCCTGCTCTCGCTGGTGCCCTCCGAGCTGATCTCGCGGCTGGAGGTGACCAAGCTGGCCGGCGCCGACCAACTCTCCGGTGGGCTGGGCGGCATCGTGGACATCCATACCCGCCTGCCGTTGTCAGGCGACAGCGACCAGAACGTGGTGAGCCTGGCCGGCACTTACGATGAGATGTCCGACGCCTGGGGGCACAACGCGTTCGGGCTGATCTCACGGCGCAGCGACGACCGCCGTTTCGGTGCGCTGTTGTCGGCCACCTACGGCCGCCGCAATGTGGTGCAGCAGGGCCTGGACACCTTCTCCGGGTATGCCCGCTATACCGACCCCGCCGATCCCACCCGCACCCGCTTCGGCAGTACCGACATGCGTGCGCAGAACATCGATGATGACCGCACCAAGGTGGGCGTCAGCGCGGTGCTGCAGTGGCGGCCCACCGACGGGGTGGAACTCACCTGGGATACGTTCTACTCGCGCCAGAAGGCAGAGCGTGACCGCTACTGGATCGCCTTCAATCCCTCGGCGGGGTTGAGCAACGCGGTCTACTCCGACCACGACATCCTGCTGGCGGGGCGTTCCACCGGCACGGTGCTGCTCAATGCCGAGGCGGCCGACATCGATTCGGACACGCTGTCCACCGCGCTGCGCGCCAGTTTCCGGGTCGGCGACCGCCTGGACGGTTCGGCAGAACTGGACTGGGGCCGCTCCACCGCCAACTACAACCAGCGCTACATGCGCCTGGCGCCCATGGCGGGGCGCAGTTCGGTCACCGACTTCGACCTGCGCAGTGGCAGCTTTGGCAGCTTCAACGTCAGCGGCATTGACCTGACCGACCCGTCGCAGTGGCGCATGACCATCATGTTCGACAACGACTGGCGCGCACAGACCGATTCGCGCGCGCTGCGCACCGACTGGAGCCTGGCCTTCGGCGATGGGCCATTGCGCTCGCTGGACTTCGGCGCACGCTTCAGCCGGCTGGAAAGCCTGCAGGATCCCCGCCGCGCCGACATCCGGCCGGTTGGCGGGGTGCCGGTCACGCAGATGGCGCCGTACATCCGCGTGTACAGCAACAACGATTTCCTGCCGGGAGAGTTCAGTGGTCTGCCACGTGCGTACCTCGGACCGTTCCGCAGCACGTTCGGGGGCTGTGAGAGCTTCACCACGCTGCCGCAGATTTCACAGAACGCGCAATGCCTGGACCCGCAGAACAATGCACTGGCCTACGCGGCCACCTTCAGCGTCGACGAGGATTTCCTGGAGGCCTACACCAAGCTCAACTGGGACACCGACGTGGCCGGCATGCCGCTGGGCGGCAATCTGGGCGTGCGCTTCGTCGGCCGCGACCTGACCTCGCGCGGCAACCTGATCAGCGGTAGCGGCGCATTGAGCCCCTCGCGGTTCGAGCGCGACGATCGCGAGGTGCTGCCCTCGGCGGTGGCCAAGCTGCAGATCACCGACAGCCTGATACTGCGCGGCGGCGCGGCCAAGGTGGTGGCCTTCCCCAATACCGAAGACCTCAACAACGGCGTTACCCTCAACAACAACGCGGTGTTCGACAGCAACGGCGTGCAGACCTCGCCCGGCACTGGCAGCGGTGGCGCCCCGGACCTGGATCCGTTCAAGGCCACCCAGTACGACCTGTCGCTGGAGTGGTACTACGGCGGCCAGGGCCTGCTCTCGGCCGGGCTGTTCTACAAGGATGTTTCCACCTTCATCGTGCAGCGCCAGAGCGCGGAAACCTACAACAACATCGATTACCTGGTGCTGCGAAAGATAAACGGCGACAAGGCCAAGGTAAAAGGCGTGGAGCTGTTGGCGCAGGTACCCTTCAGCGGCATGTTCGACGGCTTTGGGGTGGTCGCCACCTACACGTGGATCGATTCGGAAACTCCGATCACCGACATCAACGGCAGCGCGTTGACCTTCCCGGGCCTGTCCAAGAACAACGCCAACCTGATCGGCTACTACGAGAACGGTCCGTTCGGCATCCGCGTGGCCTACAACTGGCGCGACGAGTACCTGGTCGGCCTGTCGGCCGCGTCCACCGGTATCTACAACGACACCTACAAGGATCTGTCGGCATCGATGAGCTACGATTTCAGCGACCGCCTGTCCTTGAAGGTGGAAGGCAACAACCTGCTGGACAGCGAGCAGCGCACCTTCGATGGCTATGCCGAAGGGCTGCGCACCAACGTGGTGTTCGGCCGGTCCTACAAGGCCAGCCTGACCTACCGGTTCTGAGCATGGATCTTCTGGAAGGAAAGGGCAGGGCATGAGCGATACGGCAATGCACGGGCGCGTGGCGCTGGTGACCGGCGCGGCCAGTGGTATCGGCGCGGCGGTGGTGACGCGGCTGCGCGCCGACGGCGCGACGGTGGCCACGCTGGACCAGGTGGCCAGCGAGGGCGGGCACGCCAGCGCGATCGCCGACCTGCGGTCGGCCGATGCGGTGACCGCTGCCATTGGACAGCTGCGCGCTGCGGTGGGCCCGTTTGATGCACTGGTGCATTGCGCCGGTATCTGCCCCGCCGGTGGCACCCTGGCGCACGATGATGCGGTGTGGCTGGATGTTTATTCGGTCAACGTGCTGGGCGCGCTGCGGGTGATCCGGCAGGTGGTGCCGGACATGCGCGGTCGTGATGGCAGCATCGTGCTGGTGTCCTCGATCAACGCGCGCTTTGCCACCCCCGGACTGGCGGCCTACGCGGCCTCCAAGGCCGCGTTGGAGGAACTGGCGCGCACGGCCGCGCTGGAGTTTGCCGCCGACGGCATCCGGGTCAATACCATCGCCCCGGCGTCGGTGGATACGCCGATGCTGCAGGCCTCGTTCGCACGTGCGGCCGACCCGGCTGGCGCCCGCCACGCCAACGTGCAGCGGCATCCACTGGGGCGCTTGGGCACCCCGGCCGATGCGGCCGAGCTGGCGCTGTTCCTGGCGTCGCCGCGCAGCAGCTGGATCACCGGCGCGGTATTTCCGCTTGACGGTGGCGCAGGAGTTACCCGCCGATGAGTGAGGCAACCACGCCGTACATCATCGGCATCAACTGGGGCAGCACCAATTTCCGCGCGTTTCGCATCGGCCACGATGGCCAGGTGACCGGCGCGATCGAACAGCCGCGCGGCATCGCCGGGTTGGAACGATCACAGATGCAGGCGCTGCTGGAGGACGTGGTGGCGCAATGGCCGAACGCCACGCGGATATACGCCAGCGGCATGGTGGGCTCCAACATCGGCTGGAGCGATGCGGGCTATGTGGAGTGTCCGGCCACGCTGGACGCGTTGGCCGGCCAGCTGCACCCGGTCCAGATGGGCGCGCATGCCGTGGCGATCGTGCCAGGCCTGGCGTGTCGGCGGCCAGACGGCGCCCCGGACATCATGCGCGGCGAGGAAACCGAACTGCTGGGCCTGGTCGCAGCAGGTGCGGTGCCCGACACCGGCGTGGTCGCGCTGCCGGGCACGCATAGCAAATGGGTGCAGCTGGATGCCGGCACGGTGGTGGCCTTCATGACCGCGATGTCCGGAGAAATGTTCGATCGCCTTACCGCCGCCGGCCTGCTTGCCTCGGTGGTCGATGGGCCGGCGCACGACGGGGCCGCCTTCATCGATGGCCTGCATGCCGCACACGACAGCGGTATGGGCTTGGGCACGCTGTTGTTTGGTGCGCGCGCGAAGGTGATCCGCGGCGACCTGCCGCGGCGCGATGGCGCCGCCTACCTGCGCGGGCTGCTGATCGGCGCCGAGCTGTCCGATGTGCGCCGGCAGTGGCCGCAGGCTCTGCTCGCCGTGCCGCTGGTAGGGGCCGCCCCGGTCTGCGCGCTGTACGCGCGTGCGTTGGTCGAACTGGGCGGCGGCAGCCGCTCCATTCCCTCGCAGGACGCCTCCACCCGCGGCTTCCTTGCGTTGCATCAAGCAGCCGGAGCGTTGGCATGAACGACGAATACGCCGATACATTCGACGCCGCGCTGGCGCGCACCGGCATCATCGCGATCCTCCGCGGCTTGCCCGGCGACGAGGCGATTGCAGTGGCCGAGGCGCTGTACGCGGCCGGCGTGCGGCTGGCCGAAGTGCCGCTGAACTCACCGGATCCGCTGCGCACCATCCGTGCATTGGCAGCGCACTTCCATGGGCGCATGCTGATCGGTGCGGGCACCGTGGTCAGCACCGCAGCGGTGGAACAATTGGCCGCCACCGGTTGTGCCTTCTGCGTGGCTCCCAACACCGACGCGGCGGTGATTGCCGCCTCGATCGCGCACGGTATGGTGCCGGTGCCGGGGTTTGCCACCGCCTCCGAAGCCTTCGCCGCAATCGCCGCCGGTGCGCGTCATCTGAAGGCGTTCCCGGCCAATGGCGCGCAGCCGCGCCTGCAGGCGTTGTCTGCGGTGTTGCCGGCCGGGGTCACCTTGATCGCCGTCGGCGGCGTCGCCCCCGCACAGGTCCCGGAGTTCCGCGAGGCCGGGGTGAGCGCCTTCGGCGTGGGCACCGACCTGTACCGGCCCGGTCGCAGTGCCGAGGCGGTCGGCGAGCGCGCCTCCCGCTGGATGCACGCCGTGCAGGCGGCGGCACCGGCACGGGCCACCCTGCTGTGCGACGCGCGCACCACCGTGGGCGAATCGCCCGTGTTCGGTGCCGACGGTGTCCTGCGCTGGGTCGATCCGACTGCGCCATGCCTGTTGCGCTGGGACGGGACGGACTGCGAACGGGTACCACTGTCCGAGCCGGTCTGGTCGCTGGCCATGGCCGACGGCACGCTGGTGGGCAATGGCGAAACGCACTTTGTCGCGTTTGCACCGGACGGGCAGCTGCAGACGGGTCCGGAGGTGGACGTGGGCGCAGGGTGCCGGCTCAATGATCTGGTCACCGACAGCCGCGGTGGGCTGTGGGGCGGGTCGATGCATCGTGGCCTGCTCAGTGGGCGCGGCGGGCTCTTCCATGCGCCGGCCGTAGATGCACCGGCGCGGCGCGTGGCCGACGGCCTGGGCGTGGCCAACGGCATGGCGTTCTCGGCTGACGAAACCACCCTGTTCGTGATCGACACCTTGGCCCGCACCCTGCTGGCTTACCCGGCCGACGTGGTGACAGGCACGTTGGGCGAGCCGAAGGTGGTCACCGATTTCCTGGGCGTGCCGGGGAAACCCGATGGCATGGCGATGGCGCGCGATGGCCACCTGTGGGTGGCGATGTGGGGGGGCCATTCGGTGGTGGAGTTGGCCGCCAATGGCGCCGTCCTGCGCACGCTCGCGGTACCGGCGCCGCACGTGGGCAGCCTGTGCTTCGCGCCCGACGGTCGGCTGTTCATCAGCACCGCGCGTGCGCGACTGGGCGAGCAGGCGTTGGCGCAGTGGCCAGGGTCCGGCGGACTGTTCACCGTGCGGCCGTGAGCCGGTACTGGTCGGCCACACCGGCCAGCGCTGGTGGGGACAGCGGACCGGGACAGGTAGCCCGCCGCGTACCGCTGCTGCCGGGTGTTGCGCTGGCACCACCAGCCTCTTCAAAGGACAGTCTACGCATGGTGGCGCGTTGACGATCAGCCACTCCACGCTTTTCAGCGTGCTGCGGCGATCGCGCGGGTCCTGGCCTTGGCCACCTGCTCACCCACCGCCGGGCCCTTCAAATGCGTCAGGTCCAGATCGCGCGCCTGGATCGCCAGTGCCGCCTGGTGCAGGCGGGTGAGCGTTTCGCCCTGCGGATAATCGCTGTCTTCAAACCCCAGCCGGCCGCGCTTGTCGGCCTCGCAGCACAACGCGATCTGCGCAATGCGCTCCGGGCGGCGAAAGCCGTCGCACCGGGCCAGCAATTCCAGCACGGTGGCATCGCGCAGTTCGTCGATGCGGTGCACGTTGAGATGATCGCGGCACACCGCTTCGGCCAGCTGGCGGTGGTCCAGCGGCACCTTCAGGCGGTCGCACAGGGCGCGCAGCGGGGCGACGCCGCGCTGCTCGTGCATGATGTGGCGCGGCCATTCCGACGGCGGCGTCAGGCCCTTGCCCAGGTCGTGGGTGAGCGCGGCGAAGCCGATCAGGTCGTCGCCCGGCGCCAACCGCGCGGCCATGTCGCTGACCATTTCCTGGTGCACGCCGGTATCCACCTCGGGATGGAATTCGGCGCGTTGCGGCACGCCATACAGCGCCTCCAGTTCCGGCAGGATCGCGCGCAGCGCGCCGGCCTCGTGCAGCGTGCGCAGGAAAGCCGAGGGCTGGGCGCAGGTGAGCGCGCGGCGCAATTCCTGCCACACCCGCTCGGGCACCAGCGCATCGAGTTCGCCGCTGTCGGCGATCTGGCGCATCAGGGCCAGGGTTTCCGGGGCGACGGTGAAACCGAGCGGGGCAAAGCGCGCCATGAAGCGCGCCGCGCGCAGTACCCGCAACGGGTCTTCCACGAACGCCGGGCCCACGTGGCGCAGGATGCGCTGCTGGAGGTCGCGTGCACCGCCATAGGGGTCCACCAGCGTACCGGTGGCCTCGTCGCAGGCGATCGCGTTGATGGTGAAGTCGCGGCGCAGCAGGTCGTCTTCCAGCGTCACCGACGGGTCGGCATCGACCACAAAGCCGCGATAGCCGCGCCCGGATTTGCGCTCGGTGCGCGCCAGTGCGTATTCCTCGCCGGTGTCCGGATGCAGGAACACGGGGAAGTCGCGGCCCACGGCCTTGTAGCCCTGTGCTTCCATCTGCGCCTGGGTGGCGCCTACCACCACCCAGTCGCGGTCACCGGGGGTCTGCTGCAACAGGCGGTCGCGTACGGCGCCGCCGACAAGATAGATCTTCATGTGCCCATGATGCCGCAGTGGGCCAGGACGATGCGAACCGTCGCCGGCCCGGGGACGTGGTGCCGGCCGCTGGCTCTGGGCAGATCGTAGTGCCGGCCGCTGGCCGGCTCCTCGCAATCTTCGGGCAAATCGTAGTGCCGGCCGCTGGCCGGCTCCTCGCAATCTTCGGTCATTTCGGGGAGCCGGCCAGCGGCCGGCACTACCGGGTGTTTGGGCATCTCGGGGAGCCGGCCAGCGGCCGGCACTACCGGGTGTTTGAGCATTCGGGGAGCCGGCCAGCGGCCGGCACTACCGGGTGTTTGGGCATTTCGGGGAGCCGGCCAGCGGCCGGCACTACCGGGTGTTTGAGCATTTCGGGGAGCCGGCCAGCGGCCGGCACTACCGGGTGTTTGGGCATCTCGGGGAGCCGGCCAGCGGCCGGCACTACCGGGTGTTTGGGCATTTCGGGGAGCCGGCCAGCGGCCGGCACTACCGGGTGTTCGGGGCGGTGCGGGGAGCCGGCCATGCCGGGGTGTTCGGGGCCGGGGCGTGGCTCAGTCGCCGCCCTTGTCTGCGTTGGCGGCACACGCGAAGTTCTTGCGCTTGGCCTGCAGGCGGCCGTTCATGCGGTCGGTCACCGGCAGGGCGTTGCCGTTCAAGCGCCAGTCGTAGATCACGCTGAAGGCCAGGATGCGCGCGACGTACTCGCGGGTTTCCTTGTAGCTGATGGTCTCGATCCAGATGTCCGGGTCGAAGCCCGGTCGCTGGGTCTGCCAGCGCGCGGTCGGCGTGGGGCCGGCGTTGTAGGCGGCAATGGTGATGTAGGGCAGGCCTTCGTACTTGTTCATCAGCTGACGCAGGTAGGCCGTGCCCAGGGCGATGTTGGTGTCCGGGTCGTACAGGCTGGCGGCGCCGCCGTAGTTGGTCAGGCCGATCGACTTGGCCACGCTGGCACCGGTGGCCGGCAGGACCTGCATCAGGCCCATGGCGTTGGCTGGCGAGCGCGCCTTCGGGTTGAAGATGCTCTCGGCGCGGATCTCGGCGGCCACCCAGGCCGGGTCGATCGCGTTGCGGGCCGATTCGCGGCGGATGGCGTCGTCGTGGTGCAGCGGGAAGCGCAGCGAATACAGGCGCTGCTCGTCCGGGGTCTTGCCGAGCGAGAACACCGCACGGTCGAACCAGCCGTTGTCGCGCGCCACTTCCACCGCGATGCGGCGCTGGGTGGTGTCGTAGCGGCTCAGGGCGTCATTCCACTCGGCCACGGCCCAGCCGGCGCGTTCGATCTTGAACAGCTCCATCGCCCGCACGATGCCCGGGTCGCGGGCGACCGCCGCCTGCGCCTGCGCGCTGTCGTTGGGTTCCCACGGGCACAGCGTGTAAGTGGACTGGCCGAGCTGGTCGGCGGCGAGGAAGCCGTGGAAGGTGGCGGCACGCGCGGCCTCACGGTACAGCGGCTGTGCCTCGCTGCGCTTGCCGGTCTTCTCCAGCATGCGGGCCTCGAAGTAGCGCCAGCGCGAGTCGCTGCGCTGGGTCGGACCCATCTTGCGGATCGCGGCCAGTGCCTGCGGCCAGTCGCCGCGCGACATCGCTTCGCGCGCGCGCCATTCGTGCAGGCGCTCGTCGTAGGCCGAATCGGGCACCGCGTTGAGGCGGCGCGCCGATTCGGGGCCGTACGAGGCCACCGTCCACAGCGCCACCTGGTACAGCACCTGCGCCTGCTGGGCCGCGCTCAGCTGCAGCGCGTTGGCGTACTGCGGCAGCTGCTGCTCGGTGGCGGCGGGGTCGGCCTTGGCCAGTTTGGCCAAGCCATCGGTGGCGATGCGTCGGCTGCGTTCGTTGCGTGGCCAGTTCAGGGCGCTGGCATTGGGCTTGTCGACAAAGGCGGCATACGTGTTGGCCAGGGCCAGATCGGCGGCGGGCAGGCCGCGCGCGGCGCTGCGCATCACCGCGGGCTGCTGTTCGTCGGCGGCCGCATCGATACGCGCCCAGCGCAGGTCGGCGCTCAGGCCGCCCCGGGCATCGAGTACGGCGAACACGGCATCGCAGGCATCGGGCAGGGACTTGCCGGTGCTGCGCCAGATCGCCTGGGCCTCGCTGGTCCACTGTGCGTCGGCCTTGCCGGTGGCCTGGCGCGCGTTGAGCTGGGCACAGCGCAACCCGACGTTGTCGGTGGGCACCCAGTTGGCCAGCAGCGTGGGCCAGTCCTGGCGGCGTGCCAGGGCCGGCAGCCAGACGCTGCGGAAGCTGCTGGCCACGGCCTGGCCGTTGTAGCGCTTCAGGAAGTC
Organism: Stenotrophomonas sp. 2619; assembly: GCF_040548725.1. Lineage (NCBI taxonomy): Bacteria > Pseudomonadati > Pseudomonadota > Gammaproteobacteria > Lysobacterales > Lysobacteraceae > Stenotrophomonas > Stenotrophomonas sp. 2619. The sequence continues at coordinate 26,904 of NZ_JBEPSF010000010.1, read as the reverse complement.
CTGCGCCTGCGTGGCGCTGACCGTGTCGATGGTGCGGCGCAGGTTGGCGTATTCGAGCCAGCCATACAGCGGGTGCCTGCTCAACGCCGCGGCCTGGGCCGGGTCGTACTGGCCGCGCTCGGCGTTGTCGATGGCTGCCTTGAGCTGCGCGCGCTGCGCATCCAGGTTCTGCGCATCGGCCACCGGGCTGACCCCGGTGCAGGCCAGCAGGACGGAAGCGCTGAAGAAATACAGGGGAAGTCGAGTCATGCCCGGAAGCATAACGGCGCACGATGAAGGGCGGTGAGGGCAAGCCGACTCGATCATGAACGAGCGCCGCACAGCACCGTGAAGACGGGCCACGGCCGGCGTAGTGTCGGCCTTGGGGCAGCCCGCTCCAGGGGAGACAGAGCATGGCATTCCGCGCAGCCGCGACGTCTGGACCACTGGCCGAGATCAACGTCACCCCGTTGGTCGATGTGATGCTGGTGTTGTTGATCATCTTCATCGTGACCGCCCCGATGGTGTCCTTGCCCATCCCGGTCAACCTGCCGCAACGCACGACCACGGTGGTGCCGCCCACCGAGCCACCGCCGCCGATCGAGCTGCGCGTGGATGCCTCCAACCAGGTCACCTGGAACGGGCAGGGGGTGGCGGTCGCCTCCCTGCAGGCACGCATGCAGGACCAGGCGCAGGCGCATGCCGGCAACCTGCCGGAGCTGCGTATCGCCAGCGATCCCGACGCGGAGTACGCAGTGATGGCCAAGGTGCTGGCGGCCGCCAGCAACGCGCACCTGGAGCGCATTACCTTCGTGCAGTAGCGCCGGTACGCATTGCAGCGCACAAAACAACGCCCCTGCCTGCAGGGGCGTTTTGCGTTGTGGCGCCTACATGTTGCCTGTTCGGATTTGTCGCAGCCACGTGAAAAGGTGCCTTCCGTCACGACCGTGGTTTTACCGTTTGTTTACAAAGGAGACGTTGCCGCCATGCAGGGGGGCGCGGCAGCCCAGCCCAACATTCCTTTGTGGAGAGAGCGAATGAACGACCTGCACCACCGCCCCTTGGCGGTCGCTGTATCGCTGTGTCTGTTGTTGGCAGTGCCCGCCCTGGCCGGCGCGCAGGAAACGCCCCGTACCACCACCGAGCTGGATCGCGTCGAGGTGACCGGCAGCCGGATCAAACGCGCCGAAGTGGAAGGGCAGGTGCCGATCCAGACCCTGACCCGCGCCGAGATCGAGCGCACCGGCATGAACTCCATTGGCGAAGTGCTGCAGCAGCTGACCGGGTCGGGGTCGGCGCTGAACGCCAAATTCAATTCCTCCGGCAACTTCGGCTTCCCGCCCGACGGCAGCGGCGTGGGCGCCGGTTCGGCCCAGGTCGACCTGCGCCACCTGGGCGCCAAGCGCGTGCTGGTGCTGGTGGACGGCATCCGCTGGGTCAACGAATCCTCGGCGTCGGGCGTGGGCGCGGCGACCGATCTCAATACCATTCCGCTGGCCATCGTCGAGCGCATCGAAGTGCTCGAAGACGGCGCGTCGTCGTTGTACGGCTCCGACGCCATCGCCGGCGTGGTCAACATCATCACCCGGCGCGAATTCGACGGCGGCCAGGTCACGCTGAACTACGGCGAATACAGCAAGGGCGACGGCACCCAGAAGGGCGTGGACCTGGCCTGGGGCACCAGTGGCGACCGCTACACGCTGTTCCTGGGCGCCAGCTGGACCAAGCAGGACCCGGTGTACGCGCGCGACCGCGAGCAGTCGCGCTTCCCGATCCCGGGCACCGGGCTGGCGTTCGGCAGCGGTGGCATTCCGCAGGGCCGCTTCGCCTTCGTCGACCCCAACACCGGCGCCGAGCAGGACATCGTGCCCAACACCGGCGTGAGTAATCCGCGCTACGACGGCAGTGCCGGGTGCAGCCGTACCGACGACTACCACTGCTTCACCTCGGCCGACCGCTTCAACTTCGCCGAATACAACATGGTGCTGACGCCGTCGGAACGCAAAGGCATCTTCGGCCAGTTCCGCTTCGACATCACCGACAACGTCCAGTGGTACATCAAGGCGCTGGGCAACCGCCGCGAGTCGACCAACCAGGCCGGTCCCGAGCCGCTGTTCTTCGGCCCCGATGGCGCCACCGGCAACCCGCTGGCCGACAACATCGTGGTGTCCGCGCTCAACCCGTACAACCCGTTCGGATTCGACCTGGTGTCCTCGGGCAACATGAGCCTGATCGGCCGGCGCCCGGTGGAAGGCGGCGCGCGCATCTTCGAGCAGGAGGTCAACACGCAGTACTTCGCCACCGGCCTGGTGGGCCAGTTCGAGGCCGGCAGCCGCAGCTGGTTCTGGGACGTCAACGGCATGTACAGCAAGAACAAGGCCGAACAGACCAACTACGGCAGCTATGACATCTTCAAGGTGAACATGGCCCTGGGCGATCCGGCGGTCTGCGCGGCCACGCCCGGCTGCGTGCCGCTGAACATCTTCGGCGGTGCCGGGTCGATTACCCCGGCGATGCTGGACTGGATCCAGCCGGTGGTGCGCGACCGCAGCCAGAACGAGTTGAGCCTGTTCACCGCCAACCTGAGCAGCGACCTGTTCACCCTGCCGGCCGGCCCGGTGTCGTTCGCCACCGGCTACGAGTACCGCAAGTACGAGGGCCGCTACGATCCCGATCCGCTCACCGTGATCGGCCATTACAACGGCGTGCCGTCGCTGCCCACCTCCGGTTCCTACGACGTCAATGAGGCATACCTGGAGCTGAGCGTGCCGATCTTCGCCAAGAGCGCGATCGGCGAGAAGCTCGACCTGAGCCTGGCCGGGCGTTACTCGGACTACTCCACCTTCGGCGGCGAGTTCACCCCCAAGTACGGCCTGCGCTGGCAGGTGACCAACGACTTCGTGCTGCGTACCAGCTACGCCGAAGGCTTCCGCGCGCCGTCCATCGGTGAACTGTATGGCTCGGCGGCGCGTGCCGACCTGCAGCTGTTCGACCCGTGCTCGATCGGCCTGGGCGGCACCGCGCCGCGTGGCAACCCGGCCAACTGCGCCGCGCTTGGCGTACCCACCGGCTTCCAGCAGGCCAACTCGCAGATCTCGGTCACCACCGGCGGCAACGCCGAACTGGATCCGGAGCGCTCGCGCAGCTTCAGCGCCGGGTTCGTATGGAGCCCGTGGTTCGGCAACGATGCGTCGTGGTCGGAGCGCTTCGACGTGGAAGTGACGTTCTACCGCCACACCATCGAAGGCGCCATCCAGGCCATCAACGCGCAGACCCAGCTGGACCTGTGCGTGGACACCCTGGACCCGGTCTACTGCGACGGCATCAGCCGCGCCTCCACCGGTGCGGTGAGCAGCTTCAACAACCGCCTCACCAACCTGGGCTCGATCAAGACCGACGGCTGGGACGTGGACCTGTTCTGGACGTTCCCGCAGAGCGACATCGGCCAGTTCAAGCTGGGCTGGCAGAACACCTTCGTGGGGCGCTATGAGGCGCTGGGTGCGGCGGGCCAGCGGCAGCCGCAGAAGCCCGGCGTGGAAGTGGCCGACAGTTCCATTCCGGAGTGGACCAGCAACGCGACGCTGAGCTGGGCGCTGGCCAACTGGAGCGCATCGTGGACCGTGCGGCACATCTCCGAGCTGACCGAAGACTGCGGCGACGCAGTGGCCTTCCCGGTGTGCAGCAACCAGCAGGAGGGCACCAACACGCTGGACGCCACCACCTTCCATGACCTGCAGGTGGGCTACAAGGTGGACTGGATGAAGGGCCTGCAGCTCAGCGCCGGCTTGAACAACGTGTTCGACAAGGATCCGCCGATCTGCCTGTCGTGCTCGCTCAACGGGTACGACGCGTCCACCTACGACATCCCGCGTGGCCGCTACTGGTACCTGCGCGCGGACCTGCGGTTCTGATCCGGCGCTGACCCATCGACCACGGTCCGGCACCCGGGCCGTGGCCGCTGGCGCCCCGTAGAGCCGGGCTCTGCCCGGCTGTCCATGCGGGCGTTAGCCGGGCAGAGCCCGGCTCTACGTTGCTGGCCGTACCGATCGCGCGGCGGGCGGTAGCCGGGCAGAGCCCGGCTCTACGTTGCCCGCCGTACCTATCGCAGCCGGGCGGACAATCCTGTTGCGCGTGCCGGCCATTGTGGGGGGGCTGGGCGACCGGTGGCGGCGGGGTCAGGCATCATGTGCAGCCGGGCACAGCCCGGCGTCATTCCCCTTCAGAACGTGGTTGCCATGAACCTGCATACCTGGTGGATCTTCGCCGTCACCGTGTTCGTCCTGTGCGGCACGCCGGGCCCGAACATGCTGCACGTGATGACCCGCAGCGTACGCGTGGGCTTCCGCCGCAGCATCGCCGCCATGGCCGGGTGCCTGAGTGCGCTGGTGTTGGCCCTGTCGATTTCCGCCGCCGGGCTGGGCGCGGTGCTCAAGGCCTCACCGATGGTGTTCGACGTGCTGCGCTATGCCGGCGTGGCCTATCTGGTCTATCTGGGCATCAAGGCCTGGCGCGGCGGCGATGCGCCGATCGATGTGGGCAGCACCGCGGCGATCGCACCCAGCAAGCGCCGAATCCTGTTCCGCGATGGGTTCATCATCGGCATCAGCAATCCGAAGCTGCTGCTGTTCGCGTCGGCGTTCCTGCCGCAGTTCGTCGACCTGACCCAGCCGCAGCTGCCGCAGTTCGTCATCCTGGTAGGCACCTTCGCGCTGATGGAAATGTTCTGGTACGCGGTGTATGCCGCCGGCGGGCGTGGCCTGGCCGGCTATCTGGCGCGACCGGGCCTGCGCAAGGTATTCGACCGCGTGGTCGGCACCATCTTCATCGGTTTCGGGCTGGCGTTGCTGCGCGCCCGACCGTGATGCCAGCGCCGGCCAGCGGCCGGCATTACCCGCGGCAGCCGAGTGCGCGCAGGTAGGCACAGAACATGTCGGCCATTGCTGCGGCGTAGGCATCGATCGCCGCCGCCGAAGGGGCGGTCAGCGAGAACTGCTTTCCCACCGTGCTCAAGGTCGTGCCGATCAGATCCACGGCCACGCGGCGGGTATCGACGCTGGCCTCGGGAAGGGCATCGCACATGAACGCGGCCAAGCTGGCCTGCCCGCTGGCCCGGGCCTGCCGGGTTTCGGGTGCATCGCGGTAGAGCGGGGCGGCGTCGCTCAAGGCCACGCGCATCTGTGCTTCTTCGCACTCGGAAAGGACGAAGGCGTGGACCAGGCGGCGCAGCCGCTGCAGCGGCGGGGTGGCCGTGTCCTCCAGCGTGCTGCGCAGCACATCGCCGGTCTGCGCCCATTCCTCGGTCTGCAGGCGGAACAGGATGGCGGCCTTGTTCGGAAAGTACTGGTACAGCGAACCGATGCTCACCCCGGCCCGTTCGGCTACCCGCGCGGTGGTGAAACGGGCCGCGCCCTGCTGGGCCAGAACCTGAGCAGCCGCCTGCAGAATCACCGCCACCAACGCGTTCGAGCGTGCCTGGCGGGGCTGCTTTCGTGAGGAAATTCGCGGGGTTGCAGGGTCTTTCATGGGCGCCTGGAGGAGTGCGGGGAATGCGAATAGTGGCGATCGTGGATCGGTCGTATTCTGGAAATGCGACGAATCACTCGCATTCTAGGTGCCGCACCTCCTGCGCTCAACCGCCCTCACAGGACCCCCATGAACACCCTTCTCAGCTCTCCCCTTGCGCCCCTGCTGGCGCGCCTGTTCGACGCCGCCGAAGCGGCCACCGCCCCGGCCCTGGCCGACCTGTCCGCCAGCGAACGCGACCGCCTGCTGCACAGCCGCACCGAGTACCTGGCGCTGTATACCCGGCTCAAGGACCTGTGGCTGCCGGTCTCGCGCGAGACCGGCACGCTGCTGTACATGCTGGCGCGCAGCAGCGGTGCACGCGCCATCGTGGAATTCGGCACCTCGTTCGGCATCTCGACCCTGCACCTGGCCGCTGCGCTGCGCGACAACGGCGGCGGGCGGTTGATCAGCAGCGAGTTCGAGCCGGGCAAGGTGCAGCGCGCCCGCGCCCATCTTGCCGAGGCCGGCCTGGACGACCTGGTCGAGATCCGCCAGGGCGATGCGCTGCAGGCCTTAAGCGATGACCTGCCTGGCGCCATCAACCTGGTCCTGCTGGACGGCGCCAAGGCGCTGTATGTCGACATCCTGGCCCTGCTTGAAGACCGCCTCGCGCCCGGCGCGTTGATCGTGGCTGACAACGCCGACGACGCACCGGACTACCTGGCCCGTGTGCGCGCACCGGGCAGTGGCTACCTGTCCGTGGCCGTGGGCGACGACGTCGAACTGTCGATGCGCCTGGTCTGACTTCTCTCGCTACAAGGAAATCCAACATGCATGTCTTCGTCACCGGTGCGACCGGTTGGGTCGGCTCGGCGGTGGTCCATGAACTGCTCGCCGCGGGCCACCGCGTTACCGGGCAGGCCCGCAGCCCGGACAAGGCCGCTGCGCTGCGGGGCCTGGGTGCGGGCGTCGTCCAGGCCACGCTGCAGGACCTGGATACGCTGCGCGATGCGGCGGCCGCTGCGGATGCGGTGGTGCACACCGCGTTCGATCATGACTTCGCCCACTTCATCGCGCACTGTGCGCAGGACCAGCGCGTGATCCAGGCACTGGGCGAGGCATTGCGCGGTACCCGGCGCCCGCTGCTGGTCACCTCCGGCCTGCTCGGCGTGCGCCGCGGCGGCAACGAGACCGACCTGCCCGATCCCGCCTCACCGCGCAGGTCCGAACCTGCCGCACGCGCCCTGGCAGACGCCGGCATCTGCGCGGCCACCGTGCGCCTGCCACCGTCGGTGCACGGGCTGGGGGAGCACGGTTTCGTGCCGATCCTGATCGAACTGGCGCGCCGTACCGGTGTGTCGGCGTATCTGGACGAGGGCCAGAACTGCTGGTCCGGCGTGCACCGGCACGACGCGGCGCGGGTGTACCGGTACGCGCTGGAGCAGGGCGCACACGTGCCGGTGTACCACGCCATCGCCGATGAAGCGGTGCCGTTCAAGCAGATCGCCGAGGTCATCGGGAAACACCTGAAGCTGCCGGTAGCCTCGCGCGGTGCCGAACATTTCGGCTGGTTCGCGCGGATGGCGGGTGCGGACATGGCCGCGTCCAGTTCGGCCACGCGCGCCCTGCTGGGATGGGCGCCGGTGGGACCGGAGTTGATCGCCGACCTGGACCAGCCGGGGTATTACGCCCGTTGAGGGGGGCACCGCACCCAACCGGTAGAGCCACGCCATGCGTGGCTGCACACTTGTCGCGCGTCGCGCATCGTGCAAAACGCAAAACGCAAAACGCAAAACGCAAAACGCAAAACGCAAAACGCCGGGCAATGCCCGGCGCTCTGTGCTGCCACCTCGCAACCAATGACCGGTCAGAACGACCAGTTGAAGGTGATGGAACCGTTGCGGCCGTCGCCGTAGCCGCCATACCCGCCGATCTGCGCGTAGTACTTCTTGTCCAGCAGGTTGTTGAGGTTGGCCTGCACGCTGAACTGCGGCGCCAGTTTGTAGCGCACGAACGCACTGACCAGCGCGTAGCCGTCCTGCTCCACGCGACCCACTCCGCTCACCGCGTAGTAGATCCCGTTCTGCCAGTTCACGCCGCCGCCCACGGTCAGGTCGGTCAGGGTCTGCGGCGTGTAGCTGGTGAACGCCTTGATCGCAGTCTGCGGCAGGCGGGTATTGATATCGCTGCCGGTGACGTCCTTGGCCACGTAGCGCGACGCGCCGAAGCTGGCATTCCAGCCCGGGGCCAGCTCGCCGTTGAGCTCGAATTCGAAGCCGCGGCTGACCGTACCACGTGCAGCGATGTAGGCAAATTCGCCCGCCGAACCCCCTTCCACCAGGTCATCGGTGATCTGGCCGACGTTGTCCTGCTCGATACGGAACACCGACAGCGAGGCGTTCAGGCGGCTGTCGAACCATGCACCCTTGACGCCCACTTCGTAGCTCTTGCCATCCACAGGGTCCAGGTAGCTTCCCTGGCGATTCTTCAGCGTCTGCGGCTGGAAGATCTCGGTGTAGCTGGCATAGGTGCTGTAGGTGTCGTTGAGGTCGTAGACCAGACCTGCGTACGGGGTGGTGACCTTGTGCTGGCGATCGTTGTCCTCGCCCTCGCTCTTCCAGTCGGTGTAACGCGCGCCAAGGATCAGCTTCAGCGGGTCGGCCAGCGACAGGCGGGTGGCCGCATAGCCGGCCTTCTGGGTGATGGTGCCCTGGCTCTGCAGCGGCAGGGTGGCGGCCCAGTTCGGCTCTGGGAACGTGCCGGTCCAGCCCAGGTAGTTGTCCAGCGGTGCCCAACCCATCTGGAAGTCACCGTAGTTGGCGTACTCGCGCTTGTTGTAGCTCAGCCCGGCCATGAACTGGTGCTCGCGGCCGAACAGCTGGAACGGACCGTCCACGTAACCGTCCACGGCATCCACCTTGCGGTGGGTGTTGTAAAACCCGGCCATCGGCGTGATGCCGGCGCCGGTGTCCTTGTTGAAGGCGGTGTAGGACGGGTAGAACAGCTTGTCGTTGGCGTCCGTCTTGTCGTGCGTGGCGCCGATCTTGACCTTCCAGTCGTTGGCGAAGCTGTGCTGCAGGGTGGCGAACAGGCGCTTGCTCGTGGTGTCCCAGTAGGTCCAGTCCGGGGACGGATTGAACGCGGTGGAGTAGTTAGTCGGGGTGCCGTCGGAGTAGATCATCGGGAAGCCGCCCCAGGTCGCGCCGTTGGCACGCTTCTGCTGGTAGTCGTAGCCGACGCTCAACTGCGTGTCCGGCGTCAGATCGGCATCGATCACCGCATAGCCCAGCGTCTTGTGCTGGTTGTAGCGGTCCATCTGCGCGTCGGTGTCCAGGTAGCTGCCGATCACGCGGCCGCGCACGGTGCCGCTGGCATTCAGTGCGCTGCCCACGTCCACGGTGGTGCGGGTGCGGCCATAGCTGCCCACGTTGAGCGACACGCTGCCGGTGAGTTCGGCGCTGTCGGCGTGCTTGCGCACCAGGTTCACCGACGCGGACGGATTGCCGGCGCCGCTGAGCAGGCCGGTGGCGCCGCGCACCACTTCCACGCGGTCATACAACGCCAGGTCCAGGCCGGAATCGCCATAGCTCCAGTTCTGCACCATCTGGGTGGGCAGGCCATCGAACTGGTAGCTGTCGATATAGAAGCCACGCGCGTAGAACTCGGTGCGCTCGCTGTCGGACTGGGTGCTGGTGACGCCGGTGGTGTTGGCCAGTACGTCGAGGATGTCGTCCAGGTTCTGATCTTCGATGCGCTGGTGGCTGATGATGCTCACCGACTGCGGGATTTCGCGCGGCGCCAGGTCGAAGCGGGTGCCGGCCGAGGTCTTGCGCACGGAGTAGCCTTCGGCGCGCTCGCCCTTGACCACCACCTTGTCCAGGGTGGTGGCGTCGGCAGGGACGTCCTGTGCGAACGCGGGGGCAGCGCCCAGCGCGCACAGCGCAGCGAGCAGGGCCTGGGTCAGGCGGGCCTGCGGCAGCAGGCGGGGCAGCACAACGGAAGAACGGGTCATCGGCGGTTCCAGGGCGGCAGCACGCACATGGCCGACATCCTCGGTGGCCCGGCGCGCTGCAGTGGGTGGGGGTCAGTACGCGGCTGGCGGAGGCCTTGCAGGACAAGGCGCGGGCGCAGGCACTGATCGCCGCAGCGCCTCCCTGGCGCGGACGGGATAACGCCATGTTAATGCGAATCAGTCGTATCAGCAATTCGGACGGTTCTGCCGGGCCGCCCCCGGATATCGCCTAAGGCCTTGCCACGCCTGGGTCCGGGCCGGCAGGGCAGCCGCTTAACATCCCCGGTCGTAGGCTGGCGACACTTGATCGCTGCAGGAGACCGCCATGGTGGCCAGGAACACGATCTGCCTCTGGTTCGACGGCACCGCGCTGGACGCGGCCACGTTCTACGCCCAGACCTTCCCCGACAGTGCGGTTAACGCCGTGCACCATGCGCCCAGTGACTTTCCGTCGGGCAAGCAGGGCGACGTGCTGACCGTGGACTTCACCGTGGCCGGCATTCCGTGCATCGGTCTCAATGGCGGGCCCGCGTTCAAGCACAGCGAGGCGTTCTCCTTCCAGATCGCCACCGACGACCAGGCCGAGACGGACCGGCTGTGGAACGCCATCGTCGGCAACGGCGGCCAGGAAAGCGCCTGCGGCTGGTGCCGCGACAAATGGGGCCTGTCCTGGCAGATCACCCCGCGCGTGTTGACCGAGGCGGTCACCAGCGAGGATCCGGGCGTGGCCAGGCGCGCGTTCGAGGCGATGATGACCATGCGCAAGATCGATGTAGCGGCGATTGAAGCAGCCGTCCGGGGCTGACCTCGCCACCGTTGCCCGTGCACGGCTCACGTCGTGCATTCATCCATGAAGGAGCTTCCATGAAGAGGATGTTCGCCGTCTGCCTGACCACGGCCTTGCTGCAGGCCGCGCCGCTGGCGCTGTTTGCCGCCACGCCTGCCGCGTCTCCCCTGGCCGGGCGCTGGGCCATCGATGTCGCCACGTTGCCGATGCCGGCGGCCGACCGACCCAAGAGTGTGCTGCTGGAATTCAAGGATGCGGGCGCAGGCCGCTGGACCACCCGCGCGGAGATCGTCGATCCGAAAGGCGGAAAGATGACCGCCAACAGCACCCTGCCGCTGGATGGTACGCCCGGCCCGATCGTCGGCAACTACGGCGCCGACGTGGCCTCGCTCAGCATGCCCGCGCCGAATGTACTGGTGATGCAGCTGGTGGACCACGGCACGCCGGCGTCCACGCGCATCTATACCGTGGCCGGCGACGGCAACCGGATGACCGAGTCGAAGGCGTTCTTCAGCAAAGACGGCAAACCGATCCTGATGACGATCCACTTCACGCGCGTGCCCTGAGGGCGCGGGTTGCCGGTGCAGCCGTGCAAGGCGCGCCGGCAGTCCTACAGCGGTACGTCCAGCCCCCGTTTCAACGTGCTCAGCGCCACCGCCGTGCGGTAGCGCTCGATGTTGTCGTCATTGCCGAACAGGCGCTCGCTGATGGCCTCGTACTCCTCCATGGAGGCGGCGGTGAGAATCAGCAGGAAGTCGGCGTCGCCGGTGATCGCATAGCACTGCTGCACGGCGGGGTCGTCCTGCACGCGGCGGCGGAACGGGGCCACACGATGCGGTTGTTCGCTGCTCACGCGCACCTCGACCATGATGGTCAGCGGTCGGCCGAGGCGGCTCTGGTCGAGCACGGCGACATTGGCGCGGATGAAGCCGGCCTCCTGCAGGCGCTTGATCCGGCGCTGCACCGCCGGTGCGGACAGGTGCACGCTCTCGGCGATCTCACGCTGGGCAGTGGTGTTGTCACGCTGCAGGATGGCCAGGATGGCGCGGTCGAATTCGTCGGGGGCGTACGCGGCGGTCATGGGTGAGTGAAACATGCAGGAAGGCCCCTGCAATTGAGCATCTCCTTCGGCCCCTACGCAATATGCTGGCCGGATGTCGACCTCCCGCTACGCTTCGCTCATTCCCGTCCTGGCCGTGCTCGGCTCGGTCACCGCCCTGTCCGTGGGCACCTCCTTTGCCAAGCAGCTGTTTCCGCTGATCGGCGCGCAGGGCACCAGCGCGTTGCGCGTGGGGTTCTCGGCGCTGGTGCTGCTGGCGGTGTTCCGGCCCTGGCGCTGGACCACCACGCGCGCCGACGCCGGGGCGATCCTGCGCTACGGGATCACGCTGGGGGTAATGAACCTGCTGTTCTACATGGCGCTGCGCACGATTCCGTTCGGCATCGCGGTGGCCATCGAGTTCTGCGGGCCGCTGGCGGTGGCGATGTGGTCCTCGCGCCGGCCGATCGACTTTGTCTGGGTGGGCTGCGCGGTGGTCGGGTTGCTGCTGCTGTTGCCGCTGGGCCACGGCGCGCCGCTGGATCCGGTGGGGGTGATGTTTGCCTTGGGCGCGGCGGCCTGCTGGGCGATGTACATCATCTTCGGCAAGCGGGCAGGGCATCTGCATGCGGGGCACACGGTGTCGCTGGGGCTGTGCGCGGCAGCGCTGGTGGTGGTGCCGGTGGGCGTGGCGCATGCGGGCATGGCATTGCTGGACCCGAAGATCCTGCTGTTCGGGCTGGGTGTGGCGATTGTCTCCAGCGCGATTCCGATGTCGCTGGAGATGATGGCGTTGAAGCGGCTGCCGAAGGAGACCTTCGGCATCCTGATCAGCATGGAACCGGCAGTGGCCGCGCTGCTGGCGATGGGGCTGCTGGCCGAACACCTGACCCCGCTGCAATGGGCCGCCATCGGCTGCACGGTGGTGGCGTCGGTGGGGAGTACGGTGACGGCACGGCGGGTGGCGCCGGTGATGGCGGCGTAGCGCCGGGCTCTGCCCGGCTGCGTGGTGCCGGAATACGGGGCAGCCGGGTAGCGCCGGGCTCTGCCCGGCTGCGTGGTGCCCGAATACGGGTCAGCCGGGTAGCGCCGGGCTCTGCCCGGCTGCGTGGTCCCGGAATACGGGGTAGCCCGGTAGCGCCGGGCTCTGCCCGGCTGCGTGGTGCCCGAATACGGGGTAGCCGGGCAGAGCCCGGCTCTACGGGGCGCGTGGTGCCGGACCGGGTCGCAGCCGGGCAGAGCCCGGCTCTACCGGTTCCTTACCGGCGCGTCTCCGGCTACGTAATAGTCCGCCGTGCTGCGTGGCAGCGGGGCGCGGCCGCGGATGCGGTCGGCGATCTTCTCGGCGATCATGATGGTGGTGGCGTTGAGGTTGCCGGTGATGATGCGCGGCATGATCGAGGCGTCCACCACGCGCAGGCTTTCCATGCCGTGCACGCGGCCCTGGCCGTCCACCACGCTCATTGCGTCGGTGCCCATCGCGCAGGAGCACGACGGGTGGTAGGCGGTCTCGGCACGGGCCCGCACGAACGCATCCAGCTCCGCATCGGTCTTGCAGTCCGCACTCGGGCTGATCTCGCGGCCACGGTATTCGTCCAGCGCGGGCTGGGCGATGATCTCGCGGGTGATGCGAATGGCGTCGCGGAATTCCTGCCAGTCCTGGTCGGTGGACTGGTAGTTGAACAGGATCGACGGATGCGCATGCGGGTCCAGCGATTTCGCATGCACGCGGCCGCGGCTGGGCGTGCGCATCGACCCCACATGCGCCTGGAACCCATGTTCCTTGACCGCATTGGTACCGTTGTAATTGATCGCCACCGGCAGGAAGTGGTACTGGATGTTCGGCCACTCGAATTCGTCGCGGGTGCGGATGAAACCACCGGCTTCGAACTGGTTGCTGGCACCGATGCCGGTGCCGGCAAACAGCCACTCCGCGCCGATGGCCGGCTGGTTCCACCACTGCAATGCCGGGTACAGCGACACCGGCTTCTTGCAGGCGTACTGCATGTACACCTCCAGGTGGTCCTGCAGGTTCTCGCCCACGCCGGGCAGATCGTGCACCAGCGGCACGCCGAGCGCGGCCAGCAGCGCCGGGGCGCCCACACCGGAGCGCTGCAGGATCTGCGGCGAGGCGATGGCGCCGGCGCACAGCAGCACCTCGCGGCGTGCGGTGGCGTCGATCGGCGTGGCGCTGTTGCCGGCCAGGTAGCGCACGCCCACCGCGCGCTTGCCGGCGAACAGGATGCGGTCGGTGGTGGCATGCACCACGATCTCCAGCCCGGCGCGGTCCTTGGCCATGTCCAGGTAGCCGCGTGCGGTGCTCGAGCGGCGGCCGCGCGGGGTCACGGTGCGGTCCATCGGGCCGAAACCTTCCTGCTGGTAGCCGTTGAGGTCGTCGGTGCGCGGGTAGCCGGCCTGCACGCCGGCCTCCACCATCGCGTGGAACAGCACGTTGTTGCCGTTCTTCGGCGTGGCCACGCTGACCGGGCCGTCGCCGCCGTGGTAATCGTTGGGGCCGATGTCGCGCGTTTCGGCCTTGCGGAAGTACGGCAGCACGTCGTGGTAACTCCAGTCTTCCAGGCCGTCGAAGCGGGCCCAGTTGTCGAAGTCCAGCGCGTTGCCGCGGATGTAGCACATGCCATTGATCAGCGACGAGCCGCCCAGGCCCTTGCCGCGCCCGCACTCCATGCGCCGGTTGTCCATGTGCGGTTCCGGCTCGGTTTCATAGGCCCAGTTGTAGCGGCGGCCCTGCAGCGGGTAGGCCAGCGCGGCCGGCATCTGGGTGCGGAAATCCAGGCGGTAGTCGGGGCCGCCGGCTTCCAGCAGCAGCACGCTGACGCCGGCGTCCTCGGTGAGGCGCGCGGCCAGCGTATTGCCGGCCGAGCCGGCGCCGATGATGATGTAGTCGTACTCGCGCTTCATCGCGGGGGTCTCCTGTCAGGCCGGTTCAGAACACCGACGCGTAGCGGTCCAGTTCGATCTGGATGGACTTGGTGCGGGTGTAGGCGCGCAGCGTGGCCAGGCCGTTCTCGCGGCCCACGCCGGACTGCTTGTAGCCGCCCACCGGCATCTGCGCCGGCGATTCGCCCCAGCAGTTGACCCAGCAGATGCCGGCCTCCAGCTGGTGGATCAGGCGGTGCGCGCGGCTCAGGTCGCCGCTCACCACGCCCGCGGCCAGGCCGTACTCGGTGGCGTTGGCGCGGCGCACGGCCTCCTCTTCGGTCTGGTAGGCCAGCAGGCTCAGGACCGGCCCGAAGATTTCCTCGCGCACGATGCGCATGTCATCACGGCAGTCGCTGAACACGGTGGGGGCCACATAGCAGCCCTTGCCCAACGCACCGTCGGTGAGCCGCTCGCCACCACAGACCAGGCGTGCGCCCTCGGCCTTGCCGCTGGCAATGTGGTCCAGCACGCGCTGCATGTGCGCGGCGCTGACCAGCGGGCCGAAGTTGGTGTCCTCGTTCAACGGATCGCCAATGCGGATGCGCGCGATCCGTTCGCTCAACGCCTGCTCGAAGTCGGTGAGCAGCGCCTGCGGCACGAACACCCGGGTACCGTTGGTGCAGACCTGCCCGGAACTGTAGAAGTTGGCCATCATCGCCACGTCGGCGGCGAGCTCGATGTCGGCGTCGGCGCAGACGATCAGCGGCGACTTGCCGCCCAGTTCCATGGTCACTTCCTTGAGGGTGGAGCTGGAGGCGCTGGCCATCACCTTGCGCCCGGTGCTGGTGCCACCGGTGAAGGAGATCTTCTCGATGCCGGGGTGCTCGGTCAGTGCCGTGCCCACGCCCGCGCCATCGCCGGGCAGCACGTTGAACACGCCATCGGGCAGGCCGGCTTCGGTGAAGATCTCGGCCAGCTTCAGCGCGGTCAGCGGGGTCACTTCGCTGGGCTTGAAGATCATCGCGTTGCCGGCGGCCAGCGCCGGGGCGGCCTTCCACAGGGCGATCTGGATCGGGTAGTTCCATGCGCCGATCGCGCCGACCACGCCCAGCGGCTCCTGCCGGGTGTAGAAGAAACTGCCGTCGCGCAGCGGCACCTGGCTGCCTTCCAGCCCGTGCATCACCCCGGCGTAGTACTCGAGCACGTCGGCGCCGGTGACGATGTCCACGCTGCGGGTTTCGCTGAGCGGCTTGCCGGTGTTGAGCGTTTCCAGCTCGGCCAGCGCGTCGTTGCGCTCGCGCAGCAGGGCGACGGCGCGCAGCAGGATGCGCGAGCGTTCCACCGTGGTCAGTGCGGCCCACACCTTCTGGCCGGCCTGTGCACTTTCAACGGCCGCATCGAGGTCGTCGCTGTTGGCGCTGTGCACCTTGGCCAGCACCGCGCCGGTGGCCGGGTTGACGACCTCGAAGGTGCGTCCGCCCTGCGAGGGAACGTAGCGGCCGCCGATGTAGAGCTGTTGGTCGGGGAATGTAGGCATGTTGATGACTCCTTTGCAGCGGGAGACCAGCGGTTCAACGGGTCAGATGCAGGAACTGCAGGTGGCGCTCGTACTGGTCGATGATGTCGTTGATGATCTGCTGCCGGCTGTAGCCGAACAGCTCGTAGTCCTGTCCACCTTCATAGAGGTGCACTTCGGCGCGGTAGTAGCGCAGGTTGCGGAAGCGCTGTGCGGCGAACGACGGGGTGAGGTAGCCGCGCATGATCACCTGGTAGGTGAACACCTGCTGCTCGCCATGGTCCACGGTCAGTTCCATCTGGCCGGGCTCGAACTTCGTCTGTACGTCCAGGCCCTGTTCGCCCAGCTGCGCGGCCACCGCTTCGATGGCCGGTTTCACGTCGGTGTCCATGAACCGGTACACCTCGTCGCGCACCGGGAAATGCACGGCCTGGGTGATGCGCTGGCGCCAGCCACGCTGGTGCCGCGACTGCCCGATCAGCGGTATCGGCGAATACTGCGAGGCCTTCTTGCGTTGCGACTCCTCGCCCAAGGCGCGGGTCAGCCCCCAGATCATCAGCAGCAGCACCACCGAGAACGGCAACGAGGCCAGCACCACCGCCGACTTGAGCGCATCCATGCTGCCGGCCAGCAGCAGGCCGGCGGTGACCAGCGCGGTCATCACCCCCCAGAACACGCGCAGCCAGCGCGGGCCGTCGTCTTCCGGGGCGCCGCCATGCGAGGACAGCGTGGACAGCACCACCGTGCCCGAGTCGGCCGAGGTGACGAAGAACACAAAGCTGACGATCACCGTGACCGCGATGACCGCGCGGCTCCACGGATAGCTTTCCAGCAGCGCGTACAGCACGGTGGGCGGGTTATCCACCGCCATCTGCGCCAGGTGCGCGTGGCCGTGGTGCAGGATCTGGTCCAGCGCGCTGTTGCCGAAGATCGACAGCCACGCCAGGGTGAAGCCCAGCGGGATCAGCAGCACACCCAGTACGAACTCGCGGATGGTGCGTCCGCGCGAGATGCGCGCGATGAACAGCCCCACGAACGGCGCCCAGCCGATCCACCAGGCCCAGTAGAACACCGTCCAGTTGCCCAGCCAGTCCGGACGACCGCCGTAGGCATACACGTCGAAACTCTTGCCGACCACGTTGCCCAGGTAGTCGCCCATGTTCTGCATGAGCGCGTTGAGCAGGTATTGGGTGGGGCCGGCGAACAGCATGAACAGCAGCAGGCCGATCGCCAGCAGCATGTTGATGTTGGACATCCAGCGCACGCCTTTTTCCACGCCGGACACGGCCACGGTGATGGCCGCGCCCATCATCAGCACGATCAGCCCCACCTGCACCCAGGCCGCATGCGGCACCGGGAACAGGGTGTTGAGCCCGGCGTTGAGGTGCAGCACGCCAAAGCCCATGTCCGCGCCCAGCCCGAACACGGTGGCCACGATGCCCAGCGCATCCACGGTGTAGCCGATGGGCCCGTTGATGCGCTTGCCGATCAGCGGATACAGCGCCGAGCGCAGCGCCAGCGGCAGGTTGTGGCGGTAGGCGAAGTAGGCCAGTGCCATGGCAGCCAGCGCGAACACGCCCCAGCCGTGCAGGCCCCAATGCAGGAACAGCAGCTGCATCGCCTGGCGCGCGCTGGCTTCGCCTTCGCCCACGCCGCCCTGTGGGGGCAGCAGGTAATGGGTGAGCGGTTCGGACACGCAGAAGAAGAACAGCGTGATGCTGATACCGGCGGCGAACAGCATGCCGGCCCAGGACAGATAGCTGAACTCCGGTTCGTCGTGATCCGCGCCCAGCTTGACGTTGCCGTAGCCGGACAAGGCCACGCCCACCACGAAGACCAGGTACACGGTCATCGCCAGCAGGTAGTACCAGCCGACGTTGCGCGACGCCCAGGTCTGCGCGTCCAGCAGCAGGCTGCCGGACTGGATGGGAAACGCGGCGACCAGAATGGCAAATGCCGCCACGATCGTGGCGGCAAGCAGGAAGACCGGTCGAAGCGTGCGTACCTCGTAGGGAGGCGACTCCACAGCGCTCATGGGGAGGGAAGGCTCTCGATGCCGAACTCGGCAGACCCGGAGCATTAGCGCACAGCGGCTGTGGAGGGGCTGTTTACGCGCCCGCCACGCGGGCTGCGTCGCCCCACCATCGCGGACATGCAACAGATCGTAGCGCCGGGCTCTGCCCGGCCGATCGGCAACGTAGCGCCGGGCTCTGCCCGGCTGTCGGGAAATGCAGCAACGTAGCGCCGGGCTCTGCCCGGCTGTCGCGGAGATGCAGCGGGGCAGTCGCGGAGATGCAGCGGGGCAGAGCCCCGCTCTACGGATTTTGACGCAGCGGGGTGATCGCGGACGTGCAGCGGGTCGTAGCGCCGGGCTCTGCCCGGCCGATCGGGAAATGCAGCAACGTAGCGCCGGGCTCTGCCCGGCCGTTGCGGACATGCAGCGGGGCAGAGCCCCGCTCTACGGATTTTGATGCAGCGGGGCAGAGCCCCGCTCTACGGATGTTGACGCAGCGGGGCAGAGCCCCGCTCTACGAATCTGGTGTAGCGGAAATCCGGACGTGTCAGCGCAGCGCGTGGCTGGGTACGTCGATTTCCATGGCCAGCGCCAGGTGGTCCGAAAACGCGGCCGGGACCGCTTCGGCGCTGCGTTGCTGCAGGCCGGTGCTGAGCAGGATGTGGTCGATGGCCCGGTCCGGGCGCCAGCTCGGGAACGTCGGCACCGCGCAGCCCGGCGGTTGCAGCGTGGTCTTCTGGTACAGCGCCTGCATTTCGGGACGGTCGGCCAGGCAGTTGAAATCGCCCATCAGCACCGCGTTGGGATGGTCGGTAAGCAGGTCGGCAATGAAGGCCAACTGCGACATCCGCGAGTTGGTCCCCAGCGACAGATGCGCCACGGCAACGGCCAGGCCTTCACTACCTTCGCCGAACTTGGCCAGCAGCACGCCGCGCCCGCCGATGCGGCCGGGCAGGGCGTGGTCCTGCACTTCCACCGGTTCCAGCCTGCTCAGCAGGCCGTTGGCGCTGGATGCCACCCCGCCCATGCGGCGGTTGGGCTGGTGGCTCCAGTAATTGAAGCCGGCGCGCTCGGCCAGGTAGTGGGTCTGGTTGGTGAAGCCCGAGCGCAGGCTGCCCGGATCGGCCTCCTGCAGGCCGACGATGTCATGACCGCGCGCCAGCTGGGCAATGGCGTCCAGGCTGGTGCGTTTGCGCCCCGCCGGCAGCGCATGCGACCAGCTGCGGGTCACATAGTCACTGTAGCGGCGGGTGCTGCTGCCGGCCTGGATGTTGGCCGTCAGCAGGCGCAGGGTCCGCGTGGTGGGGGAATTCACGACGGTGGCAGGCTCGGTAGAAATCAGTTGCCCTTGGCGGCGCGTTCGCGGGCGATCAGGTGATCGGCGATGCGCAGCATGTCGGGGAAGCTCTTGCCCTTGACCAGGTACTTGCCATTGACGATCACCGACGGCGTGCCGGTGATCTGGCTGCGCTGGGCGAACTGCTTGGCCGCGTTGGTCTTGGCATTCACCGCGAAGCTGCTCATGGTGCTGGCGAACTGCTTGGCGTCGGCACCGTGCTTGGCGTAGAAGGCGGCGATGTCTTCGACCGAATCACGACCGCGCTCGCCCTTCAGGGTCTGCTCGGCGTGGATGGCCGAATACAGCGCTTCATGGGTCTTTTCCTGCAGGCCCATGCTTTGTGCCGCATAGAAGGCACGCGCGTAGTTGTCCCAGGTGCCGCCGAACATGGCCGGTACGTAGACGAAGTTCACGTCGCTCGGCAGACCGGCCTTCCACGGCCCGATCAGCGGCTGGAACGCGGCGCAGGCCGGGCACACGTAACCGAAGATCTCGGCCACTTCGATCTTGCCGGCGGCCGGCTGGAACGGCTGGCCGTTTTCGATCAGCACGTAATCGGTGCCTGCCACCGGCTCAGGGCCGGTCGGGCGCGAGGACGCCGCAGCCGGGGCCGGGGTGGTCGCGGCGGCCGCGGCGGTTTCCGCGGCGGCGGTGTCACCGCTGGCAGCGGGTGCTTCGGTGGCCGGCGCGGCCGGCTCGGCGGCCGGGGTGCTGCTCGGGGTGGCCGGTTCGGTCGGGGCAGTGGTGTTGGCGGTGCCGTCCTGGGCCTTGCAGGCCGCCAGGATCGGCAGCAGGGCCAGCAGCGAAATCGCGAAACGGGTCTTCATCTAGGCATCTCCAGCGGATGAACATGGTGGGGCCGGCACCCGGGGTGCCGGCCAGAGGGGAATGATGGCATGCGCCAACGCGCGTCCGGCGTGGACGGTGTGTGACGGTTCAGCGAGCCTGCACTCAGCGCGTGCGTTCGCTGCGGGCCTTGACGATGAGGGCGTCGGCGTTGCGCAGCAGCGCCTCGAACGAGTCACCCTTGACCAGGTAACGGCCATTGATCACCAGGGCCGGAGTGCCGGGCACCTTGGTGCGCTGGGCGAAGGCGCGGGCGGCCTTCAGCTTCTGCTCGACCGCATCGCCCTTGATGGTGGCCAGGAAACGCTCCGGTGCCACGCCGTAGTCCTTGTAGAAGACGGCCAGTTCGTCCGGCGAGACGTTCTGCATGGGCAGGCTGTTCTTTTCATGCAACGCCTCGAACATGGCGCGATGGCTGCGCTTGGCCACGCCCAGCTGGTCGGCGCTGAAGTAGGCGCGTGCGAACGAATCCCAGACACCGCCGAACGCGGCCGGCACGGGGGTGAAGCGCACATCCTTGGGCAGCTTGGCGGCCCAGGCTTCCAGCTGCGGCTCGAAGCGCGCGCAATGCGGGCAGGTGTAGCCGAACATTTCCACCACTTCGATCTTGCCGGCCAGCGGCGCATACGGGCCCGGCTGTTCGATCAGTTCGTAGTCGGTGCCTTCGACCAGCGCGACCGGCGCGGCCGCCAGCGTGGACAGGGGGCTCAGGGCCAGCAGCAACAGCATCAGGCGGGGCATCAACATCATCTACATCCATCTCCATCGGAAAAAACAACGCCGGCCCAGTGCCGGCGTGGCGGTGAACATAACCCGCCACGGGGGCGGGGCGGCCATTGCGCCGCCGAGCGGTCTTTACGGGGCCTTCGCCGGTTGTGCGGGGGTGGCCGAGGCGACATCGTCGGCGCGGTTGTGCAGGCCCTGCAGGTAGCTGCCCAGGGCCTGGATCTCCTGCTCGGTCAGCTGCTTTGCAATGGTGGCCATGATCTGGAAGTGTGCCTTGTCGGTTTCCTGGGTGGTGCCGGCCTGGTACTCCTGCAGCCGGCGCGCCACGTAGGCCGCATGCTGCCCGCCGATATGCGGGTAGGCCGGGCCCGGGTTGCCGGCGCCGGTGGGACCGTGGCAGGCCATGCACGCCGGGATGCCGCGTTCGGCATCGCCCCCGCGATACAGCTGCTGCCCGATCTCGTAGAACTTCTTGCCGGCGTACGGACCTTCGCCCACCAGCCCATCGTCGGCAAGCCCGGCGCTGGCCTTCTGCGTTGCGAAATACGCACCGATGTCGCGCATGTCCTGCGGAGTGAGGTCCTGCACGAACGGCACCATCGCCGCCGAGGCCCCGGAGGTGCGCTGGCCGTTGGCGATCAAGGCCATCTGCTGGGCGGTATAGCGCTCGCTCTGCCCGGCGATGCTGGGATACATCTCCACGGTGGAGTTGCCATCGGCCGAGTGGCAGGCGGCGCAGGCGGCGGCCTTGGTCTGGCCGGCCTTGGCATCCCCCCAGGTGGTCTTGCTGAAATCGACCTCCAGCGACGCGGTCTTGATCGGCCCGTTGTCAGGCAGGGGCGTGATCGAGGTCTGAGCGACCGCAACAGCGGCCAGCAGCGATACAGCAACAGCGGAAACGGCAAGAACGCGAGCGTGGCGCATGCGGAAGCTCCGTGTGGACCGGCCTGGCAGGTGCAGGGTGCACCCGCGGGGATCGCCCGATTATCCATGCGCTTTCACGCCACGGTCAACGCAGGGTGCAGCAAAACCGGCCGCGGCAGCGCGGATCCGGCCCGGACATGCGATCCTATGGGCATGTCATTGCTCCTCGAACGTGCCCACTATCTGCTTTCGGCCCACAACACCCGGCAATTGCCGGAGGATGTCGGGGCCGAAGTTGCCTTTGCCGGGCGCTCCAACGCCGGCAAATCCAGCGCCCTCAACGCCCTGACCCGCCAGAACAGCCTGGCCCGGGTCTCCAAGACCCCCGGCCGCACCCAGCAGCTGGTGTTCTTCGAAGTCACCCCGGAGGCCAAGCTGGTCGACCTTCCCGGGTACGGCTACGCCAAGGTGCCGCTGGACCTGCAGGCCCACTGGCAGGCCTTCATCGACCAGTACTTCCGCACCCGCGAGGCGCTGCGTGGCCTGGTGGTGGTGATGGACATCCGTCACCCGCTGAAGGACTACGACCGCCAGATGCTGGCCTACGCTGTGCAGCGCGGCCTGCCCGCGCACGCGCTGCTGACCAAGGCCGACAAGCTGGGCCGTGGCCAGCAGGGCATCGCCCTGCAGAAGGTGCGCAAGGAACTGCAGTCCTCGTTCGGCGACACCGTCAGCGTGCAGACCTTCTCCGGACCGGCCCGCCAGGGCGTGGACGAAGCCCGCGGCATCATCGGCGGCTGGCTGGGCCTGAACAAGCCGGCCCCCGAAACCGCGTAACACCGCGCAGCCCCGTAACCATGGGCCGGGGTACCGGCCAACGGCGCACGCATTCCGGTAATGCCGGCCGCTGGCCGGCTCCGTAACGGTGCGCGGATCCCGGTAGTGCCGGCCGCTGACCGGCTCCCGATAGATCCGGCCGAAAGAGGAGCCGGCCAGCGGCCGGCACTACCCGGTCAGCGTGCGGGCCGCCAACGAACGGCGGTCAGCTCGCGGCCCGCCGACGAATGCCGCGCACCCCAGGGTCAACGGCCCGGCAACGGCGCGAACTCCCCCGGTACCCACGCAAACGCCTCGCCCTCGCGCCGCACGTGGCCCAGCCCCGGGAACGGCAGGTGCGCACCGGCCACCCACCAGCCCCCGTCCGCGGCCTGGGCCATCATTGCGCGGCGGCTGGCGACGGCGGCCGTGCGGTCGCTGTCGGCCTCGTAGGCCGCCTGGGGCTGGGCGAACTGCACCGCGTGGAAATGCACGATGTCGCCCCACACCAGCAGCGACGGGCCGTTGCCGGCGTCCAGCTTCCACGACACATGGCCCGGCGTATGTCCATGGCTGTCCAGCGCGGTCACCCCCGCCGGAAGCACCTGCCCCGGGCTGAAACGGCGCAGCTTGCCTGCGGCCTCGTAGGGTGCCACCGCCTTGCGCGCCAGCGCGAAGGCAAAGCGCACGCCCTGCGGCGCGGTGGCTTCGCTGGCCGGGTCCAGCCAATAGGCCGCGTCGGCGGCCGACAACCAGACCGTGGCGTTGGGGTAGGCGACCTTGTCCTGCGCATCCAGCAGCCCGCACAGGTGGTCCGGATGGGCATGGGTGAGCAGCACGTCGTCCACCTCGGCCGGGTCGTAACCGGCCGCGCGCAGGTTGCCCAACACCTGGCCCAGGCCGGGCCCGAAGCAGGTGGCGGTGCCGGTATCCACCAGGGTCAGGTGGTTGCCCCGCTGCACCAGGTAGGCGTTGACTGCGGTCTGCAGGCCCTTGCCGTCTTCGGGCACATACCGGTGGTCGAGCAGGCGGGTCACCGCGCCCGCCTCGATCCCGGTCAGTTCCTGCCGGCCCAGTGCCACGGTGCCGTCGAACAGCGCGGTGACCTGCAGCGTGCCGATCTGCTGGTGGTAGACGCCGGGCACCTGTGCCGAGGGCGTGTGCGTGGTGGTGGCCAGGGCGGGGCTGGTGGCCGTGGCCACCAACAGGGCAGCGGCAAGGAAGCGAACGCGAGGAAGGCGCATGGCAGGGTCTACGCAAGGCGGCGGTGCCGCGGTGTCTCCATGCTGCGCGCGCACGTCGCCGCGTACTGCTCAGAATGCGCCGTGATCCGCTCGCCGGCTCAACTGTTGCCGATTGCCCCCGGCTCCAGCCCGTAGCGCGCGGCGAAGCGCTTGTTGAAGCTGCCCAGCGAGCGGTAGCCCACGCGCGCGGCCACGGTCTTCAACGGCAGCTGCGTGGTGTACAGCAGGTTCATCGCGTGCGCCAGGCGTGCATCGGCGATCAGCGCGCGCACGCTGGCCTGCTCGCTGGCCAGCCGCCGCCGCAGCGTCGCACCACTCAGCCCCAGCTGCGCTTCGAAGTCGCGCGATTGCCAGTCGCGTTCGGGCTGGGCGGCGATCAGGTCACGGATGCGCTCGCCCAGGCTCGGCTCGGGGGGCACCAGCAGGCTGCCGTGGCCGCGCCGGCAGAATGCCAGCACCAGCGCGGCCAGCGCGAGCCGGGCCTCGGTGTAGCGCGCGTGTTCCAGCGCCTGGCGCCATTGCCGCAAGGTGTCGCCGTGGTCGTCCAGCGACAACCGCGCCAGCGCGTCGCCGGCCTCGGGCAGCGGTTCGTTCCAGAGCACGCGCGCGGCCGCCAGCGCCTCGCTGCACAGCGGCACGATCGCGCTGAGGTACACGCCGCTGTGCGGATCGGGAATGTTGACCACGTCGATGCGGCAGCGGCGGGTGATCAGGAAAAGATCGCCGGGCATGAACGTGAGCGACTGCGTGCCACAGGTCACCTGCTTGCGCCCCTGCAGCAGGATCGCGAACTGCGGCTGCGGGATGTCCACCGACGAGGCGCCGTGTTCGCGGCGCGCGGTGACGCACGCGTAGCCGTCGGCACGCGCGCAGGTAGCCAGGCTGGCCATGTCGTCCAGCAGCGAGGCCGGGTGGAGGAGGGCGTTCATCAGTGCGCAGTATCGAACAACTGGCCGATCAGTGCTGCGGCCGCCATCGCCAATGCGCCCCAGAACATTACCCGCACCGCGCCGCGCAGCGGCGGTGCGCCCCCGGCACGCGCGGCCATCGCGCCGGTCAGGCCAAGGCCGACCAGGGTGGCGGCGGTGGTGACCTGTGCAACGTACACGTGCGGCGCCAGCAGCGCGGTCAGCACCGGCAGCGCCGCGCCGCAGATGAAGGCACCGGCCGAGGCCATCGCGGCCTGCAGCGGGCGTGCGCGCAGTTCCTCGGTGATGCCCAGCTCGTCGCGCGCATGCGCGGCCAGGGCATCGTGGGCGGTCAACTGCACCGCCACCTGCTGGGCCAGGTCGGGGGTCAGGCCGCGATGCCGGTAAATGGCCGCCAGTTCCTCCAGCTCGCTGTGCGGGTCTTCATGCAGCTCGCGTTTCTCCACCGCCAGGTCGGCATGCTCGGTATCGACCTGCGACTGTACCGACACATACTCGCCGGCCGCCATCGACATGGCCCCGGCCACGGTGCCGGCGATCCCGGTGGCCAGTATCGTGGTGGCACTGGCACCGCTGGCGGCAATGCCGACTACCAGCCCGGCCACCGAGACGATGCCGTCATTGGCGCCCAGCACGGCGGCCCGCAGCCAGCCCACGCGGTCGGAGCGATGTACTTCCGGATGTCTGGATCGGCTCATGGGGGCAGTGTAGGGCGCGCCCGCCGCGCGGGGCGAAATGCGTCGCAACGGCGCTGCGGCCCGGTCAAGCCCATTTTCATAGGATGCTGAAAACCGTCACGGTGACGCGACGGTGGGGGACGCCACGATATAGTGCGCCCTTGCGATGCGGGGGCTGCAACCCCACATCCCCGCCCTGACCAGAATCCTGCGAGCCTCCCCTTGTCGAGCCCCAGCCACGTCGCCGAGACGCCGATCACCGACCGAAATGAACTGGTCGCCACGTTGGCCTCCGGCGAAAAGCCCAAGGCGCAGTGGCGCATCGGCACCGAACACGAGAAGTTCGGCTTCCGCCTGGACGACCTGCGCCCGCCCACCTTCGACGGCGACCGCGGCATCGAAGCCCTGCTCAACGGCCTGACCCGCTTCGGCTGGGATCCGGTGCAGGAAGACGGCCGCACCATCGCGCTGCTGCGCGACAACGCCTCGGTGACGCTGGAACCGGCCGGCCAGCTGGAACTGTCCGGCGCGGCGGTGGAAACCATCCACCAGACCTGCGTGGAAACCGGCACCCACCTCAATGAAGTGGCGCAGGTGGCCGGCGAACTGCAGCTGGGCTTCCTGGGCATGGGCTTCCAGCCCAAGTGGACCCGCGACGAGATGCCGTGGATGCCCAAGGGGCGCTACAAGATCATGCGCGAGTACATGCCCAAGGTCGGCACGCTGGGCCTGGACATGATGACCCGCACCTGCACGGTGCAGGTCAACCTGGACTACGCCACTGAAGCGGACATGGTGAAGAAGTTCCGTGTGTCGCTGGCGCTGCAGCCGATCGCCACCGCGCTGTTCGCCGATTCGCCGTTCACCGAAGGCGCGCCGAACGGCTACCAGAGCTACCGCTCGCACATCTGGACCGACACCGACAACGACCGCACCGGCATGCTCGACTTCGTGTTCGAGGACGGCTTCGGCTACGAGCGTTACGTCGACTACCTGCTCGACGTGCCGATGTACTTCTCCTACCGCGATGGCAAGTACAACGATGCCAGCGGCCAGAGCTTCCGCGACTTCATGGTCGGCAAGCTGCCGGTGCTGCCGGGCCAGCTGCCCACGCTGCGCGACTGGTCGGACCACATGACCACCGCCTTCCCCGAAGTGCGCCTGAAGAAGTACCTGGAAATGCGCGGTGCTGATGCCGGCCCGTGGAGCCGCCTGTGTGCATTGCCGGCGTTCTGGGTGGGCCTGCTGTACGACGATGCCGCACTGGATGCGGCCTGGGAACTGGTGCGTGATTTCAGCCTGGTCGAGCGCAACGTGCTGCGCGACGGCGTGCCGAAGCATGGGTTGAAGCTGCCGTTCCGCAACGGCACCGTGCTGGACCTGTCGCGCGAGGCGCTGAAGATCGCCGTGGCCGGCCTCAAGCGCCGCGCCGCGCGCAACGCCGATGGCCAGGACGAAAGCAAGTTCCTGGACGTGCTGCAGGAGATCGTCGATTCCGGGCTGACCCCGGCCGACCGCAAGCTGGCGCTGTTCCACGGCGAGTGGGGCGGCAACATCGATCCGGTGTTCAAGGAATTTGCGTACTGAGTGGGATAAAGCGGTAGTCGGTGGGTCGGGCGCTAGGGCCCCATACCCTTTCCGGCGAATGTCCTCCGGCGTCGGCCTGCGGCCGCCCCCTCCCCCTTTACTTCGCCTCCAAGGGTATGGGACCCCAGCGCCCGACCCACC